>JALHQP010000125.1 GCA_022841885.1 Aquincola sp. | reverse complement strand
AGGCAGACTCCACAAAACTCCTGTCCACCAACGCCCTCGATCGGGTGGCGCAACGCCTGGCGGCGCCGCCTGCGGCGCCCAAGGTCCTGCACCCGGCCACGCTGGAGTTCCATGCCGAGGCCGGCGCGCCCGAAGGCGCGCTGTACGCCGACGGCGTGCTCGTGGCCGTGCTGCCCGGCGTGACCCGGCTGTGAGCGTGCCGGGCCGCTCCCAAGCGCTCGTCCCGGAGCGCGCTGCGCGCAGGGTTGTTCGGTAAGCCCCTGCGGCGGCCTCAAGCCGCCGCAGGGCGCGCCGATAAGCGGGGGACGAGCCCCCGCCATGAGCACCGACCTCGCCACCCGTCCGCGCCTGCAGGCCCCGCTGTCCAGCCTGGCCGCGTGGGTGGCGTACTTCCGCGACGCGCCGATTCCGGTGCTGGGCAGCACCGCGTCGTCGCTGGCGGAGCTTGCGGCCAACGAAGACGCCGTCGATGCCCATCTGCTGGCGGAGTCGATCGGCACCGACCCGATGATGACGCTGCGCCTGCTGGCCCATGTGGGCATGAACAGCCGGCGCGAGACCGATGTCGAGACCGTGATCGGCGCGCTGGTGCTGATGGGTGTGGGCCCGTTCTTCCGCCACTTCGGCGAGCTGTCGACGATCGAGGCCACGCTGGCCGACGAGCCCGCGGCGCTGGAGGGCGCCCGTGGCGTGCTCGCGCGCGCACACCGCGCCGCCCGCTTCGCGCTCGGCTTCGCCGCGCACCGGCTGGACCCGGACGCCGCGGTGATCCACGAGGCCGCGTTGCTGCACGACTTCGCCGAACTGCTGCTGTGGTGTCATGCACCGCGCCTGGCGCTGGAAATCGCGCAGCGCCAGCAGGCCGATCCGAGCCTACGCTCGACAAGCGCGCAGCGCGCGGTGCTCGGCATCACACTGGCCGACCTGCAGCAGCAGCTGATGAAGGCCTGGCGCCTGCCCGAACTGCTGATCCGACTGGACAGCGACAAGCACGCCGAGCAGTCGCAAGTGCGCAACGTGCTGCTGGCCGTGCGCGTCGCGCGCCACACCGCGCAGGGCTGGGACAACGCCGCGCTGCCCGACGACGTGGCCGACATCGGCGCGCTGCTGCAGCTCAGCCCGGCGACCGTCCTGAAGCTGCTGCACGAGATCGACGCCTAGCGGGGCTGCGGCGCGTCAGACCGGCAAGGCGGTGGTGTTCTTGACGCGGTCGAGCACGAAGCTCGTCTTGCAGTCCTGCACACTCGGGTGCTTGAGCAGGGTGTCCATGACGAAGCGCGAGTAGTGCGCCATGTCCTCGACCACCACGCGCAGCAGGTAGTCCATCTCGCCGGTGAGCGCGGCGCACTCGACGACCTCGGGCCAGGTCTGCACCGCAGCGCGGAACAGGTCCATGGGGTTGCGCTTATGGCGCTCGGTGTGCTTCTCCAGCCGCACATTCAGGTAGGCCATCAGCGGCAGGCCGATGCGCTCAGGCGCCAACAGGGCCACGTAGGCCGTGACCGCGCCCGACTCCTCGAGCCGCTTGACGCGCCGCAGCGCGGCCGATGGCGACAGGCCCACCTCCTGCGCCAGCACGTCGTAGGTGGCCCGCCCGTCGCGCTGCAGCGCGCGAAGGATGCGCCGGTCTATGGCATCGAGCGGAATCGGGCCGTCCATGGGGCAGATTGTGCAGCTTTCCTGCGCCAACATGGACTCTCGGGCCGCAACTTGCACAAATCCTGCGCGCGAACGAACCTAGAGTCACGCATCCCCAAGACGCAGCAAGGCAGGCCATGCAATTCACCCCCTGGGACAACCCGATGGGCACCGACGGCTTCGAGTTCATCGAGTACGCCGCGCCGGACCCGGCCGCGATGGGCGCGCTGTTCGCGCGCATGGGCTTCAAGCCGATCGCGCGCCACCGCCACAAGAACGTGGTGCTGTACCGCCAGGGCGAGATCAACTTCATCGTCAACGCCGAGCCCGATTCGTTCGCGCAGCGTTTCGCGCGCCTGCACGGGCCGTCGATCTGCGCCATTGCCTTCCGCGTCAAGGACGCGAAGGCGGCTTACGAGCGCGCACTGTCGCTCGGTGCCTGGGGCTACGCCGGCGTCGCCGGCCCAGGCGAGCTGAACATCCCAGCGATCAAGGGCATCGGCGACTCGCTGATCTACTTCGTCGACCGCTGGCGCGGCAAGAACGGTGCGAAGTCGGGTGACATCGGCAACATCGGCTTCTTCGACGTCGACTTCGAGCCGCTGCCCGGCGTCGGGGCCGATGCGTTGGCGGCGCCGGGCCACGGCCTGACCTACATCGACCACCTGACGCACAACGTGCACCGCGGCCGCATGGCCGAGTGGGCGGGCTTCTACGAGCGCCTGTTCAACTTCCGCGAAGTCCGCTACTTCGACATCGAGGGCCAGGTCACCGGCGTCAAGAGCAAGGCCATGACCAGCCCCTGCGGCAAGATCCGCATCCCGATCAACGAAGAGGGCAACGAAAAGGCGGGCCAGATCCAGGAATACCTGGACCGCTACCACGGCGAAGGCATCCAGCACATTGCGCTCGGCTCGACCGACCTGTTCAAGACCGTCGATGCGCTGCGCGCCGCCGAGGTCAAGCTGCTCGACACGATCGACACCTACTACGAGCTGGTCGACAAGCGCATCCCGGGCCACGGCGAGAACGTGGCCGAGCTCAAGAAGCGCAAGATCCTGGTCGACGGCAAGGCCGGTGAGCTGCTGCTGCAGATCTTCTCGGAGAACCAGCTCGGGCCGATCTTCTTCGAGTTCATCCAGCGCAAGGGCGACCAGGGCTTTGGCGAGGGCAACTTCAAGGCCCTGTTCGAGAGCATCGAGCTCGACCAGATGCGCCGCGGCGTGCTGAGCAAGGCCTGAGGATGAAGGGCGCGAAGGCGGTCAACGCCGGCGTCGCGCCGGTGACCTACGGCGAGGGCACCCGCCCGCCGCGCGGCGACTATGCACGCGCCCGCGCCGACTACACCTGCGAGCAGGACTACGCGCAGTACACCGCCGCCGACCACGACACGTACCGGCGCCTGTATGCCCGGCAGGTGCAGCAACTGCCGGGCAAGGCCTGCGACGAGTTCATCGCCGCGGTGGCGCAGCTCGGTGCACCGGAGCGCATCCCGCACTTCGACGACATCTCCGAGCGCCTGATGCAAGCGACCGGCTGGCAGGTCGTCAGCGTGCCGGGCCTGATTCCGGAAGAGGCCTTCTTCGCACTGCTCGCGTCGCGCAAGTTCCCGGTGACCGACTGGCTGCGCCGGCCCGAGGAGTTCGACTACATCGTCGAACCCGACGTGTTCCACGACCTCTTCGGCCATGTGCCGCTGCTGTTCAACCCGGTGTTCGCCGACTACATGCAGGCCTATGGCGCCGGCGGCCTGAAGGCGAGTCGGCTCGACGCCTGCGAGCTGCTGGCGCGCCTGTACTGGTACACGGTGGAGTTCGGGTTGATCGCCACGCCGCAGGGGCTTCGCGCCTACGGCGCGGGCATCCTGTCGTCGGCCGGCGAGTTGACCTACAGCGTGACCAGCAACGAACCCGAGCGCGTGGCCTTCGATCTGCGGCGCCTGATGCGCAGCAAGTACAAGATCGACAGCTACCAGGCCAACTACTTCGTGATCGATTCGTTCGACCAGCTGTTCGAGGCCACGGCGCCGGACTTCACGCCGATCTACCGCGAGGTGCGCGCGCTGCCCACGATGGAAGCCGGGCTCGTGCTGCCCGGCGAGCGACGCTTCAGCCCGAACGCGGTGTGAGTTCGGGCGCGCGCACGCGCCTGAGCACCTCGTCGAACACCTCGGGCGCGAACACCAGCGCGACATGCGGCTCGCCCGGTAAATGGCGGTTGTCGGCGCCGGGCAAAGCGGCCGTCGACGCCGGCATCACGATGTTGTCGCAGTGGCTGTAGAAACAGGTGAAACGCGCGCGCTGCTCCGGGCCTTCGCTCGCAGCCAGCGCCGTCAGCCAGTCGCTGGCCTGCGCCATCTGGCGCGCGTTGTCCGCCTTGGCGAAGCGGGCCGTGAAGGTGCCGTGGTGCGGTGAGCCGATGGTGATGGCTTGCGTCACGCGCGATGCCGCCCGGGCACCTTGCGCGCGCCACCAGGCACGGATCGCCAGCCCGCCCATGCTGTGGCCGACGATCAGCGGCGGCATACCGCTTGCGGCGGCAGCACGCTCGACGGCCTGGTCGATGACCGACGCGTAGTGGTCGATGCCGGCGAAAGGCGGCTCGAGGTTCACCGCGACGTAGGGCACCCCGTGTCGGCGCAACGCCGGCATCCAGCGGTTCCACACGCCGCGGTTGCAGAAGAAGCCGTGCACCAGCACGACCGCGCGACGCCCATGTGCCTCGGCCCCGAGCGAGTCGGCGTGGCGCGAAGCATGGAAGGGTTGGTGCCAGCCGAACACCGCGTGCGCCGTCAGCGACTCGCGCCACCACGCCCGCGCGAGCTGGCGCCAGCCCGGCCGCGGCGTCGGGTCGCGTCGATTGATCCAGGGCAGCAGCACGAAGAACTCGAAGGCCAGCACCAGCGGCTGCAGGTTCAACAGCAGCAGCGCGCCGACGCCGGCCGCGAGCCACTGCCCCTGCCAGGCGCGCGCGACGAACCACAGCGCCGCCGTGAACAGCAGCAGGAAGACTGTGGTGCGCTGAAGGCGCGCGATCACGATGCGCCGAGTGCCACGTCGCGGCCGGTGAGCCGCTTGGCCAGGCCGCTGGCGAGCCTGTTGACGATGCCGTAGATCGACAGCTGCGGGTTGGCGCCGATGCTGGTGGGGAAGATGGAGCCGTCGTGCACCGACAGGTTGGGCAGCTGCCAGTGCACGCCGTCGGGCCGGCAGACGCCGCGCCCCGCGTCGGCGGCGAGGCCGCAACCACCCATCACGTGCGCGCTGAACACCTTGGTCAGCAAGGGTTGCATCGGCAGCGCAAGGATGCCCTCGCGCGCCTCGGCCCAGCGCGTGTACAGCGGTGCGAGCTCGTGGCCCACACCCACCTTGGACGCGCCGGCGGCGAACTGCAGCTCGGCCATCGACAGCAGCGCGCGGCGCGCGCCGTCCCAGATGAATTCGGTGATCGGGTAGTCGAGCTCCGGCGAACCGTCGTTGCGCAGCCTCACGCGACCGCCGGCCGATTGCGGGTGGAAGCCGTCGCGCAACAGCGCGAGCAGTGCATGGCTGTTCGCGAAGTCCGTCAGCCGCGCCGCCGCTTCACGGCCGAAGCCGACGATCGAGGTGGAGAACAGCAGCGGGTGCAGCGGCGGGGCCTCGAGCTTGTAGCCCATCGGTCCGTCGACCGGATGCAGATCGAGGAAGTGGTCGCTGTAGATTGTCTGCGGCGCACCCTCCCAGCCGGCGACACGATGGTCGAAGCTCGCGACCGAGGCCACGACGGGGTGCAGGAAGGTGCGTGCACCGAGCAGGCGCTGGGGGTCGGGCGCACGGCTGCGCAGAAGCAAGCCCGGCGAGTTGATCGCGCCCCCGGCCAGCACATAGTGTCTGGCCACGATGCGCGTGCGTGCGGCGCCGCCGGGCACGGCGCCGTTGGGGGACACGGCGTGGCACGTCAGCGCGGCGACGCGCCCATCCTGGATCTCGAAGCGATCGGCCCGCGTCTCGATCAGCAGCGTGGCACCGCGATCGAGCGCAAAGGGAATCGTCGTCACCAGCATCGACTGCTTGGCATTGGTCGGGCAGCCCAGGCCGCAGGAGCCGAGATTCCAGCAACCCTTGACGTTGCGCTGGATCGCCGCTGCGGCAATGCCGAGCTTGAGCGCGCCGCGTCGCAGCAGGTCGTTGTTCTCGTTCGGTGGCGCGAGCCAGGGGCCGATGCCCAGGCGCTGTTCGGCGCGCAGGAACCAGGGCGACAGCGCGTCGTCGCTGAACTCGGTCAGACCGAAGTGCACGCGCCAGTAGTCCAGCGTGGCCGACGGTGTACGGAACGAGCTCGTCCAGTTGACCGTGGTCGAGCCGCCAACGCAGCGGCCCTGCATGATGTTGATGGCCTTGTCGGCGGTCTTGCGCGCGGCGACTTCCTGGTACAGCGACGGGTAGGCCTCCGACTCGAGCTGCCTGAAGTCGCGGCTCGACTTGAGCGGGCCTTCCTCGACGATCACGATTTTGAGACCGGCCGCGCTGAGCAGTTCGGCGGTGATGCCGGCACCGGCACCGCTGCCGATGATGGCCACGTCGCACTCGAGTTGTGCCGGCGCGATGCCACGGGCGCCGCCCAGCACGCGCCAGCCGCGCGCGAGCCCCTCGACGATCGGGTCGACCAGCGTGCTCATGGGTTGGCCACTGGGATGGGCTGCGGCCCGGGGTAGCCCATCGCTGCCCAGGTGGCCGGGTCGGCGAAGTACGCGCCCTGGGTCAGGTCGCGCAGCGCATGGTAGGCCTGCCGACGCAACCCCAGCGACGAGGCGCGCATGGACTGCAACGCGGCTTGCACATCCACCGCCGACGCGGTGCCCCAGGCTTGCGACAGGCCGGCCATCATGCGGCGGCCGGGCGCGGTGGCCAGCAAGGAAAGCAGTTCGTCGAGCTGCGCCTGTGTGGCGGGAGGCAGGCTGGCGATCGCGGCACTCAGACGCAAGATGAAGGCATCGAGCGCCTGCGCACGACGGTCGCTACCGGCGGGCAAGCTGCCGTCGAGCACCGCGCGCGCGACGGCGAGGCAGATCTCGCGACCCGCCGGTGACAACGCGCCGCGATGCCAGGCGGGCGTGCGCAGCGTCCACGCGGCGCCGCCGCCGAGCACGGCCAGCGCGAGGCCGCCCGCCACACCCAATCCAAGCAGAGTGCGCCTTTGCATTCGGCCAGTGTTGCATCATTGCGGCGCTGGCCGCTAGGGACGGTCGACTAACCAAAACCGTGGCAAACCCGCGATGAATCAACAGGCCGGCGCGGCCATCCTGGCGCATCTGGAGGCCGTCGCGGTGGAACGCGCGCTGCGCGCCGCCGACGCGAGCCTGGGAGAGCGTGTCGTGGCCGTCAAGCGCTACCAGCAGCGGCGCTTCGAACACACCTACGCCGATCTGCTGGCGCATCCGCGCTATGCCGGGGCGTCCAACTTCTTCCTCGAAGAGCTCTATGGACCGTCGGACTTCACGCAGCGTGACAGCCAGTTCGCGCGCATCGTCCCGGCGCTGGTGCGGCTGTTTCCCAGCGAGGTGGTGGCCACGGTGGCGTCGCTGGGGGCCTTGCACGCGCTGTCCGAGCACTTCGACACGGCGATGGCGAGGGCGCTGCCGACGGCCGTGGTGGACGCCCAGGCCTACGCGCGCGCCTGGCAGCAGTGCGGCGACGTGGCAGGTCGCGAGCGACAGATCGGGTTGATATGCGCTGTGGGCGAGGCGCTGGACGCGCTGACACGCAACCCCCTGCTGCGCCACAGCCTGCGCCTGATGCGCGCGCCCGCGCGAGCCGCCGGCATGGCGGCGTTGCAGACCTTTCTCGAGGCCGGTTTCGATACCTTTCGCGCCATGCGAGGCGCCGACGAGTTCCTGGCGTTGGTCGGCCAGCGAGAGCGTGACATTGCGAGCGCCTTGTTTGCCTGTCACCCAGGCGACGCGGTGCGGCTAGGACAACTCCCGTAGCCGCGAGCGGCCGGCAGCACGCAGCATCGGGCCATGGACCGACTTCCCGATGGACAAATCGACCTGAGGCTCCGCCCCTGGCTGGCAGAGTACCCGCAGGGCGTTCCTGCCGAAGTGGCGCTGGATGGGCAGACGACGCTGGTGGACCTGCTCGAAGGCTCGTTCCAGCAGTACGCCAAGCGGCAGGCAGCGGCTTGCATGGGGACGCGGCTCACGTTCGGGGACATCGACCGGCTCTCGTCCGATCTCGCGGCCTGGTTGCAGCAGCAGGGCCTGGAACGCGGCTCGCGCGTCGCGCTGATGATGCCGAACCTGCCTCAATACATGGTGGCGATTGCCGCGGTGCTGCGCGCCGGCCATGTCGTCGTCAACGTCAATCCGCTGTACACGCCACGCGAGCTGGAGCATCAGCTCAACGACTCAGGGGCGCAGGCGATCCTCGTGCTGGAGAACATTGCGACCACGCTGGAGGAGGTGATTGCTCGCACGCGCCTGCGCCATGTGGTGCTGGTGTCGATGGGCGATCTGTTGGGGTTCTGGAAGGGGCGCTTCGTCAACTTCGCAGTGCGGCACCTGCGCAAGATGGTGCCCGAGTTCCGCCTGCCGCTCGACGGCGGCCGAACGGTGACGCGCTTTGCCGCAGCCTGCGAGCAGGGTTCGCGGCTGACGTTGCGGCGCGTCGAGGTGAAGCCCGACGACGTGGCCTTCCTGCAGTACACCGGTGGCACGACAGGGGTCTCCAAAGGTGCCACGCTGCTGCACCGCAATGTGGTCGCCAACATTCTGCAGACGGAGGCTTGGTTCAGGCCGATGCTCGATCGCGTGGCGGGCTCGCAGTTGACCGTGGTGTGCGCGCTGCCGATGTATCACATCTTCGCGCTGACGATCTGCTACTTAATGGGCGCGCGTTTGGGGATGATGAACCTGCTGATCCCGAACCCGCGCGACATCCCGGGCTTCGTGCGCACGCTGAGCGACTACCGGGTGAACATGTTCCCCGCGGTGAACACCTTGTTCAACGCGTTGGCCAACGAGCCGGCCTTCGCACGCCTGGACTTCTCAGGGCTGGTCGTGTCCAACGGCGGGGGCATGGCGGTGCAGGAGGCGACGGCCAAGCGCTGGCTGGAGGTGACAGGTTGCCCGATCGTCGAGGGCTACGGTCTGTCGGAGACGTCGCCAGTGGCAACCTCGAACCGCGTGGACAGCACGAGCTTCAGCGGGACGATCGGCGTGCCGATCCCGTCGACGGAGATCGCGATTCGCGATGACGAGGGCCACGATGTGCCCGTGGGGGCTCCTGGCGAGATCTGCATTCGAGGCCCGCAGGTGATGGCCGGTTATTGGCAGCGCCCCGACGAGACCGAGAGGGTCATGACCGCCGACGGGTATTTCAAGTCAGGCGATGTCGGCGTGATGGACACGCGGGGCTATGTCCGGATCGTCGATCGCAAGAAGGACATGATCTTGGTGTCAGGCTTCAACGTCTACCCGACCGAGATCGAACAGGTGGTGAGCTTGCATCCCGGCGTTCTGGAGTGTGCAGCGATCGGCATGCCCGACGCCAAGTCCGGCGAGGCCGTCAAGCTCTTCGTCGTGAAGAAGGACCCGTCGTTGAGCGAGGACGACCTGGCGAGCTACTGCCGCGAGAACTTCACGGCTTACAAGCGGCCACGCTGGATCGAGTTCCGCGACGACCTTCCCAAGAGCAACGTGGGCAAGATTCTGCGCCGCGAGTTGCGTCCGCACTGATCGCGAGTGCAGAAAGCGAAAAGCCCGACCATTACTGGCCGGGCTTCTCTGGATATTAGCCTGACGATGTCCTACTTTCACACGGGAACCCGCACTATCATCGGCGCTGAGGCGTTTCACTGTCCTGTTCGGGATGGGAAGGAGTGGGACCACCTCGCTATGGTCATCAGGCTTAACTTGTCGCCTGCTTGATCGCTCAAGCAAGCCAATTCACAGAATCGAATCAGTAAGATGATTGCACACCCGGCATAACTATAGACAAACACGTCAAAGTTATAGGGTCAAGCCTCACGAGCAATTAGTACCGGTTAGCTCAACGCATTACTGCGCTTCCACACCCGGCCTATCAACGTCCTGGTCTCGAACGACTCTTCAGGGGGCTCAAGGCCCCGGCAAGACTCATCTTGAGACGAGTTTCCCGCTTAGAT
>JALHQP010000124.1 GCA_022841885.1 Aquincola sp. | reverse complement strand
CGCTCGACGTGCAGCGCCTCGCCCCGCGCAGCCTGCGCGAGCGCCTGGTGCGCTCGGCGAGTGCGGCTCTGCATGCCCGCGCCGCGCACCTGGCCGCGCTGGGAGGCCGCCTGGCGGCGCTGGACCCGACGCAGGTGCTGGCGCGCGGCTACGCCTTCGTGCTCGACGCACAGGCGCGGCCGGTGACGTCCGCGCGCGCGGTGCGCTCGGGCCAGGCGCTGACGCTGCAATGGCAGGATGGGGCGGTGCGCGCGCGTGTCGAAGGTGCGGTCGACGCGCCAGGCGACTGAGCCACAGGAACCCTGGTGCGGGCGTGCCGGCGCGAGCTGCCTAGAATCGCCCTCGTTCTCACCCAACCTCCACAGGACCTCGCATGGAACACACCCTGCCGCCGCTGCCGTTCCCGATCGACTCGCTCGCGCCGCACTACAGCAAGGAGACGCTCGAGTTCCATCACGGCAAGCACCACAACGCCTACGTGGTGAATCTGAACAACCTGCAGAAGGGCACCGAGTTCGAGGCCATGACGCTTGAGCAGATCGTCAAGAAGGCCTCGGGCGGCGTCTACAACAACGCCGCTCAGATCTGGAACCACACCTTCTTCTGGAACTGCATGAAGCCCGCTGGCGGCGGCGAGCCGACCGGCGCGCTGGCCGCGGCGATCAACGCCAAGTGGGGCAGCTACGCCGCCTTCCGCGAGGCCTTCGTCAAGAGCGCGGTCGGCAACTTCGGCTCGGGCTGGACCTGGCTGGTGAAGAAGCCCGACGGCAGCGTCGACATCGTCAACACCGGCGCCGCCGGCACGCCGCTGACCACGGCCGACAAGGCCCTGCTCACGGTGGACGTGTGGGAACACGCCTACTACATCGACTACCGCAACCTGCGCCAGAAGTTCGTCGAGACCTTCCTCGACAAGCTGGTGAACTGGCAGTTCGCGGCGAGCAACTTCGCCTGAGCTGAAGGTCTAGAAGGCCCCGAATGGCTTGCCACCGGGGCCTGTCAGCTTGAACCCGGGCTTGATGCCACGCTTGGCGAACCAGCCCTGGTTCATCTCGAGCACGTAGCGCACCGGCTTGTCCGAGCAGTGGCTGTCCAGGGCCTGCGGCTGCATCTCGCGCACGTTGACCACCGTGCCGTCGTCGGCCAGGAACGCAATCGACAGCGGCAGCAGCGTGTTCTTCATCCAGAAGCATTGCACGGAGGGCTGCTCGAACACGAACAGCATGCCCTCGTGCGTCGGCATCTCGCGCCGGAACATCAGGCCGGTCGCCCGTTGCTCGGGCGTGGCCGCCACCTGGGCGCGGATGCCGTGCATGCCGGCGCTCAACTGCACCACGGGCAGGTTCAGCTGCGGCTGACCCAGTGCGGAGGCGATCGGCGCGGACAGGGCCACAATGGTGGCCAGCAGCAGTTGGAGTCGGATGCGCATGGGCAAGGCGAAGACGGCGTCGACCGATTATCGGCCGCACGGCGATGTCGAAGCGATCGCGGCCCGCTGCCGCCGCTTGGTGACGCAGCGTGCGCTGCTGGCCGCCGGCGTGGCGATGGTGCCGGTGCCGGGCCTGGACTGGCTCACCGACGTGGGCATACTCGTCAAACTGCTGCCCGAGATCAACCGCGCCTTCGGCCTGAGCCCCGAACAGATCGAGCGCCTGGCGCCCGACCGCCGCCTGGTGGTCTACAAGGCCATCAGCACCGGCGGCGGGCTGCTCGTGGGCCGGCTGGTGACGCGTGAGCTGGTGATCCACGCGCTCAAGATTGTCGGCGTGCGCCTGACCACGCAGCAGGCCGCCAAGTTCGTGCCGATCGCCGGCCAGGCGGTCTCGGCGATGCTGACCTTCGGTGCACTCAAGTACGTCTGCGAGCAGCACATCCGCCAATGCCAGGCCGTGGCGCGCCAGCTCGCGCTGCCCGCGCCCGACCCGCCGCGGGCCGAGAGGGTGGCACCGTAGAATGCGAGCCATGTCGGGGCGTAGCGCAGCCTGGTAGCGCGTCTGCTTTGGGAGCAGTAGGTCGCACGTTCGAATCGTGTCGCCCCGACCATCGTTTCCCCGGCGCACTGCCCGTAGCTCAACTGGATAGAGCAGCTGCCTTCTAAGCAGCAGGTCGGGGGTTCGAGTCCCTCCGGGCAGGCCAACCCCACGCCATCCGCCATGCCGAAGCTGCTTCGCCCGTTCGTTCTCGTACTGTTGTGGCTGCCGATGGTGGCCGTCGCGGCGCTCACGCCGGTGACCCAGGTCGAGGGCATCACCGAGTACCGCCTGCCCAACGGCCTGCAGGTGTTGATCGCGCCCGACGACTCGAAGCCGACGACGACGGTGAACCTGACCTACCGCGTCGGCAGCCGCCACGAGAACTACGGCGAGACCGGCATGGCGCACCTGCTCGAGCACCTGCTCTTCAAGGGCACGCCGCGCCATCTGACGGTGTGGGCCGAGTTCAACAAGCGCGGGCTGCGCGCCAACGGCAGCACCTGGCTCGACCGCACCAACTACTTTGCGAGCTTCGCCGCCAACGAGGCCAACCTGGCCTGGTATCTGGACTGGCTGGCCGAGTCGATGACCAAGAGCTTCATCGCGAAGAAGGATCTCGACAGCGAGATGACCGTGGTGCGCAACGAGATGGAGATGGGCGAGAACAACCCCGGGCGCATCCTGTTCGAGAAGACCATGGCCACGATGTACCAGTGGCACAACTACGGCAAGTCGACGATCGGTGCGCGCGCCGACGTCGAGGGCGTGGACATCGGCCGCCTGCAGGCCTTCTACCGCCGCTACTACCAGCCCGACAACGCGACGCTGATCGTCTCGGGTACCTTCGAGCCGGCCAAGGTGCTGGCGCTGGTGCAGCGCCACTTCGGACGCATCGCCAAGCCCAAGCGTGCGCTGCCGGCGCTCTACACGCTCGATCCGACGCAGGACGGCGAGCGCGCCATCACGCTGCGCCGTGTCGGCGGCACGCCGCAGCTGATGGCGGCTTACCACAGCGTGCCTGGTGGGCACCCCGACCATGCGGCGGCCGAGTTGCTGAGCCTGGTGATGGGCGACACGCCGGCCGGGCGCCTGCACAAGCGGGTCACCGAGGCCCGGCTCGCGGCGTCGACCTGGTCCTGGACGCCGGCGCTGCACGATCCGGGCTTTCTCAGCTTCGGGGCCGGCCTCGCACCGGGTCAGGACGTGGCGGCGGCGCAGGCCGCGCTGTTGTCGACGCTCGAGAGCGTGGCCACCGAGCCGATCACGGCCGAGGAGCTTGAACGCGCCCGCACCAAGTGGCTCAACGCCTGGGAGCAGCAGTTCACCGACCCGGAGCAGGTCGGCGTCGGTCTGTCTGAGACGGTGTCGCAGGGTGACTGGCGCCTGTTCTTCCTGCTGCGCGACCGCGTGCGCGCGGCCAAGTTGGCCGACGTCCAGCGCTTCGCGGCGCAGACCCTGCTGCCGGCGAATCGCACGCTGGGCGTCTACCTGCCGACCGACAAACCGCAGCGCGCACCGGCACCGGCCGCGGTGGACCTGGCGCAGCAGATGAAGGACTTCGTGCCGCAGGCGGGGGCCGCGGCGGCCGAACGCTTCGAGGCGACGCCGGCCAACATCGACGCGCGCACCCAGCGTGGACGTCTGGCCGGCAGCGCGGCCGGCGTGCAGTTCGCACTGCTGCCGAAGACGACGCGCGGCCAGGCGGTGAGCGCACAGCTGACGCTGCGCGGCGGCGACCTGGCAGCCTGGCAGGGCCAGGCCGAAGCGTCGGCGCTGCTGGCGGCGATGCTCGACAAGGGCACGCCGGAGCTCACGCGCCAGCAGGTGCAGGATCGGCTCGACGCCCTGCGCACCGAACTGCGTTTCGCCTACGGTTCGCAGGAACCGGGCGCGCTGACGGTATCGCTGCAGTCGCGGCGCGAGCACCTGCCGGCCGCCATCGAGCTGGTCGGGCAGTTGCTGCGCCGGCCGGCCTTCGACGCCGCGGTGCTCGACGAGATCAAGCGCCAGGGCATGGCGGCGATCGAGGCCCAGCGCAAGGAACCCGAGGCCATCCTCGAAGAGGCGATCTCGCGCCACGGCAACCCGTACCCGCGCGGCGACATCCGCCATGCGCGCAGCTTCGACGAGCGCCTGCAGGACCTGCGCGCGGTGAGCACCGAGACGCTGCGCACGCTGCACGCACGCGTGGTCGGCGCCAGCCGGGTCGAACTGTCGGCGGTGGGCGACTTCGACGCCGCAGCGGTGAAGGCCGCGGCCGAGCGTGCCTTCGGCGGGTGGGCCACGGCGATGCCCTATGCGCGCGTGCCGCAGCCGCTGGTGGCTGTGCCGCCGGCACGCCTGGTCTTCGTCACGCCGGACAAGCAGAACGCGGTGCTGCAGGCCACGCTGCAGGTGGCGCTGAACGACAGCGACGACGACTACCCGGCCTTCACGCTCGCGAACTACCTGCTCGGCAACGGCGGCAACTCGCGCCTGTGGAGGCGCATCCGCGAGCGCGAGGGCCTGTCGTACGACGTCTACGCCTACGTGGCCTGGAACGCCTACGAGCGCCATTCGTCGTGGAACGGCGGCGCCATCTTCGCGCCCGGCAACCGCGCCAAGGTCGAGGCCGCGTTCAAGGAGGAGATCGCGCTCGCGCTGAAGGACGGCTTCACCGCCAAGGAGCTCGAGGAGGGCAAGCGCGGCCTGCTGAACTACCGCCGCCTGTCGCGCGCGCAGGACGGCAACTTGGCCGCCGCGTTGGCGCGCAACCTCGACCTCGGCCGCACCTTCGCCTACGCCGGCCAGGTGGATGCGAAGCTCGGGGCCTTGTCGCTCGACCAGGTCAACGCGGCGTTGCGCAAGTACCTCGACCCGGCCAAGCTGGTGATCGGCGTGGCGGGCGACTTCAAGGATCAGTGACGCTGGTACTGCGTGGCGCCGAACAGCACCTCGCGCGACTTCTCATCGGTGATCGGCTTGCGCGCCGCCGCCAGCACCTCGACGCCGCGCTTGACCGCAGGGCGCGCGCCGACCTCGTCGAACCAGCCCTTGAGGTGCGGATAGTCGTTCCAGTCGATGCCCTGGTTCTTCCACGAGCGCAGCCACGGGAAGACCGCGATGTCGGCGATCGAGTAGGCCTTGCCGCCGAGGTACTTCGACCTCGCGAGGCGCTGGTCCATCACGCCGTACAGGCGCTTGGCTTCGTTGGAGTAGCGATCTATCGCGTAGGGCAGCTTCTCGGGCGCATAGATGCGGAAGTGATGCGCCTGCCCCAGCATCGGACCGACGCCGCCCATCTGGAACATCAGCCACTGCAGCACCTCGTACTTGCCGCGCGAGTCGTCGGGCAGGAAGCGGCCCGTCTTCGCGGCCAGGTAGAGCAGGATCGCACCCGACTCGAACAGCGAGATGGGCTGCCCATCCGGCCCGTCAGGGTCGGTGATCGCCGGGATCTTGTTGTTCGGGCTGATGGCCAGGAACTCGGGCTTGAACTGGTCGCCGGCACCGATGTCGACCGCATGAACACGGTAGGGCAGGCCACATTCCTCGAGCATGACGTGCACCTTGTGCCCGTTCGGCGTGGCCCACGAATACACTTCGATCGTCATCCGGCACTCCTTGCACGACGGCTTCGGCCACTCTAGCAGCGATGCGAAACCTGTTCAGGCGATGGTTCGGTGCCGCGGCGGATGCCGACGGCGAGGCAACGTCCCCGGCGAAGGCCTGGGCCGCGGCGGGCGGCCATCGTTTCGCGCCGGCGCGCGGCGGCGACGGATTCGTCATCGAGTCCACCGCGGGTGGCGCCGCCTGGCGTGCCGAATGGGGCCCGTCGCAGCGCGACTACATCGGGGGCATGGAGCTGCGCGTGCGCGCCGACATCGGCGACGCGGGTGACCTGCAGATGATGGTGATCGCGCGGTCGCTGGTGGCGCCGCTCGAAAACCAGGTGTTCGAGCAGTTCACCGAGGGCAACCAGACGCGCATGGACGATCGCACGCCCGAAGAGATGCGCTGGCTGGTGCTCTACCCGCCGATGCCGCGCTCGGCGCTGGGCGTGCTGCGCGAGCGTTTTGCCGCGCTGGCCAACCGGCCGGCGGCGGCGCCGATGTGGATCGAGGGCGCGCTGGCGCGCTCGCTCGACGCGTCCTCGTCCTGGCTCGATGCCGCGGTGCCGTTCGTGATGGTCGTGCAGCGCGGCCGGTTCGTGCTGCGCATGGCGCTGCCGCAGCCGACACCCGAGGCCTTGGACGCGGCGGTGGGCCTGGGTAGCGTCGCGGCCGCTGCGGCGCGGCGCGTCGGCGCCGAAGTGGCGCGCGGTGCGGTCGGCAGCGAACGGCCGAGTGGCTGGGACGCGCCGAGTGCGATGCCCGGGGACGCGGCCGGACGCGGCTAGCAGCCCAGTTTCAGGCCGCCTGGCGGCCGAGTTCCATCTTCGCCAGCGCGTTGCGGTGCACCTCGTCGGGCCCGTCGGCAAAGCGCAGCGTGCGTGCCAGGGTATAGAAGTAGGCGAGCGGAAAATCCTGGCTCATGCCGCCGCCGCCATGCACCTGCATCGCCCAGTCGATGACGCGGCAGGCCATGGTCGGCGCCACCACCTTGATCATCGCGATCTCGGTCTGCGCGGCCTTGTTGCCGGCCTTGTCCATCATCCAGGCTGCCTTGAGCGTCAGCAGCCGCGCCTGCTCGATCTGGCAGCGCGCCTCGGCGATGCGCTCGCGCGTCACACCTTGTTCGGCCACCGGGCGGCCGAACGCGACACGTTGGCTGGCGCGCCGGCACATCAGTTCGAGCGCACGTTCGGCCAAGCCGATCAGGCGCATGCAATGGTGGATGCGGCCCGGGCCGAGGCGGCCCTGCGCGATCTCGAAGCCGCGGCCCTCGCCGAGCAGGATGTTCGACGCCGGCACGCGCACATTGTGGAAGTCCACCTCCATGTGGCCGTGCGGGGCGTCGTCGTAGCCGAACACCGTCAGCGGGCGCAGCACCTTGACGCCCGGTGCATCCATCGGCACCAGGATCATCGACTGCTGCGAGTGCCGGCCGGCCGACGGATCGGTCTTGCCCATGAAGATCATCACCGCGCAACGCGGGTCGCCGGCACCCGAGGTCCACCACTTGCGACCGTTGATCACGTAGTCGTCGCCGCGGCGTTCGATGCGCGCTTCGATGTTGGTGGCGTCGCTCGACGCCACGTCGGGCTCGGTCATCGCGAATGCGCTGCGGATCTCGCCGGCCAGCAGCGGCTCGAGCCAGCGCTTCTTGTGCTCGGCGCTGCCGTAGCGCACCAGCACCTCCATGTTGCCGGTGTCGGGCGCCGAGCAGTTGAAGACCTCGCTGGCCCAGGGCACGCGGCCCATGATCTCGGACAGCGGTGCGTACTCGGTGTTGCTCAGTCCGGCGCCGAGTTCGCTGTCCGGCAGAAAGAGATTCCACAACCCGGCCGCGCGTGCCTTCGGCTTGAGCTTCTCGATCACCTGGAGCGGCGTCCAGCGCCGGCCCTCGCGCGTGCGGGCTTCGAGTTCCGCGTGGTAGGCCGGCTCGGCCGGGTACACATGCTCGGCCATGAAGGCGCTGACACGCTCGCGCAGTGCGTTGGTGCGGTCGGAGTAGGCGAAGTCCATCGTGGGGTCCTCAGGTTTGCTTTTGTGCGAACTGCCAGCCCAGTTCGGCCAGCGGCCGCGCGCCGGCGCCTGCCTGGCGCGCCTGCGCGCTGGAGGCCGTGCCGTCCTCCACCCGCTTGGCGATGCCGTGCAGGATGGCCGCCATGCGGAACAGGTTGTAGGCGAGGTAGAAATTCCAGTCGCGCGCCAGCGCGTCGGGCGTCGACAAGCCGGTGCGCTCGCAATAGCGGCGCACGTACTCGGACTCGACGGGGATGCCGAGCGCGGCATGGTCGAGCCCGCCGATGCCGCGAAACGCTCCCGGCGGGATGTGCCACGCCATGCAGTGGTAGCTGAAGTCCGCGAGCGGGTGCCCGAGCGTCGACAGCTCCCAGTCCAGCACCGCGAGCACGCGCGGCTCGGTGGGGTGGAAGACCAGGTTGTCGAGCCGGTAGTCGCCGTGCACGACCGACACCTTGGACCCGTCGTGCGCGCTCGCGGGCATGTGCGCCGGCAGCCATTCGATCAGGCGGTCCATCGCATCGATCGGTTGCGTGATCGAGGCGACGTACTGCTTGCCCCAGCGCCCGATCTGGCGCTCGAAGTAGTTGCCGGGCTTGCCGTAGTCGGCCAGGCCCGCCGCGACGACGTCGACCTTGTGCAGCGCGGCGATCACGCGGTTCATCTCGTCGTAGATCGCGCCGCGCTCGGCGTTCGTCGCGTCGGGCAGGGCCTGGTTCCACAGCACGCGGCCGTCGACGAAGCTCATGACGTAGAACGCGCGGCCTATCACCGATTCGTCCTCGCACAGCGCCAGCATCGCCGGCACCGGCACGCCATGCGCGGCCAGCGCCTTCATGACCCGGTACTCGCGCTCGATCGCATGCGCCGAGGGGAGCAGCTTCGCCACCGGCCCCGGCTTGGCGCGCATCACGTAGGTGGCGCCGGGCGTCTGCAGCTTGAAGGTCGGGTTGCTCTGACCGCCCTTGAATTGCTCGATGCCAATCGGCCCGCGAAAGCCGGGCAGCGCGGCAGCGAGCCAGGCCTCGAGCGCGGCCAGATCGAAGGCGTGTTGGTCGGAGACGGGACGGGTGCCGGTGTACTGTTCCATCGCGACGCCCTCAGCTCAGCCTTCCGACAGGGCCAGCAGCTTCTCGCGCGAGACCACGATCAGGCGCGACGGTTCGACGCGCAACGCGCCGTCGCGTTCGAGCGTCTTCAGTTCCTGGTTGACGCGCTGACGCGAGGCGCCGAGCAGCTGCGCCAGGTCTTCCTGCGCCAGCGCCAGGCCGATGCGCAGCTCGCCGCCCGGTTCCTCGACGCCATAGCGGCGTGCCAGCAGCAGCAACTGGCGCGCCAGCCGTGCCGCGAGCGGCCGAGTGTTCAGGTCCTCGAGGGCGTCGAACATCAGGCGCAGGCGTCGGCAGTTCAGGCGCAGCAACGCGTCGTAGAGCTCGACATGCGTGGCCAGCAGCTCCCTGAAGTCGGCCTTGCGCACGGCGAGCAGCGTGGTCGCGCCATGGGCATGGCCGTCGTGCGTGCGCGGCAGGCCGTCGAAGAGCGCAATGTCGCCGAACCAGGTGCCGGGTTCCACATAGGTCAGCGACACCTGCTTGCCAGCCAGCGAGACCGAACTCACCCGCACCGCGCCGGCGGCCACGCCGCACCACTCCTCGGCCGGCGCACCGCGCGTGCCGACCAACTCGCCGTCGCGCAGGCGCCGTAGATGCGAGCGCGCCAGGATGTCCTGGCGCAGGGCCGGCGAGAGCTTGGCAAACCACGATCCGTTGTCGATGTTCTGGCGCTCGACGATCGTAAGGGGGGGCATCGTCATGGGGTGTCTCGGCTGCGACAGTCCGCGAACGGGCTGCGCCACATTGTCCGCCACGGCCTCTCGAACAGGCGCAGCGCCCAGACCGTTGCACGCAGGTTGCAAAGCCCCCAGGGTGCAGGGATCGCACGGGCATCGCGACGGGCCGATGGCCACGAGCCCCATGCTAGAGTGCAGCCGTTCACAAAAGGTCACGCTCCGCGGTCCACAGCCCGGACAGGACCCCCGTCAAGAGGCATGGTCAGCGGCAAGACCCGTTCAACGATTGCGATGCTGGCGCTGGTGGCAGCCGGTCCTGCATCCGCGCTCGGTTTAGGTGACTTCCGTGCCCAGGTGTTGCTGGGCCAGCCGCTGAACATCGCGCTGCCGGTGTCGCTGGCCGAGGGTGAGACGCTCAGCGCCGAGTGTGCCGCCGCCGAGATCCAGATCGGCGATTCGCGCCTGCAGCCGGGCATGGTGCGGGTGCGCGTCACGCAGGGCCGCGACAGCAGCGAGGCGGTGATCCGCATCCAGTCGAACGCGGTGGTCGACGAGCCGGTCGTCAACGTCACCGTGTCGGCCGGTTGCCCGCCACGGATCACGCGCACGCTGGTGCTGCTGGCCGATCCGCCGCTGGTCAGCACGGCGAGTGCCGAACCCGCACGCCTCGCGGCACCCGACACGACAGCGCCACGCCCGGGCAGCACGTCGGCCTCGGAGCCGGCACCGGCCGCACAGGCACCGACAACAACACCCGCGCCACGCGCCACGCGCCCGGCCACGCCGTCGCGTGCC
>JALHQP010000123.1 GCA_022841885.1 Aquincola sp. | reverse complement strand
GTCGCCGGCCAGGCCGCCGGCCGCGGCACCGGCCGGGCCCGCCACTGCGCGCGCTGCCGAGGCCCTGTCGTTCTCGCTCGGCGGGTTGCATGGCAATGCGGGCAACGACCTCGGCGGCCCCTTCAGCGTCGAGGTCAGCGAGGTCGTGCACGACCCCGACCTGGACGAGGCGGTGATCGCGTTCGCCAACGCCGATTTCGAGCAGTGCGAACAGTCGCTGACGGCGCTGACGCATGGCGGCTCGCGCGCCCAGCACGCCGAAACCTGGCTGGTGCTGTTCGACCTCTACCGGGCCACGGGCCAGCAGCACAAGTTCGAAGGCCTGGCGCTCGAGTACGCACAGCAGTTCGGCTGGTCGGCACCGCAGTGGTTCTCGCTGCCCAAGCTGGTGGCCGAGGCGGCGCAGTCCGACAAGCCGGCCGCGCGGCGCGTGGCGGCGGGCGACATCGGCTGGATCTGCCCCGAGGCCCTGGACACCGAGGCGGTCGGCCGCCTGCGCTCGGTGACGCTGCAGCTGCCGTTGCCCTGGGTCTTCGACTGGAGCGCGCTGAAGTTCATCGACCCCGAAGCCGCGACCCAGCTGTCCGAATTGTTCCGCGGCTGGTCGGGCGAGGCGCTGGACATGCGCTGGCTGTCGGGTGAGCGTTTTCTCGCGGTGCTGGCCGACAACTCGCCCACCGGCGTGAAGGACGTGGACCCGGCCTTCTGGGTGCTGCGCCTGGACGCGCTGCGCCTGTCCAACCGGCCCGATCAGTTCGACGAGGCCGCGATCGATTACTGCGTCACCTACGAGGTGTCGCCGCCGTCGTGGGAGCGGGCGCGCTGCCAGGTGCGCATCGGCGGCACCGGCCTGTCGACGCAGTCGCCGCCGCTGTCGCAGGTGAGCGACGTGGCGACCAGCTATCTCGAATCGACCATCGAGGACCAGCCGGGTGCCAACCATGTGCAGGTGGCCACGGTGGACCTGTCGGGCCAGCTGGTCGGCGACATCAGTGCCACGCTCAAGCCGCTCGACGCGCAGCTCGGATCGGCCTCGCTGGTGACCGTGTCGTGCACGCGCCTGATCCGCGTCGACTTCGTCGCCGCCGGGGACCTGCTGAACTGGGTGCTGTCCAAGCGCGGCGAGAACCGTAGCGTGACCTTCGCCGACGCGCACCGCCTGGTGGCGCTGTTCTTCGGCGCGATGGGCATCAACGAGAACGCCTCGGTTCGGGTGCGCAAGATCTGATCGCCGGGCCCCGCCTTGAAGGCGGGCCGGGCGATCCCACCTTCGAGGACACATGGAAACTCCCACGTTCCACGGCACCACCATCCTGTCGGTGCGCCGCGACGGCGTCGTCGCGCTCGGCGGCGACGGCCAGGTCACTCTCGGCCACATCGTCGTCAAGGCCAGCGCGCGCAAGGTGCGCAAGCTGCACCACGAGCGCGTGCTGGCAGGTTTTGCCGGCGCCACGGCCGACGCCTTCACGCTGTTCGAGCGATTCGAGGCCAAGCTCGAGAAGCACCAGGGCCACCTGCTGCGCTCGGCCGTCGAGCTGACCAAGGACTGGCGTACCGACCGCGTGCTGCGCCGGCTCGAGGCCATGCTCGCGGTGGCCGACAAGGAACACTCGCTGATCGTCACCGGCAACGGCGACGTGCTCGAGCCCGAGCTGGGCATCGTCTCGATCGGCTCCGGCGGCGCCTACGCGCAAGCCGCGGCGCGCGCGCTGCTCGAACACAGCGCGCTCAGCGCGCCCGACATCGTCAAGCGATCGCTCGAAATCGCTGGCGACCTGTGCATCTACACCAACCAGTCGCACACGATCGAAATTCTCGAATGAGCAGCATGACGCCCAAGGAGATCGTCTCCGAGCTCGACCGCCACATCGTCGGCCAGGCCGACGCCAAGCGGGCGGTGGCGATCGCGCTGCGCAACCGCTGGCGGCGCCAGCAGGTCGACGACAAGCTGCGCGGCGAGATCACGCCGAAGAACATCCTGATGATCGGCCCCACCGGAGTCGGCAAGACCGAGATCGCGCGCCGCCTCGCGAAGCTGGCCGACGCGCCTTTCATCAAGGTCGAGGCGACCAAGTTCACCGAGGTCGGCTATGTCGGCAAGGACGTGGACTCGATCGTGCGCGACCTGGTCGACTCGGCGGTCAAGCAGGAGCGCGAGCGCCAGATGCGCACCCAGCGCGCCCGCGCCGAGGACGCTGCCGAGGAGCGCATCCTCGACATCCTGGTGCCTGCGCCCAGGGATTCGCGCACGCCGACGATCGGCTTCGGCGAAGCGGCCGCGCCGGCCGCCGACAACACCGCGCGCCAGGTGATGCGCAAGCGCCTGCGCGAGGGTGCGCTCGATGACAAGACGGTCGAGGTCGAGCTCGACGCACCGCGCCAGGCGCTCGAGGTGCTCGGACCGCAGGGCATGGAAGAGATGGCCGAGCAGCTGAAGGGCCTGTTCGCGCAGATGGGCGGCGGCAGGAAGAAGACGCGCAAGCTGCGGATCGCCGAGGCGATGAAGCTGCTGACCGACGAAGAGGCGGCCCGGCTCGTCAACGAGGACGAGATCCGCGCCGCCGCGCTGGCCAACGCCGAGGGCAATGGCATCGTCTTCATCGACGAGATCGACAAGGTGGCCTCGCGCTCCGACGTCGGCGGTGCCGACGTCAGCCGCCAGGGCGTGCAGCGCGACCTGCTGCCGCTGGTCGAGGGCACGACGGTCAGCACCAAGTACGGCCCGGTCAAGACCGACCACATCCTGTTCATCGCCTCCGGGGCCTTCCACCTGGCCAAGCCGAGTGACCTGATCCCGGAACTGCAGGGGCGGCTGCCGATCCGCGTTGAACTGGCGTCGCTGACCGTCGACGACTTCGAGGCCATCCTGACCAGCACCCACGCGAGCCTGGTCAAGCAGTATCAGGCCCTGCTGGCCACCGAGGGCGTGACGCTGCAGCTCACGCCGGACGCCATCCGCCGCGTCGCACAGATCGCGTTCGAGGTCAACGAGCGTACCGAGAACATCGGTGCGCGTCGCTTGGCCACCGTGATGGAGCGCCTGCTCGAGGAGTTGAGCTTCGAGGCGCCGGACCGGGGCGGCAGCACCGTGGTGATCGATGCTGCCGCGGTCAACGCCAAGCTCGCGGCCTTGGCGAGCAACGAAGACCTCTCGCGCTACATCCTCTAGGCAAGAAGGAAAGCAGGCCTGACGGCCCTGTCAGCAGGTGCGCCTGCGGCGCTAGCGGCCGCGGTCCGCTTCGAGCGCGAGCAGGCCGTCGAAGATCAGCGTGTCGACGGTCTCGAAGGGCAGGTCGGTGATCGGCGCCATCTTGACTGCGGCGCCGCCGGTCATCAGACGCAGCGGCTCGATACCGCCGCAACGCCTGACCAGGCGCTCGTGGATGCGCTCGATCGCCCCCGCGAGCGCATGGGCGCCGCCGCTCATCAGCGCGTCGCTGGTGTTGGTCGGGAAGTCCACCACCTCGCCGGTGGGCACGCGCAAGCCCGCGGTGCCCTGTTCGAGCGCGCGCAGCATCAGGCCGAAGCCGGGCAGGATCAAGCCGCCGATGAAGCGGCCCGACGCATCGAGCGAGTCGACCGTCACCGCCGTGCCCACCATGACCACCAGTGCCGGTTGCGGCGGCGCGCCGAGCGCCTTCGCACGCTGCAGCACATGCCAGCGCGCGCCGGCCAGTGCTGCCCAGCGGTCGGCGCCCAGGCGTGTCGGGTGGTCGTAGCCGTTGACCACGCCGGCGGCCTGCGCTGACGGTACGGTCCAACGCGGCTCGATGTCCCACAGCTCCAGCTGCTCTTCGACGCGCCGCCGCACCGCGTCGCCGGCCACGTTGCTGCCGAGCATGGCGGTCGGCGCCTGCAGCGTGCGCCAGTCCGACTCGGCCAGCACGTCGATCGTCTCGAGGAACACCGCGCCCTGTGCCAGCGGCGCCTCGCCCGGCTGGGTCCGCGCGAACAGCGCCCACTTCAGGCGCGTGTTGCCGATGTCGATCGCGAGAAAGCTCATGCCTGCGGACGCGACGCCGCGGGCAGCGTGAGCAGGTGCCGTACGTGGCGCATCATCTGCGCCGCGATGATGCGGCGGTGCGGCTTGCGCAAGCGCTGCTCCACCTCGTCGAGCAGGGCCTCGAGCGCCTCGCGCGTCTGCGCCCGCTTGAGCTTGAGCACGGTCAGCGCACCGGCCACCGGCGCCTCGCTGCGCACCGCACGCACCAGCAGCGAGCGCGCTTCGTCCAGCGGGCGGTCGCCGCGCTGCCTGGGGTCGTCGTCGAGCGCCGACCAGGACGAGTCGCCGAGCAGGCTCTGCGACGACGGCAGCGGCAGCATCGAGGAGTCGCCCGCGTCGCTGACGCCGGGCGCGGCCACCAGGCCCATCGCCACCAGTTCGGCGAACGCGGTCGGCCCGGCGCCGGCCTGTTCGGCCAGTTGGTGGATCTGGTCGACGCTGCGCTGGCCGTCGACCAGGAACAGCACCGTGCGCTGGCGCTGCGTCAGGTGGCGCGAGCGGCCGCCGAGTTCGGCCTGGCCCGCCTCGGTGCGCTGCGGCGCGAAGCGCGGGCTAGGGGCAGGCGGCGGGGTGACCATGGTGATCGAGGATTGTGCAGAAATCCGCGTCGCGCCCTGTGGCGCCTTGGCGCCACCGAGGGCAAACCACGAGCCCGCACGCCGCCGTGCCGGGCGCGGACCGATTGATGGCATCATCCGCCAATTGACGTTTACGTAAACGTCAATTCCGTCCCGACCCGATGTTCACGGAAGCCCTGCCATGACCGAGCTTGCCGCCGACTACAAGGCCCTCGCGGCCTACCGCCCGAAGCACAAGGTCCGCTTCGTCACTGCCGCCAGCCTGTTCGACGGCCACGACGCGGCGATCAACATCATGCGGCGCATCCTGCAAGGCATGGGCGCGGAGGTGATCCACCTCGGCCACAACCGCTCGGTCGACGAGGTCGTGACCGCGGCGCTGCAGGAAGACGCCCAGGGCATCGCGGTCAGCTCCTACCAGGGCGGGCATGTCGAGTACTTCAAGTACATGGTCGAGCTGCTGCGCGCGCGCGGCGGTGCCGGCATCCAGGTCTTCGGCGGCGGCGGCGGCGTGATCGTGCCGGCCGAGATCCGCGACCTGGCTGCGCAGGGCGTGCGCATCTACAGCCCGGAGGATGGGCAGCGCATGGGGCTGCAGGGCATGATCGGCGAGATGCTGATGCGCAGCGACGCGGTGGTCGGCACGACGCCGCCGCTCGAGGCCATCGCGGGACATGGCGAGGCCGCGTGGCGCGCGCTGGCGCAGCTGATCACCGCGCTGGAGAACGGCGGCGCCGACGCCAAGCTCAAGGGCGCGCTGCACGAGCGCGCGAAGGCCTCGAAGGCGCCGGTGCTCGGCGTCACCGGCACCGGCGGCGCCGGCAAGTCCAGCCTGACCGACGAACTGGTGCGCCGCCTGCGCCTGGACCAGGACGACGCCTTGCGCATCGCCGTGATCTCGATCGACCCGTCGCGGCGCAAGAGCGGCGGTGCACTGCTGGGCGACCGCATCCGCATGAACGCGATCGGGCCCTGGGCGCAGGGCCCGCGCGTGTACATGCGCTCGCTCGCGACGCGTGACACCGGCAGCGAGATCAGCGCCGCGCTGCCGGACGTGCTGGCGGCGTGCAAGGCCGCCGGCTTCGATCTCGTGATCGTCGAGACCTCGGGCATCGGCCAGGGCGACGCGGCGATCGTGCCGCTGGTCGACGTGCCGCTGTACGTGATGACGCCCGAGTACGGTGCGGCGAGCCAGCTCGAGAAGATCGACATGCTCGACTTCGCCGAGCTCGTCGCCATCAACAAGTTCGACCGCAAGGGCGCGGCCGACGCGCTGCGCGACGTCGCCAAGCAGGTGCAGCGCAACCGCGAGGCCTTCAAGGAGCCGCCCGATGCGATGCCGGTGTTCGGCACCATGGCCAGCCGCTTCAACGACGACGGCGTCACCGCGCTGTACCAGGCACTCAAGCCGCGTCTGGCCGAGAAGGGCCTGGCGCTGAAGGCGGGCCGCCTGCCCCAGGTCGACACGCGCCACAGCACGCACCAGACGCCCATCGTGCCGGCGGCGCGCGTGCGTTACCTGGCCGACATCGCCGACACGGTGCGCGGCTACAAGAAGCGCGCGCGCGAGCAGGCCGCGCTGGCGCGCGAGATCCAGCAGCTGCGCGAAGCCGCGCGCATGCTCACCGTCGGCAAGCCCGACAAGCCGCGCGCGGCCGAGGCGGCGATTTCGCTCGCCGAGCAGCGCGAGGCGCTGCTCGATGCGCAGGCGACGAAGCTGCTCGCGATGTGGCCCGACATGAAGAAGGCCTACGCCGGCGACGAGTACGTGGTGAAGATCCGCGACAAGGAACTGCGCACCCAGCTCACCCATACCACGCTGTCGGGCAACAAGGTGCGCAAGGTGGTGCTGCCCTCGTACGAGGACCATGGCGAGCTGCTGAAGTGGCTGCTGCTCGAGAACGTGCCCGGCAGCTTCCCGTACACCGCGGGCGTGTTCGCGTTCAAGCGCGAGGGGGAGGATCCGACGCGCATGTTCGCCGGCGAGGGCGACGCCTTCCGCACCAACCGGCGCTTCAAGGTGGTCAGCGAAGGCATGGCGGCCAAGCGCCTGTCCACGGCCTTCGACTCGGTCACGCTCTACGGCAACGACCCGGACCTGCGGCCCGACATCTACGGCAAGGTCGGCAACTCGGGTGTCAGCATCGCGACGCTCGACGACCTCAAGGTGCTGTACTCGGGCTTCGACCTGACGAACCCGACCACCTCGGTGAGCATGACGATCAACGGCCCCGCGCCGACGATCCTGGCGATGTTCATGAACACCGCGATCGACCAGAACCTGGACAAGTTCCGCGCCGACAACCAGCGCGAGCCCACCGACACCGAGGCCGCCAAGATCCGCGAGTGGACGCTGGCCAACGTGCGCGGCACGGTGCAGGCCGACATCCTGAAGGAAGACCAGGGCCAGAACACCTGCATCTTCTCGACCGAGTTCTCGCTCAAGGTGATGGGCGACATTGCCGAGTATTTTGTCCACCACGACGTGCGCAACTTCTACTCGGTGAGTATCTCGGGCTATCACATCGCCGAGGCCGGCGCCAACCCGATCTCGCAGCTCGCGTTCACGCTGTCCAACGGATTCACCTTCGTCGAAGCGTATCTGGCGCGCGGCATGCACATCGACGACTTCGCGCCCAACCTGAGCTTCTTCTTCAGCAACGGCATGGACCCGGAGTACACGGTCATGGGCCGCGTGGCGCGCCGCATCTGGGCCACCGCGATGCGCGACCGCTACGGCGCCAACGAACGCAGCCAGAAGCTCAAGTACCACATCCAGACCTCGGGGCGCAGCCTGCACGCGCAGGAGATCGCCTTCAACGACATCCGCACCACGCTGCAGGCGCTGATCGCGGTCTACGACAACTGCAACTCGCTGCACACCAACGCCTACGACGAGGCGATCACCACGCCCACCGAGGAGAGCGTGCGCCGCGCGATGGCGATCCAGCTGATCATCAACCGCGAGTGGGGTCTGGCGAAGAACGAGAACCCGAGCCAGGGCGCCTTCGTGATCGACGAGCTGACCGAACTGGTGGAAGAGGCGGTGCTGGCCGAGTTCGAGAAGATCGCCGAACGCGGCGGCGTGCTCGGCGCGATGGAAACCGGCTACCAGCGCGGCAAGATCCAGGAAGAGTCGATGCACTACGAGATGCTGAAGCACACCGGCGAGTACCCGATCGTCGGCGTGAACACCTTCCGCAACCCGCACGGCGAGCCGGTGCCCGAGCACATCGAACTCGCGCGCTCCACCGAGGAAGAAAAGCAGTCGCAGTTGAAGCGCCTCGCGGACTTTCACGCCCGCCATGCGAAGCAGGCGCCAGCGATGCTCAAGCGCCTGCAGCAGGCGGTCATCGACAACCGCAACGTGTTCGAGGTGCTGATGGACGCGGTGCGCGTGTGCTCGCTGGGACAGATCACCCATGCGCTGTTCGAGGTCGGCGGGCAGTACCGGCGCAGCATGTAGGGCAGGCGCTGACGATACTCGCGCCCCGGAGGTTCCCGCGCCATGCAGATGAAGCCCCTGGGCCGCTCCGGCCTCGCCACCGCCCCGCTGGTGTTCGGCGGCAACGTGTTCGGCTGGACCGCCGACGAGGCCACGTCGTTCCGCCTGCTCGACGCCTTCGTCGACGGCGGCTTCAACCTGATCGACACCGCCGATGTCTACTCGACCTGGGTGCAAGGACACACCGGCGGCGAGTCCGAGACCATTCTCGGCCGCTGGCTGAAGCACAGCGGCAAGCGCGACCGCGTGCTGATCGCCACCAAGGTCGGCAAGCCGATGGCCGGCGAGGGCCGCACCGGCCTGTCGCCGCGCTGGATCCGGCAGGCCGTCGACGACTCGCTGCGTCGCCTGCAGACCGACCGCATCGACCTCTACCAGTCGCACGACGACGACGCCGGCACGCCCTTCGAGGACACGCTGGCCGCCTATGGCGAGCTGATCCGCGCCGGCAAGGTGCGCGCGATCGGCGCCTCCAACCACACGGCCGCGCGCCTGGCCGAAGCGCTGGACGTGAGCGAGCGCCTGAAGCTGCCGCGCTACGAAACCCTGCAGCCGCTGTACAACCTGGTCGACCGCGCCGCCTTCGAGGCCGAGCTCGAGCCGCTGGTGCGCGAGCGGGGTCTGGGCGTCATCAACTTCTTCGGGCTGGCACGCGGCTTCCTCACCGGCAAGTACCGCAGCGAGGCCGACCTCGCCAAGAGCAGCGCGCGCGGCGCCGGCGTCAAGGCCGCCTGCTTCAACGAGCGCGGCTGGCGCATCCTGGCCGCGCTCGACGAACACGCGGCGGCGCTGAAGGCCACGCCAGCCCAGGTGGCGCTGGCCTGGCAGATGGCGCGGCCGACCATCAGCGCGCCGATCGCCAGCGCCACCTCGGTGGCGCAACTCGAGGAACTGATGGGCGCGGCCAGGCTCACGCTCGGCGCGGCGACGATTGCGGCGCTCGACCGCGCCAGCGCCTGGTGCTGAGCCGCTGGCGGCGCGTGTCGCCAACGCGAGCGAGCGACGACTCGCCCAAATCGTGCAATGGTTGGCCGAACGCAAGTCCTTGAACTGGAAGTACGAGCGGCGCTGACAGCCCCGCGAAAGGGGTGCGCTCGATAATCGCCCGATGGCGACTCCATCGAGCCCCATGCCCCGCGCCAGCGAGGCGCAGCGTCTGGCGCAACGCGCCTGGAAGCTGCTGCACATCGATTCCGCGCACGCGATCGCGCTGGCCGACAAGGCGCTGGCCAAGGCGCTCGAGCGGGGCGATGCGCCGGGCGAGGGCTGGGCGCGGCTGGCGCGCGGCTTTCACCTGCTTTACTTCGCGCGCCCGCGCGTGGCCGCACCCGAATTGCGCGCGGCACAGAAGCTGTTCGACGCCCAGGGCAACCGGGCCGGCCACATCCTCGCCCGCACCGGCCTGGCGCGCGGCATGTGGCGCGAAGGCCGCTATGACGACGCGCTCGAGCTCGTGCTGTCGCTGCGCGACGAGGGCCTGGCGGTGCTGCGCCACGAGCAGCGCGGCCTGCTGCTGAACACCATCGCCGGTTGCTACTCGGCGCGCAACCATTCCGAGCAGGCCTTCGCTTACATGTACCAGGCGCTGCGCGACGCGCCGCCCGCACGCGGCCACGGCTACGACGCAGTGCTGCACTGCAACCTCGCGCACGAGCTGCTGCAGCTGGGCGACTACCACGAGGCGCTCAAGCATGTCGAGGCCGGCCTCGCGCGCTTCGACGCCGCCAAGAACCCGCGTCTGGCCAGCGTGCTGTGGATCAACCGCGTGATCGCGCTGTCCGAGCTCGACCGCAGCGCCGAGGCGCTGCCCGACGTGGGTCGCGTCTGCGCGATCCCGGCAGACGCCAGCGGCCGCGGCACCCTGACGCCGCATTTCGAAACGATGGCCATCGCCGCGTTGCGCGCCGGCGAGCTGACGCTCGGGCGCGAGCTGGTCGAGCGCGCGCTGGCCGTCGAGCGTGAGCCGATCGTCGAGGAACAGGTCGAGGTGGCGGTCGCGTCGGCCCTGCTCGCACGCGCCGAGGGCGACCTCGCGCGCGCCCGCGACACGCTCGATGCGGCACGTGACGGCGCGGAGGCCGGCGCCGCCGGCGTCAGCCTGCGTGTGCGCTGCGCGGCGCAGCA
>JALHQP010000122.1 GCA_022841885.1 Aquincola sp. | reverse complement strand
CGCACCGGCGCCACGCGGCCTGACCGGCCGGCGCCAGCCGCCAGCAGCGCCACCGCCACGGCCGCCGTCGTCGACACGCCGAAGCGCCGCTGAGACCCACCGCCAAGAGCCCCCCGAGGACCGTCGCACCATGAAACTGCTCGTCAAGTTCAATCTCGTGTTCGTCGCTGTGTTCCTGCTCGGCTGGCTGGCCACCGGCGCGGTGACGCGTTCGCTGCTCGACCGCCATGCGCAGCAGGAGGTGCTGCAGCATGCGCGCTTCCTGCTCGAGAAGGCACTCGCGGTGCGCAGCTACACCTCGAGCCAGGTGGCGCCGCTGCTCGAGACGCAGATGCGCTACGGCTTCCTGCCGCAGTCGGTGCCGGCCTTCTCGGCCACCGAGGTGCTGGCCAAGCTGCAGAAGGCCTACCCCGAGTACAGCTACAAGGAAGCGACGCTGAACCCGACCAACCCGCGTGACCGCGCGGTGGCCTGGGAGGCCGACGTGATCGGCGAATTCAAGAAGACGCCCGAGACCAAGGAGTTCGTCGGCGAGCGCGACACGCCGGCCGGGCGCGCGCTGTACATCGCGCGGCCGATCCGCATCAGCGACGGCGCCTGCCTGCGCTGCCACAGCACGGTGGACGCCGCGCCCAAGGCCCTGGTCGAGCGCTACGGCACGGCCAATGGCTTCGGCTGGCAGATGCACGAGGTGGTGGGCGCGCAGATGGTGTCGGTGCCGATGGCCGTGCCGCTGGCGCGCTCGCAGCAGACCTGGACCACCTTCATGGCCCTGTTCTCGGCGGTGTTCGTGGTCACCGGCGCCGCGCTGAACCTGATGCTGTGGGCACTGGTGATCCGTCCGGTGACGCAGATGGCACGCCTGGCCGAACGCGTGAGCCTCGGCGAGGCCGACGTGCCGGCCTTCAGCGCCCAGGGCCGCGACGAGATCGCGGTACTCGGGCAGTCCTTCACGCGCATGCGGCGCAGCCTGACCAAGGCGATGAAGATGCTCGAGGGCACGCCCTGATGAGCGCACTGCTGGCCGCCACCCTGCCCGCCGCTACCGCTACGGCTGCCGCCGCCACGGCGGCGGCAGCGCCGACGCTGCACCAACGCCTGGGCCGCTACCAGATCGACAGCGTGCTCGGTGAAGGCGCGATGGGCGTCGTCTACAAGGCGCACGACCCGCTGCTGGCTCGCGCGGTGGCGCTCAAGACCATCCGCCGCTCGCTGCTCGGCACCGCCGACGCCGGCGCGGCGGCCGCGCTGCGCCTGCGCAACGAGGCGCAGGCCGCGGCGCGCCTGTCGCACCCGGGCATCGTCTCGGTGTACGAGTACGGCGAGGACGGCGACCAGAGCTTCATCGCGATGGAGTTCGTGAACGGCACGCCACTGCTGGCCGGCATGGCGCGCCCGGAGGGCCTGCCGGTCGACGACGTGTTGTGCCTGATGGTGCAGTTGCTCGCGGCGCTGCAGTGCGCGCACGAGCAGGGTGTCGTGCACCGCGACATCAAGCCGGCCAACCTGATGATCACGCCGGCCGGGCGGTTGAAGATCGCCGATTTCGGGATCGCGCGCATCGACGCGGTGGCGCTGACGCAGGAAGCCTCGGTGATGGGCTCGCCCGGCTACATGGCACCCGAGTGCTACAGCGGCGTCGGCGTCGATCAGCGCGCCGACCTCTACGCCTGCGGCGTGCTGCTGTACGAGTTGCTGGTGGGCGTGCGGCCGTTTCGCGGCGGGCCTGACATCGTGATGTACAAGACCCTGCACCTGCCGGCGCCGCCGCTGGTGCGCGAGGACGTGCCGGCGTCGGCCGCCCTGGCCGCCTTCGAGCCCGTGCTGCAGCGCGCGCTGACCAAGTCGCCCGACGAACGCTACGCCAGCGCGCTCGAGATGCGCGAGGCGCTGACGCGGGCCGCTGAGCGCGCGATCCCGAACGTCTTGTCCGCCAAGGCCATGGCGCTGCTGGTGCCGGGCTGGCAGGCCCCGACGCCGCCCTCAGGTCCGGCCTCGGTGCCGCGTTCGACGCCCGCCGCGGCGCCGGCAGCGTCGACACCGGCCGTCGCGGTGCCGCCGCCCGGTCCCGCGACGCCGAAGTCGGTCTTCTCGCCGGCCTTGCTGGATCGCCTGGTGGCCGACCTGGCCGACGAACTCGGCCCGATCGCGCGCTGCCTCGTACGGCGTGCCTGCGAGCGCAGCGACAGCGAAGCGGCCCTGCTGCTGCGCGTGGCCAACGACGCGCTGCCGGCACCGCAGCGCCAAGCCTTCATCGAGCGCCATCGCGCGCAGGCCGGCATGGACGCGATGACGGCCGCGCCGCCGCCCGGCATCGAGCTGCCGGTGCTCGGCCAGACGCCGCTCGAACCGGGTCTGGTGGCCGGCGCCGAAGCACTGATCGCGCGCCACCTCGGCCCGATCGCGCAATGGATGGTGCGCCGCGCCGCAGCCAACGCGCACACGCGCGAACACTTCATCGCCCGCCTCGCCGACCTGGCCGCCGAGGGCGACGAGCGTGAACGCCTGATGGCGGCGCTGTGCCGCCTGCGCTGAACTCAGGCCACGCTCAGCGGCGGCACCACTGCTGCTCGCACGGCACACCGTCGCGGTTGCCGTCCATCTTCATGCCGGAGCAGTTCTGCAGGAACCACGTGGCCTCGTCGCACGAGCTCATCTGCGAGCAGTACCGGCGGCCGTCGCAGCGGCGTGGCGTGTCAGCGGCCACGGTCACGGCGCGCGGCGCTTCGGCCACCGGCGCAGGTGGCGCGACGAGCGACGACACCGGCTTCCCTGCGTCGCCCGGACAGGGTCCGTTGCGCTCGCGGAACTGGCGCGGATGCACCGCACCGCCCTCGGCATGCACGCCTCGCTTGAGCGCCTGGGCCATGCGCTCCTCGGCGACGTAGGGGCCGCGGTCGTACTTGAAGCGGGTACTCCAGGCATGGCCGTCGCGCACCATGCGGTTGCCGAGATCCTTGCTGCCGTCGAACACCTTGCCGACCTTGCGCCCCCAGTCGTCGATGGCCGTCGGCCTGACGGTCACGTTGCGGTTCAGCGCCAGCTCGGCCAGCGCTGCGCGGGCCTCGGCACCGCCGGGCTGGCAGGCCTCGGGCGCGTCGATGCCTTCGATGCGCACCACGACCGGCTGCGCGTCGCTGGCAGTCTTGAGCCACAGCGTGTCGCCATCGATCACGCGGCTGACCATGCCGGTCAGCTCGACCGGCGGCGGCGGTTCCTTCGGCGCCTTCGGCTTTCGGGTCTGCGCCAACGCCAGCCCGGCGCACAGCAGCCCCACGCCCGCGATCAGCCACGCCTTCGTCTTCATGCCTTTGCTCCCGTCATCACCGCGCCACCGAGCCAGACCACGAACAGGCCGACCAGCAGCAACCACAACACCACGACGATCAGCACGCCCCACCAGACGCGCGGCAGCGGGTCGGCGCTGGCCTGCGCTTCGGCCAGCCGCGCCTGCCAAAGGTGCGCCGGCGTCAGCCGCACCGCCAGCGCGATGCCCAAGGGCACCAGCAGCAGGTCGTCGAGCTGGCCGAGCACGGGAATGAAGTCCGGGATCAGGTCGATCGGGCTCAACGCATAGGCCAGCACGAGCAGCGCCACCCATTTCGGCGCGCGCGGGGTGTCGGGGTGGCGCACCAGCTTCCACAACGCGAGCAGGCGCGTGGCCAGTTGCAGGCGCTGGGCATGGCGGGCGAGCTTGCCGAGAACGGCCATCGTGCAGATCGTGAGGATCGCGTGAAGGGCGTCGAACCTCAGGCCGATTGTCGCTTGCGGGGTCGTGCCCGGGCCGGCGCCGCAGCGGCCTGCCCCGTGCCATCGAGCACACCCTGCGCCTCGGCAATGATTCGTTGCAAGCGGTCGGCGAGCTTCTCGGTCGACAACTCCTCGCGGAAACGCTCGACCATCAGCGGCAGCGCGAACGGGCTTGGCACCTTCAGGTCGACCCACTCGATGCGCTGAGAGGCCATGCGCGCCAGCGTCGCGCGCAGGCGCTCGACCTCGAGCTCCTGCGCCAGCACCTCGCGCTCGGCCTGCGTCAGCAGCTGGTTGCCGGCGTCGTACTTGCGAAACACCTCCCAGAAGAGACTCGACGAGGCCTGCAACTGCTTCAGGCTCTTGGGCGCACCGGGGTAGCCGCCGAACACCAGGCCGGCGACGCGCGCGATTTCGCGAAAGCGCCGCTGCGCCAGCTCACCCGAGTTCAGGCTGGCGAGCACGTCGGCCATCAGCTCGCGGGTCGCGAAGGCGCGGCCGTCGAGCAGCGGCGCCGGGTCGACCGGCTGCACCGCCAGCAGCTCGAGACCGAAATCGTTGATCGACAGCGAGAACGTGTTGGGCTGCGCGCGTGACAGGCGCCAGGCCAGCAGCTGCGCCAGCCCCATGTGCACATTGCGGCCGGCGAAGGGGTAGACAAAGAGGTGGTGTCCCTCGCCCGATGCGAAGCGCTCGACCAGCAGCACGCCGGGCTGCGGCAGGCGCGACAGGCGCGCCTGCGTCGTGAGCATCGGCCGCGCCGCCTCCATCTCGGGCTCCAGAAAGTCGCCCTGGGCCGAGCCGAACAGCACGTCTTGCACCATGTCCGTCATCGCCTCGGACAAGGCCATCTTGGTGCCGCTCCACGCCGGCACGACGCCGCGCGCCTTGGTGGCCTTGCGCACGTAGGCCGTCATGTCCTGGGTGCGCACGTACTCGAGCACGCGGCCGGCGAAGACGAAGCAGTCACCCGGCGACAGGCGGGCGATGAAGCTCTCCTCGATGCTGCCGATCCTGCCGCCGGACAGCCAGGCCACTTGCATGGCGGCGTCACTGACGATGGTGCCGATCTGCAACCGGTGGCGCTGCGCGATGCCGCGGTCGGTGACGCGGTAGCGGCCGTCGTCGCCGCGCACGACGCGGTGGTACTGCGGGTAGGCGCCCAGGCTGGCACCGCCACGTTCGACGAAGGCGAGAGCCCAATCGAATTCGTCGCGCAGCAGTGAACGGTAGGCGCGTGCGCTGCGCACTTCGTCGAACAGCGCGTCGGCCTCGAAGCCTCCACCGAGGGCGGTGGTCACCAAGTGCTGCACCAGCACATCCAGGGGCTTGTCGGGTGAGGCGCGCGACTCGACACGCCCAGCGACCGCCGCGCGCCTGGCCGCCGCGGCCTCGACAAGCTCGAGCGTGTTGGTCGGCACCAGCGTCACGCGGCTGACGCGGCCCGGTGCGTGGCCGCTGCGGCCGGCGCGCTGCAGCAGTCGCGCCACACCCTTCGGGCTGCCGATCTGCAGCACGCGCTCGACCGGCAGGAAGTCCACACCGAGGTCGAGGCTCGAGGTCGCGACCACGGCCTTGAGCGAGCCGTCCTTCAAGCCCGCCTCGACCCACTCCCGCACCTCGCGGTCGAGCGAGCCATGGTGCAGCGCGATGCGGCCGGCCCAGTCGGGCCGCGCGGCCAGCAGCAGCTGGTACCAGATCTCGGCCTGCGAGCGCACGTTGGTGAACACCAGCGTCGTACCACCGCTCTCGGCCATCGTGCGCTCGATCTCCTCGACCACCGGCTGCTGCATCTGCGCGCCCAGGTGCCCCCCCCAGGAGAAGCGCCCCGGATCGGCCGGCAGCAGGGTGTCGATGACGATCGCCTTGTCGGTGCGTCCGCGTACCAGGGTGGCACCCTCGCCGCACAAGGTGGCCATCGCGTCGTCGAGGTTGCCCAGCGTGGCCGACAGGCCCCAGACCGCCAGCTGCGGGTTCCAGCGCGCGAGGCGCGCCAGCGCGAGTTGCACCTGCACGCCGCGCTTGTTGCCGATCAGTTCGTGCCACTCGTCGACGATCACCGTGTGCACGCCGGCCAGTTCGCTGGCCGCTCGCTCGCGCGTCAGCATCAGCGACAGCGACTCGGGCGTCGTGACCAGCGCGGTGGGCATGCGCCGGTCCTGGCGTGCGCGCTCGGCGCTGGGTGTGTCGCCGGTGCGCTGGCCCACGGTCCAGGCCGGCGCCAGCGCCGGCAAGGGACGCTGCAGCGCGCGCGTGGTGTCGCTGGCCAGCGCGCGCATCGGGGTGATCCACAGCACGCCCAGCGGGGGCGCGGCACCGGTACCCGGCGGCACGCCCGCTGCGGCGGCCCGCGCCAGCGCGCCGAGCCACACGGCATAGGTCTTGCCGCTGCCGGTATTGGCGTGCAGCAGGCCGCTCGCGCCGCTCGCCATGGTCGCCCAGACCTCGCGCTGGAAGGCGAACGGCGCCCAACCCTGCTCGGCAAACCAGGCGTCGGCGCCGGCGCGCAGGTGGCTTGGCAACGTTTCGACGGCGGACGCGGAAGACAAGGCAGGATCGCTGAGGGGGACGCAGGCAGCACATTGTGGCGGGCACCATGAGCCGCGCCGTAGACTCGATGCGCAGCCAAGGCCGGGTTCCGATGCAACTCTTCATCTCTTACGCGAGCGAGGACCGTGAGCAGGTCGAACCGGTGCACATGGCCCTGGTCAGCGCCGGGCACCAAACCTTCTTCGACAAGGCCTCGCTGCCGGCCGGCAACGACTACCACGGTCGCATCCACACCGCCGTGATGGCCAGCGATGCCTTCGTTTTCATGGTCAGCCCGCACTCGATCGCGGCGGGCGCCTACACGCTGACCGAACTGAAGATCGCCAAGGGACGCTGGCCACGCCCGGCCGGCCATGTGCTGCCGGTGATGACCCGGCCGATGGGCTACGACAAACTGCCGGCCTATCTGGGCGCCGTGACCGTGCTCGAACCCGAAGGCAACCTGGCCGCCGAAGTGGTGCTGGCCGTCGCCGCGTTGCGCGCGGGGCCGCGGCCACCGGAGCCAGCGACCGCGCCGCAATGCAGCCTCCACGCGGTGCAGCCGTTCCACAACATACCGGTGACCACGCCCCGAGGCTTGGCGCCTGGCATGCAGATCCACATCCAGGGACGCGTGCAAGGCAGCACCGGCCGCAGTCTGCAACTGGTCGTGCGCTTTGGTGTCCAGGGCGGGCCGGCGCTGCAGGCCAACGTGCAAGAGATGATGTACCGCGACCTGTCCGGCCTGGTGGCCACGGGCACCACGCCGCGTGCACTCGGATCTGGCGACGAGACGCTCGCCGAAACAGTGCTGATCCCCTACTACGCACTGAACATGGTGCCCACCGGTGGCATGGCCATGCACAACCTGGTCCTGACCGCCTTTGCCTACCTCGACAACCAGCTTGTCACCCAGTCGGTGCCGGTGCCGTTCATGTTGCGCTGGTAGTCACCCCCTTGTTCATGGGGGGGCGCCATGTCGCCGCGGCGACAAAGGGTTTGCCCCTTGGTCCGCGGCGCGCCCGTGCTGAATAGTGCGCACTTCCGGCGCGAGCGCACCGCGCCCGCGCCGGACCCATCGGGGGCCAGCGCACGCAGACGGCAACACCATTGCCCGATGCTGGTGCTGGATGGAACTCAACCAACGCGTGTCCGGTGCGTGCTTGTCCCGCTAACGCGATCCCGGCAGGAGAAGTGAAGTGAGCAGAGGGTTCCTCCAACGCCGCACGGCCATCGCCGCCTGCGCGCTGAGCTTGTTCGCCGCCGGTGCCTGGGCGCAAAGCGTTCCGATCTCCGCTGCCGAGGGCGGCAACCTGTGGTTCGTCGAGCTTGCCGGGGCCCCGGAAGCCGACGGCAGCACGGTGGCTGCGGCGCGCAGCGAGAAGGCAGCTTTCAGACGTGCAGCGGCCGAGGCCGGCGTGCGCTACCGCGAACGCCGATCGTTCGACGTGCTGTTCAACGGGTTCTCCGTCGAAGCCACCGCTGCGGAGCGCGCCAAGCTGGCCAGGCTGCCGGGCTTCAAGGCCATGTATCCGGTCGAGGTGGTGTACGCACCCAAGCCCGAGAACGGCTTCGCCGGCAGCGCGCCGGACCTGGTCGCTGCGATCACGCAGACCGGTGCCAACATCGCCCAGGCCAACGGCTGGACCGGTGCCGGCATCAAGGTCGGCATCATCGACTCGGGCATCGATATCGATCATCCGGCGCTGGGCGGCAGTGGCACGCCGGGCGCCACACCGTTTCCGAGCTCGCGGGTGGCCTACGGCTATGACTTCGTCGGCGATGCCTTCAATGCCGATCCGACCAGCGCGGCCTACAACCCGGTCCCCACGCCCGATAACAACCCTGACGACTGCGGTGGCCACGGCACGCACGTCGCGGGCATCGTCGGCGCCAACAGCGCCACGCTCAAGGGCGTGGCCCCTGGGGTGACCTTCGGGGCCTACCGCGTGTTCGGCTGTGCCGGTTCGACGACGGCCGACATCATCATCGAGGCCCTCGAGAAGGCACTGGCCGACGGCATGCAGGTCGTCAATCAGAGCCTCGGCGCGTCACGCCAATGGCCGCAGTACCCGACGGCCGTGGCTGCGAGCCGGTTGGCCAAAAAGGGCGTGGTCGTCGTCGCGTCGATCGGCAACAGCGGCCCCGGAGGCTCACCGGCCGACGGCCTGTATGCCGCTGGCGCGCCCGGCGTCGGTGCCGGCGTGATCGGCGTCGCCTCGTTCGACAACGCGCAGCGCTCGTTCACCGTCAACGGCACGCCCTACGGCTACAACGCCGCCACCGGCGCGCCGCTGCCGCCCACCGTCGGCAGCCTGCCGATGGCCAAGACAGGAACGCCCGCCGCGGCGGCCGACGCCTGCACGGCGCTGCCCGCCGGCAGCCTGACGGGCCAGGCCGTGCTGATCCGTCGCGGCAGCTGCGCGTTCCACCTCAAGGCCTTCAATGCGCAGAGCGCTGGCGCCGCCGCAGTGGTGCTCTACAACAATGTCGCCGGTGCCTTGAGCCCCACCGTGGCCGGCGCACCGGCGATCACGATCCCCACCGTCGCCATCACGGCGGCGCAAGGTGCGACGCTCGATGCCTTGATCGCGGCGGGATCGACCACGCTGAACTGGGGTGACGCCTTCGTCAACTACCCCTACGGCACCGGCGGCTTGATCTCAAGCTTCAGCTCCTTCGGGCTGGCTGCCGATCTGACCCTCAAGCCCAACATCGGCGCACCGGGTGGCGGCATCTACTCGACCTATCCGCTCGAGCAAGGCGGGTTTGCCACGCTGTCGGGCACGTCGATGTCGTCGCCGCATGTGGCGGGCGGCGTCGCGCTGTTGCTGCATGCACGCCCATGGCTGAAGGTCGGCGAGGTGAAGGCCCTGATGCAGAACAGTGCCGACCCGAAGGCCTGGAACGGTGCCCCGGCGCTGGGCTTCCTCGACAACGTGCACCGTCAAGGCGCGGGCATGCTCGACATCCCGGCCGCGATCGCCGGCAAGGTGCTGGTAACACCGAGCGAGCTGTCGCTGGGTGAAAGCGAAGCCGGAGCGTCGATCACGCGCAAGCTGCGCATCGACAACGACGGCCGCGGCAGCGTCACCTACGACGTCAGCCACCAGCCGGCACTGGCCACCGGGCCGTTCACATTCGTCCAGTCACCCGGCCTGAGCTACTTCAATGCCCCTGCCACGGTGAGCTTCAACCGCAACTCGATCACGGTCGGCGGACAGGGTGGCTGGCACTGGGGTCGCGACGACGACGAAGCGCTGCTGAAGGTGACGTTTACGCCGCCGGCCGACGCCGCATTGGCCGACCGCGGCATCTACGGCGGCTACATCGTGCTGACGCCGCGCGACGGTGGCGCCGTGCTGCGCGTGCCGTACGCCGGCTTCAAGGGCGACTACCAGGCGATTCGCGTGCTGGAGCCCACGGCCAACGGCTTCCCGTGGCTGGCCAAACTGTCTGGCGGGTTCTTCACCAACCAGCCCAGTGGTGCGAGCTACACGCTGGTCGGAGACGACATCCCGTACTTCCTGATCCACCTGGATCATCACTCGGAGTCGGTGCTGCTCGAAGCACTCGACGCCACCACGGGAGCGGTCAAGGGGCGCGTCAGCCTCGACGAGTGGGTCACCCGCAACAGCAGCCCGACCGGCTTCTTCACCTTCACCTGGGACGGCGACGTGTTCAAGCGCGACCCGAGCAAGCCGCAGCAATGGAGCACCCTGCCCAACGGCCAGTACCAGGTGCGCGTGACGGTCAAGAAGGCGCTGGCTGAGCGCCGCAACGCCGATCACTTCGAGACCTGGACCTCGCCGGTGATCACGCTCGCGCGTCCCTGAGCGAGCACGTGGTCTGAAAGGCCCCGCCGGCAAGCCGGCGGGGCCTTTTTCATTGCTCGGGGTCAGCGCGGCGCCGCGGCCGGCAGCGGCGCGCCGCTGCGGCCGGCCGGG
>JALHQP010000121.1 GCA_022841885.1 Aquincola sp. | reverse complement strand
TCGCCGCAGCGTTTGGTGCACTACCGCGACAACTGGTATCTCGACGCCTGGTGCCATTTGCGCCAGGCGCTGCGCAGTTTCAGCGTCGACGCGGTCGAACGCGTCCGCGTGCTGGCCACTCCTGCCATCGAATCCGATGAAGCCGAACTCGACGCGGTGCTTGGTTCCGGATACGGCATCTTCGCAGGCCGCGAGGTGAAGTGGGCGACCCTGCGCTTCTCGCCCGAACGGGCACGCTGGGTAGCCGCGGAACGCTGGCATGCGCAGCAGCATGGGCGTTGGGATGCGGAGGGGCGCTGGGTGCTGAGCCTGCCATTTGCGGATCCGCGCGAGCTGGTGATGGACATCTTGCGGCATGTGCCAGAGGTGGAGGTCATTGCGCCCGAAGAACTGTGCGGAGAGGTCGCGCGCAGGTTGCGTGAAGGGCTACGGGTTTGCGACGGGCTGAACGAATGAACAGTGGTCTCGCCGCGGCCAGGCTCATGCCATGAACTGCGTGGCTGGCAGCATCCCCGAACGTTTACGAAATCGGTCCTGGTGAGGCGAGTGCGGAGGAAGGTCATGGATTGGACAGAGGCGATCCGACAGCGGTCCGGGCTGCCGGACGGGAAACCGTGCCGCGGCAGGCTCGACGATGACAGCAAGCGCTGAACGCCCGAGTTGGCTGCAGGCCGCCCTCGGCCTGGGGAGCCACGAGTCACCCTTCCCTTGGCAGGTTGCCCTGCTAGAACGCTTCTCCAGCGCAGCCATCCCGGCGGCCTTGGACATTCCCACTGGTCTCGGCAAGACGGCGGTCATGGCCATCTGGTTGGTTGCCCGGGCCTGCGGTGCCCCTATTCCGCGGCGCCTGGTTTACGTCGTTGATCGGCGCGCGGTTGTGGACCAGGCAACAACCGTGGCCGAGCGGCTGCGTGCGTGGGCCGATCGCGATCCCTCTGTCCGAAAGGCGCTGGCCCTCTCCGGCCCGCTGCCAATCTCGACCTTGCGCGGTCAGCACGTCGACAACAGGGCGTGGCTCGAAGACCCCGTCGCGCCTGCCATCGTTCTGGGGACGGTGGACATGATTGGCTCGCGGTTGCTCTTCGGCGGCTATGGTGTGTCGCGAAAGATGCGGCCGTATCACGCTGGCCTGCTGGGATCGGACACGCTGATCGTGCTGGACGAGGCGCACCTCGTCCCGCCCTTCGAGCGCCTGGTCGAACAGATTGGCTCGGGCCTAGATGCCCACGGGCGCACGCTGGGCCCGGCGGATGCCGCGTTGAAGCCGCTGGTCCCGCCGATTCGCTTGCTGTCCTTGTCCGCGACAGGGCGTGCGCGCCCAGCCGACGAAGTGTTCAGGCTGACGGCCGACGATGACGAACACCCGCTCGTCAAGCAGCGCGTGTCCGCCAGCAAACGCTTGATGCTGCAGGACGAGGTCTCCGCAACGGACCTGCCCGAGCACCTCGCGGAGCACGCCTGGGAACAGGCAGGCAAAGGCACGAGGCCGGCACGCATCATTGTGTTCTGCACGAGCCGGGACCACGCGCAGAAGGTGCAGGAGGCACTGGGCAAGTTGGCAGGCAAGCAGGTGGTCATTGACACCGAGCTCTTTGTCGGCGGACGCCGGGTCCATGAACGCGAAGAAACCGCGCGCTGGCTCGCCGAGCGTGGTTTTGTCGCCGGCACCGGCGGGAAGCCAGAGCGCCCGGCCTTCGTGATCGCCACCGCAGCCGGCGAGGTCGGCGTCGATCTCGATGCCGACCATGCGGTGTGCGACCTAGTGGCATGGGAGCGCATGGTGCAGCGCCTGGGTCGGGTGAATCGCCGCGGCGATGGGGCTGCAACCGTGATCGTCGTACCCGCAAGCATCGAGGACGGCAAGCAGAAGGCGCAGAAGCTTCGCCACGCCGCCGTGCGCGAGTTGATCCAAGCCTTGCCACGAACCGAGGACGACGCCTTCGACGCGAGCCCGGCCGCGCTGACGGCTCTGAAGCACAAGCCCGAACTGGCCGCCCTGATCGAGCAAGCCAGCACGCCGGCGCCACTCCATCCGCCGTTGACGCGCGCCCTCGTCGAAGCCTGGGCCATGACTTCTTTGGAAGAACACACGGGCCGGCCCGAAGTGGCACCGTGGATTCGCGGCTGGCCCGACGAAGAAGAGAAGCCGCAGACCACGGTGGTCTGGCGCACCCATTTGCCGATCGACGACGATGGTCAGATCTTCAGCCGCCAAGACCTCGAGCGCTTTCGCGAAGCAGCCGATCCGCATCTGTCTGAGCGACTGGAGACCGAAACCTGGCGCGTCCTCGAATGGCTAGGCGCGCGGGTCAAGGGCTTGCAGCCGCCGTCGACGGACGAAGCTGGCTTGTGGCGCAGCGAGCGTCCGCTGCGCGGCACCGATGTCTTGGCGATCGTTCTCGATACGCCTTCCGGCAAACATGTCGCTCTGCGCGCCAGCGACTTCGCGGACAAGAAGAAGCGCGACAACATCGACTATGCATTGCGCCATGCCACGTTGGTCGTGGACTGCCGCCTCGGTGGCCTGGCCAGCGGCCTACTCAAGGACGACGCCGACGAAGCGGCGCGCGACGTCACCGAGATCGACGTCGATGCGCAGGCCGAAGGAGCACAGCGCATCGTTCCGTTTCGCATTCGCCGCGTCACCGATACCGCCGAGGCTGCGGCTGCCCAGGGCTGGCGCACCGAAGCCAGCATCGCGCTGCGTCGCAGCGACGACGGCGAAACGGCGTGGCTGGTCATCGAGAGTTTGACCGGCGAGTTGGCCGAATCGGAAGACGGCCGCTCGGGCGCCCGGCGTGCCCAGTTGCTCGACGAGCACGAGACGTGGACCGAAGCCGCGGCGCGGCGCATAGCCGATGCACTATCGCTGCCACCGGAGTACGCGGAAATGCTGGCCGTCAGCGCCCGCCTGCACGATGAAGGCAAGAAGGCCGAGCGCTGGCAGAGCGCCTTCAAGGCGCCCGGCGGCGGAAAGCCGTACGCCAAGACGACGAGCCGGCCGAACTTGGACTTGCTCCGCGGCTACCGGCACGAACTGGGCTCACTGCCCTACGCCGAAGTGCATGAACGAGTGCAGGCACTGCCGCTTGCGCTGCGCGAGCTGTGCCTGCACATGATTGCTGCACACCACGGCAATGCGCGTCCCTTGATTCGCACCGACAGCGCCCCCGAGCCACCCAGCCGCCTGGTCGACCGTGCGCGCGAGATCGCGCTGCGCTACTCGGCCCTTGAGAAGGCGTGGGGTCCTTGGGGGCTGGCGTGGTGGGAAGCGTTGCTGCGTGCGGCCGACCAACAGGCCTCGCGCCTCAACGACGAGCAGGGAGGCTCCGATGGCTGAAGCCGCCATTCCGGTGGACTTGTTCAACCCGGGGCAGGTGTTCGCCTGCATCGGCCTGGTGGAGGTAGCTGACGTGCTGCTGGGCGATGCTGAGGGCGTGTTCGACTGGAGCAATGCGGCCAAGGTCGTGTTCCGCATCCGGGCGCAAGGTGCGGTGTCGCCGGTCGCGCGGGTGCTGGAGTTTCTGGACAAGGCGGAGGCGCGGGCCGTTGCGCCTGTCGGCAGCGCAACGCTTGATGCCTGGAATGAGAGTTGGGGACCCAAGCCCCTGCTGCTGGACCGCAGCCGGGGCTACCCGTTCCCTGACCCGCCCAGCCCGGCGACCTTGGTGTGCGAGTTGAACGATGGTGAGCGGGCCATCGCCATCGATCACTGGGGTGATGCTACCGAGCGCGACAACGTGAAGTTCTGGGCCGGCGCGGGCGGATATCCGGGCGCGGGCCTGGCGCGCGACGCGCTGGCGCTGTTGCGTGGCCGTTCCGCGGCTGCCGCCACCCATCCGTTCGCACTGTCGGCCCCGCAAAGCAGCAGCTTCCGCCTCGATTGGCGGCGCGACTACATCCCCCTGCAGTGCGGCTTCTCGCTGAACGCGCATGGTGACGTGGACACGCTGGGGTACCCGCTCGTTGAACTGCTCGCCGCCATCGGCCTCACTCACGCGCGGCCAAGGCGCCCGGATCGACGCGAGAAGCTGGCCTACGAATTCGCAGTCATCGGCCGCGAACGAGCCCACGATGCGACCTGGCCACCGCTCGCGTTTACGCGTGCAGCTCTCGGCGGCGCCGCGCTCCCGTTCCCGATGCGACGCTTTCGCATGCTGCTGGACTGGCCGGGGAAGCAAGGCCAGGCACGATCTATCACCACTGTCATCGAGGAGAACATCGAATGAGTTCGCTGAACGAAGGCCTGATCCAAAGCTGGATCGATCCCAAGGGCCCTGTCGCCCTGGTGCTCAAGCAGCAGCTGATGCCGGTGGAAGGAGAAGACGCGGTCTTCTTTCCGCCGACCTACGCGGACATTGGCTACAACATCGACACGCTGGCCGACGGCACCAAGGTCGCCACGATCGACAGCGTCGGCGCCCAAGCCAACCGCATCGAACCGCTTTTTGGCACCGACCCGGAACTGGCCAAGCTGGTGCCACAGGTGACGATAGACCTTGGCGATGGCAAGAGCGTCTCGCTGCTCGAAGCCGGCCACCGTCTGGGCGACGCCATCGTTCGGTCGTCGGACTTGAAGGACGGCGCGAAAACGGCCTTCAACGAGTTCCTCAGCACCGGCGATGCAACGGCGCTCGCGAAACTGGGGCCTACCTCCTTGGTCTTCGGAGCCTGGGACTCGCGCGACACGCAAGCCAAGCTGCCGCGCCTGGTGCAATCGGTGATCCGCGCCTGGAACGTCGATGTACTCACGCGGTCCGCGCAGTATGTGCCGGCCATCGACTACGCGAAGCTCGCCGTCTTCTCCGAAGAGGAGAAGGAAAAGTCGGAGGGCAACGCCAAGAGCCCGCTCGCGCAGCGCGGCTTTGTCGCCGTGCCGGCGACGGGCGCGCATGGCGGCATCGTTGCGCGCGGCCCTATCGTGCGCGACGTGACGATCAACCTCATCGCGCTGCGCCGCCTGCACGCGAAGACGGATGCCGACAAGTTGCGCCGCTATGTGTTGGGTTTGGCCCTCGTCGCCGCGACCGAGCCGCTGGACGGCTTCTTGCGCCAAGGCTGCCTGCTCGTGCCAAGGGCGCAGCAGCCCGGCGCCTGGGAGCAGGTGACGCGCACCGGCGAGCGCACAGCGATCCCGTTGACGAGCGCCGCGGCGCGCGAGCTCGCCGCCGCGTGGGCCGCCGAGTACGGCGTGGGCGAATCGCGCACGGCGAAGTTCGGCAGGGAACTCGCCAAGGCCGATCTGGTCGACAAGGACGCCGCCAAGGCAAAGGGCAAGGCCAAGAAGGCGGGCTGACATGGCGCAGCACCTCGTCCTGACGCTGCGCCTGCATGAAGACGGCTTCGGCTGCGCCCGCTACCACGGCATGAGCCAGGGCGCGCCGGAGTGGCCGCCCGCGCCGGCACGTGTCTATCAGGCGCTGGTGGCGGGGGTGGCGCGTGGCCGTGAGCTGCCCGCATCGGCGGTGCCCGCGCTCGAATGGCTGGAAGCCTTGCCGCCCCCAGTGATCGCTGCGCCGCGGCGTACGCTCGGGCAGGCGGTGTCGATGTTCGTTCCGAACAACGACGCCGATGCGCTGGCCGACCCGCGCGACGTGAGCAGCATTCGCACCGCCAAGCTCGTGCAGCCCAGCCTGTTCGCCGCGGACCAGCCTTTGCTCTACGCCTGGGCGCTGGAGTCCGTCAGCGAACACGCCGCGACCGTCGTCGATGCGGCGAGCGATCTCTACCAACTCGGTCGCGGCATCGACATGGCCTGGGCGGTTGCCGAAGTGCTGGACGACGCCGCGCTTGACGCATGCCTGACCGCACATCCCGGCGTCATTCATCGCCCCGAGCCCGGCGTGCGCGGAACGCGCATGCTGGCCTGCCCAGCGGCGGGCTCGCTGGCCAGCCTTGTGCAGCGGCACCAGGCCACAAAACTGCGGGCCGATGGTGTGGGGAAGAAGATGCGCGTGCTCTTCACCAACCCACCCAAGCCGCGATTTGCGAGCGTGAGCTACGAGCGCGCGCGTCGCCTTGCCGTCTATGAACTGCGCGACCGCGACGCGCCCGAACCCTGGCCGTGGGCGCTGGGCCGCAGCGTCAAGCTGGTGGAGGCGCTGCGCGATGCCGCCGCAGCCAGGCTACAGGCTGGGCTGGGTGGCGATGCCGACCCCATTCAACGCAGCCTGGTCGGCCGCGCCGCAGACGGCAGTGGCGCCGTGCCCATCAGCCAACGTGTTCGCATCATCCCCCTGCCGTCCATCGGATCGGTCCATGCCGATCGCGCGATCCGCCGTGTGCTAGTGGACGTGCCCAGCGGTGCTTCGCTCCAGGCCGCCGATGTCGAGTGGGCCTTCTCGGGCCTGGAGCGGGTCGACAGCCAGACCGGCGAGATCAGTCCGTGGGTTCTGACGCACAGCGAAGGCGACGACATGCTGGGTCACTACATCGGACCCAGCCGTCGCTGGCGTTCGGTGACCGCCGTGGCGCTGCCCGAGAACGCGCAGAGGCGCCGGATCGACCCTGCGCGCCAGCAGCAAGACGCCAAAGCGGCTTCCGAACGCATCGCGGAGGAGCACCGCGCCGCCGCGACGGTTAGTGCGGCCTTGCGCCATGCCGGAGTCGGCGCCACGGTGCTTTCCGTGCACGTGCAGCGCGAGCCGTTCGAAGCCAACGGCGCGCGTGCCGAAGTCTTTGCCGAGGGCACGCGCTTCGCAAAGGAACGCCTGTGGCACGTCGAGGTCGAACTCGACCGCGACGTCGATGGTCCGCTCGTGATCGGCGATGGGCGCTTCGTCGGCCTGGGCGTGATGGCGCCGGTGCAAGAGCCTGCGGCCACGACTGGCATCCATGCGTTCGATGTGAACGGCGGCGGCGTGCCCGACTTGCCCTTGGCTCTGTCCCGCGCGCTGCGCCGCGCCATGATGGCCCGCGTGCGCGATGCGCTCGGTGTGTCGCCTTATGCTGGCCTGGACCGCTTCTTCAGCGGCCACGAACGCAATGGTGCCAAGGCCGCGGCCGAGTCTCCCGGGCACCTGGCCTGCCACTGGGATGCGCCACGCCGGCGCTTGCTGTTGATCGCTCCACATCGTCTGGCACGGCGCGCCGCGTACCGCGATGAGCGGCAGCACCTGCAAACGCTGGAGCGTGCGCTCGACAGGTTCACGCACTTGTCGGCCGGCGCGGCGGGCGCTTTGAGTTTGCGGCGGCATTCCTTGACGGGCGATGACCCCTTGCTGGCGGCAGCACGAAGCTGGACCTCGATCACGCCGTATGTCGTCACGCGCCACCGCCGCTGTGCTTCGGCGCACGAGGCGCTGGTGGCCGATGTCCTCTCCGAGTGCAGGCGCTACGGCTTGCCGAGGCCCGAGGTGTCCGTCCTTGAGCTCCAGGCCTTGCCGGGGCAAGGCTTGCAGGGTCACGTGCGGCTCGAGTTCGCCGTGGCCGTGGCCGGCCCTATCGCGTTGGGCCGAAGCGCCCGCCTGGGCGGCGGGCTGTTCAGTGCCGAAGAAAACCGAGAAAATCCGCAGCAAGGACTCGAAGATGGACTGGAAGACCGCAATCCGCGCATGGCGCCAGTTGCCCCCGGCGGTGCAGTTGGAGCGCCGCCGCGAGCGCGCGGCGGTGCAAACCTGGCAGAGCATGGCCTTCGAGCGCGAGATGGTGGATCTAGGCTGGCTGAAAGCCCTGCACGCAGCGCTACCCAGCCCGACGACGCCACTCGACACTTCGACACTGCCGAAGGGCCGCTGAACTACAGCGAACTGGCCCGGCGGCTGGCCGAGCCGCTACTGCGCATCGACGACCGCATCCGCTCGGGCGAGTTTGCCGAGTGGGCCATGGATGCCGACCTGTTGCTGGCACTTCACGGCGCCTTGTGTGCGGAGCTGTTTCCCGAGCAAGCGGGCCGCTATCGAATGGTGGCCGTTCAGGTCGGCGCGCACGAGGCGCCGCCGCCACACGAGGTTGCCGCTCGCATCCTGGAGTACGCGCGCAACCTCGGCGCGCGCTTGCAGCACCTGCCCGCCGAGCCTGACGACCGCTGGCTGGAGACGCTGGCTTATGCCGAAGGCGAACTGCTCTCCATTCATCCGTTCCCCGACCTCAACGGGCGCGTCAGCCGCTTGTGGCTGTTGGAGCTGTTGCGCCGCATGGGCCTGCCGCCGGTGGACATCGTGCCAACCGATGCCGACTTCCGGCAACGCTATCTGAACGCCCTTGCGGCAGCCGACCGGCGCGATTGGCAGCCCCTGCAGGCGCTGTGGCGCGAGCGGCTTGAACGCGCTGGCGAACAACCGTGAGCTGGCAGTGAACGAAGAAGCCACTCAGCCCACGGAACTTGTGCGGCCCACTCAGCCCACCCTTCCCCTCGACGCCCCACCCCTGCCCCCCGGCACACCGCTGCTGCCGGCTCGCATGATCAACGAGTACGTCTATTGCCCGCGGCTGGCGTATCTCGAGTGGGTGCAGGGCGAGTGGGCCGATTCGGCCGACACGGTGGAGGGCCGCCAGGTGCACCGGCGCGTGGACAAGCGCAGCGGCAAGCCGCCTTCGCCCACCGGCGCCGCCGGCAAAGGAGCCGCGGGCGAGGGCCGTGCGGGGCGAGAGAGTGAAGACGGCCCCGACGATGCCGAACCCGAGCGCATCCACGTCCACTCGCTGGAGCTCTCTTCCGAGAAGCTGGGCCTCGTCGCCAAGCTCGACCTCGCCGAATTCGAAGGCCAGCGCGCCGTGCCCGTGGACTACAAGCGCGGCAAGCGCCCGCACGTGGCGCGCGGCGCCTACGAGCCCGAGCGCGTGCAGCTGTGCGTGCAGGCCTTGCTGCTCGAAGAACAGGGCTACGAAGCACCCGAAGGCGTGCTGTATTTCGCCGCCTCGCGCGAGCGCGTGAAGGTGGAATTCGACGATGAGCTGCGCGCCACCACGCACCAGGCCGCCGCCGGCCTGCGGCTGATGTCGATGGGCGGCACGATGCCGCTGCCGCTCGAGAACAGCCCCAAGTGCCCGCGCTGTTCGCTGGCCGGCATCTGCCTGCCCGACGAAGTGCACTACCTGCGCACGCAGCAAACACCCCCGCGCCCACTGGCCGTGGGAGGCGCCCCGGCCTTGCCGATGTATGTGCAGGCGCGCGGCGCCAAGGTGGCCAAGAAGGGCGAGGTGCTCGAGATCTCGCTCGACGACGAGAAGATCGCCAGCGCGCGCCTGATGGATGTGTCGCAACTGGTACTGCAAGGCGGCGTCTACCTCACTGGCCCTGCGCTGCATGAGCTGATGGCACGCGAGGTGCCCGTCACCTGGCTCTCGCACGGCGGCTGGTTCCTCGGGCACACCGTGGGGCTGGGGCACAAGAACGTCGAGCTGCGCACGGCGCAGTTCCGCGCCAGCTTCGACGCCCGGCACTGCCTGCAACTGGCTCGCGACATCGTGGCGGCCAAGATCCGCAATCAGCGCACGCTACTGCGCCGCAACTGGAAGCGCGGCGAGATGCCCGAGGCGCTGCTGTCCGAGTTCCGCCACGACATCGATGCCGCGGAGCGCGCGCACGACCTGCCGCAACTGCTGGGCGCCGAGGGCAACGGTGCGGCGCGCTACTTCCGGCACTTCAACGAGATGCTCTCCGCGCCCGGCCAGGCGCAAGGCGAGGGGGATGGCGATGGGGACGGCCAGCGCAGTGGCGGGCGCAATGCGAACAACGCCGAAAGCGAGCTTTGGCGCTTCGACTTCGAGCGCCGCACACGCCGCCCGCCCACCGACCCCGTGAATGCGCTGCTCTCGTATGCGTACTCGCTGCTGGCGCGCAGCGTCGCCGTCACGCTCACGGCGGTGGGCTTCGATGCCTATCGCGGCTTCTATCACCAAAGCCGCTACGGGCGCCCGGCCTTGGCGCTGGACGTGATGGAGCCTTTCCGCCCGCTGGTGGCCGACTCGGTGGTGCTGATGGCCATCAACAACGGCGAGGTTGGCGCCAGCGACTTCGTGCGCGCCGGCGGCGCCGTCAATCTCAATGAAAAGGGCCGCCGCGCTTTCATCACCGCCTTCGAGCGCCGCATGAGCCAGGAGATCACGCACCCCATCTTCGGCTACGCGGCGCAGTACCGGCAGATCATCGAGATCCAGTGCCGGCTGCTCGGCCGGCACCTGCTGGGCGAGGTGGATCGGTACCCGAACTTCACCACGCGCTGAAGTCCACGCAAGCGTTCAATGACGTCGACGATGAGTGACGAACACCTCTACGTCGTCACCTACGACATCGCCGACGACCGCCGCTGGCGGGCGGTGTTCAAGCTGATGCACGGCTATGGCGAGTGGATGCAGTTGTCGGTCTTCCAGTGCCGACTGACGCGCGCCCG
>JALHQP010000120.1 GCA_022841885.1 Aquincola sp. | reverse complement strand
CTGGCCGTCGCTGAAGGCGAGACCGCTGCCGAAGCATCAGCAGTCATACACCGCACCGGGCTCTGCGGCAAAAGGTTGACACAACCAACTCAACATAAGGGGTGCAGGTTGTCCATCACGGTGGTCTTGCCGCGGCCGTTGGCGCCCGCGATGGCCACCAGCGTGGCTCCGGGGGCCAGGCGCTCGAAGTCCAGTTCCAGGGTATCCCGCCCCATGCCGTCGCGGATGCCGCGAAAGCCCTTAAGCGTCAGCGAATGGACTCTCATCCATGTGCTCCCCGTGAAAACTCGAGGTAGTCTCCCGCGAGTTCCACCTCCTTCAAGCCACTCGCCACCTCGATGCAGGGGCGCTGTGTGTCACCGCGTGCCATCGCCTCGGGTTCGGCCAACACGTCGTCCACGATCAGTTGCGTTTCGTTCACCGCGAGTTCGTCGAGGCACGACCACAGCGGCTCGGGTCGCGCCCCGACCACGCCGGCCCAGGCCGCCACCTTGTCCCGCATCACGCCGGCCTGGCCGATGCCGCCGGAGCGCACGCGCACCACCGGCAGGATGCGCCCCTCGAACTGCACGCCTGCGGCGCCGGCCAGCAATTCGCGCATCGCGGCGCGGTCGATATCGTTGCGCTCTTCTTCGGGAACGCTCCAGCGCAGGCGCACCCAGGCTCCCTCGACCGGCTGCGCCACCAGAACGGCGCGCAGCGCGCCGAGGTCGGGCTTGCCGTCGAAGCAGATGTCGACTGTGCGGCGTGCTGGCGTCGCTTCCATGCGGCATGCGGCGGAGTCCGGCCCGACCTGCCAGAGCAGGAAGCCCTTGTCGCCGGCCTCGCCGTGGTGGAACCGGCCGATTGAGCCTGCATAGGCAATGCAGCGCCGCCCGCCGCTGTCGTCGAGTTCCCAGCACTGGTGGCGGTGGATGTGCCCCAGCAGGACCGCCTGCGCACCCGCATCGAACAGGCTGCCGGTGGTGAACTCGTGGTCGAAGCCGGCCATCGGCACGCCGTGCTCGGTGGTGCAGCCGAACACCGTGCCGTGAGACACCAGCAAGGTCGGTAGGCCAAACTGGCGCGCCATCGCGTGGCTCGGTGCGAGCCCGCGCAGCATCTCCGCGACGTGCTCGCCGGTCGCGCCGGCGGCGTCAGCGGCCCCAAGCGCGGCGGCAACCGCCCCGCGGTTCACCGAGGGCAGGCACGAGATCAGCGCCACCACCCCCTGCGGCAGCGCGTGGAAACTCCATCCAGGCGACACGACCCACTCGCCCGCGGCCGTCAAGCCCACCTGCCCGATCCGGTCGGCCACGTGCACGGCATGGCGCCCGCCCAGTTCGCGGAACACGGACAAGGTGCCCGGCGGCTCGTGCGACCAGGTGCCTTGGAGCATGAGCACGGGGCAGTGGTCCGCCAGCCATCGAACGCGCGACACAAGCGCAACCGCCGACGGCGAGTGCAGATCGAGCGCATGGTCGGTGCTGTCGCCGGAGATCACCGCCACATCGACGCCGGCGTCCACAGCGCGCTCGATCGCCGCGCCAAAGCACCGATCGGCCTCGGCCAGGTTGCGCGGCCCGTAGTGCAGGTCGGAGAAGTGCGCGACCCGCAGCGCCGAGCGCGTGGTCATGGCGCCTCCCGCAGCGCGGCGGCGACCTTGTCCGCGTAGCCCGGCGCGTCGTTGCGGTGGCGGTCCAGTTCGTCCCAGGCCCGGCGGCGGCCCTGCGGATTGAGCTTCCAGCCCGGCCCCCAGCGCTGCGCCGCGTAGGCCTCGAAGTCGGCGGTGGAGACACCATGCATGGCGGCCAGGGCGAGCACCTTGTCCAACGTCGGCTCGCCGCGCGACGTGGCCCCTTCGGCGTCCGCGGCACCGGTGGCCGCGATGACAGGCGCGGTGGACTCGCCTTCGAGCACGCCGCAGGCTGCATGGGCCTGCACGACCACGGCCTCGTCGTCCTCGCGGTCGCGCAGCAGGGCGCTCACGTCCACCGGCGCCTCGAGGTCGATGATCCACTGCGGCACTCGCACCGCCCGGCCTTGCTCGTCGATGTGGCTCACTTCCATTGCCCGCTTGGACAGGAAGAACGGCGTGCGCTGCCGATCAAGAAAACCCGAGATGCGCCCGCCGCGCAGGAAGGCGACGGTCTCGAACTTCTGGATCGCCGCGTTCATCGCGTAGAAGCTGGTGGTGTGCAGTTCGAACGCGCTCAGCGAGCGAATACCCGGCACGAAGAACAGGAAGCGGCCCGTCAGGTTGCACTCGCGCTGCTGGTACTCGTGGCAGGCCTCGGGCTCGCAGACGCCGCCGTTAGCCTCGCGCATAGCCGTCTTGCGCCCGCCGAACAGGCGAACCGCGCGCCGCCCCTGCGTGTCCACCGGCACCGGTGCGTGGCACATGCAGTGGCGAACGCGCCCATCGGGCGCGTACTCCGACCAGTAGCGCTTGTCGTGCGTTCCCCAGGCCGCCAGTTCGTGCGGCATCACCGTCTGCCAGTGGTCCGACGGGAACACCACCGGGAAGCGGTACAGGTGCCGACCCTCGCCACGGTCCTCGCCGTAGGCCTCGATCAGCTCGCGCGCCAGCGCCGGGTTGCCAAAGTCCTGCGCGCGCACGGTGAACCAGGGCACGTTGCGCGGCACCAGCGGGCTCTTCAGCTGCGGCAAGGCTTCGGCAAGCGCCTGCTCGATGCGGTCGAACGAGTGGCCGTCGCGCAGGCCGCGCTCGTAGATCTCACAGGCGCGCGGTTCGCCCGCGGCGCGCTTGGTCAGCACTTTGATGCCGGCGCGGATCTTCCCGGCGGTGGGAATGCGTGCGGGCGCCTGCCCGAGCAAGGTGGCGGGGGTCGAGGCGCCGCCGTGCAAGGTGACGGTGGGCGGTGCGGATGCGGCGGTCATGGCGGCGCTCCTTGGCGAGGCGTGCACCGGGACATCCCGGCGAATTCATGCTCTCGCGAGAACGTGCCGCTTCAAGTGCGCCGCAGCGCCGCTGGCGGCAGCGCCGGCATCGGCTCGTCGGTGGACCACACCCAGGCGCCACCTACCGCGCGCAACGTGGCGGCCTTGGCCTCGCGCTCGCGTGGCGTCATGAAGGGACTGCAGACATGCAGCGGCAGCGGCACGGCGCCAGTGTCCAGCAGCAGCGCGTTGGCAAACGCGGCCGCGCAGCGCGCGTCGTAACGCAGCGGCTTGACGAAGTGCCGCCCCGCATCGACGAGGGCCTGCACGAGCGGCAGTTCATGCACGCCCTCGACCGGAATCCACTGTTCGCTGGCCAGCAGCAGGGTCGCCGTGTCGATCTCGTAGGTGTGTTCGCGCCGAGCACGGATCAAGGCCGTGATCACTGCGCGTACACGCTGGCCATGGTCGGCGTCCCGGGCTTCGAGCACCGCCGCGTAGGTCCTCGCGATCCGTTCCCAGGTCTTAGCCGACGCCAGCAGCGGCGCGTCGGGCATGTGTTTCAGCCAGACCCGGTAACCCCCCGGGCAGGCCTCGGCCGCCTTGTACTCAGCCAACACGACCGCCAGCGGCACCACACCATCGTGCGGCCGCAACACGCCCAGGCGTTCTCGCCGGCGCTGCGCCACTTCCGCATGCGTCGCTTCGTTGAACTGCTCGGGCACGTACAGGCGCTCGCCGAGGAAGACACCCTTCGCCCGCACCTGCTCGGCGGCGCGCTGCAGGTACTTGTGCAGCACGCCCTGCGATCGCTTGCCGGCCATCGCCGGCGACCAGCGGTTGAAGCCCGCACGCTCGAACAGGAAGTGCGTCAACGCACGCAGGCTCATGCGGCGCCGCAGCGCCTCGATCTCGCCCGGGTCATCGTCGGTCCGCCCGCCCGGCGCCCGGCCCCCGGCCTGGCGGCTCCACGCGAAGTCGACCCGCAGCTCCACTGCGCCTTCGGACTCGAGCACTGCGTCGCCCACCAGTTCGCCCAGACCCGATTGCTGCGGCGACGGCTCGAACGTCGGGCAGGCCGGGTGGTGCCGGCTGCCGGAGTCCGGCATGCGCTTGACCAGATAGCGGCGATGGAAGGCGACGTACATCTCGACGCCACCGGGCACGCACAAGCAGCGCGGGCGCTCGGGTGTTTCGTAGACGGCGGCCAGCGCATCCTGTAGCGATGGGTCGTCAGCTTCCAGGCTTCGGCCGCGGATCGAGAGACGCTGCGTATCCATCGCCGCATGTTTGACCTTCCCAGACACACAGCACAAGCCGAAACGCGCTTGCTGGCGAAGCGCTATCGCCAGTACGCCCGAGCCCGCTTGAACGATCTGGACAAGGCGAGCCTGCTGCTTCGACGATCGGCGCCACCCGTCGGATGATTGGAGCGGGATCAACCGCCCATCAACGGCACCGGAGCACAATAAGAACGGTTGCGGTTGGGACGACCCACATCTCCAACCCAAGCTGGGGCGCATGATCGCCCCGACCGCTGGTGATCGGATTGCGCAGTTGCGGTCAGTTTCCGATGTCAGGGTCATCCGGAGACTTTGCCAGCTGCAATGCCGACGGAGCGGGTCGACGCTCCTCAAACAAAGCGCGAAGGAGTTGTCAACGAAATGGAACCATTGACGCAGATCCTGGCTGCGACCGACTTCTCTGCACGCGCGATGCGCGCTGTTGATCGTGCAGCTCGCGTGGCCCACGAGCACAAGGCAACGCTGCACTTGGTGCATGTGGTCGATCACCTGTTGCTGCGCATGTTCGCGGGCGATGTGGATGAGCATCCGGTGGCCACCGAGTTGAGGCTAATGGACTCGGAGCGCGGTCGACTCACCGCATTGGCCGGGCTGATGGCCAGCCACTTTTCGATCACGGTCTTGCCGGTGCTCCTGGTCGGTCGCGTCCACGCCGAAGTGGCCCGCTACGCTGCCGAGCACGGTATCGAACTGAGCGTGCTGGGCGCGCAGGGCGAGAACTTCGTGCGTGCGACCTTGATCGGCAGTTCGGCGAGCCGCTATGTCCGTGTCGGACTTCAGCCAACGCTGGTCGTGCGCTCGGAAGACAAGCAGCCCTATCGTTCCATCCTCGTCGCGGTCGATTTCTCGCCGGCCTCGAAGCGTGCCCTCGCGACCGCCATCGCACTGGCGCCCAAAGCCACACTGCGCGTGCTCCATGTCTGCGAACTCCCGCTCGCGTCCCGTCTGCCTGCGAAGTTCCGCAGCAAAGACGCCATGGCGGCCTTCCGGGCCACGAGCGAGAAGCAGGCGCGCGACCGTCTCGAGGCATTCTTGCGCGAGGTGCCGGGCGCCGAAACGGCGGCCACGACGGTACAAAGCGGCCCCGCCGCGAAGACGATCATGCGCCACGCCCGCGCCCAGCACTGCGACTTGCTTGCCCTGGGCAAGCGCGGAGCGTTCGAGCTGAACCAGTTGCTGCTGGGCAGTGTCAGCTTGCGACTGTTCGAGCAGTTCGAGGGTGATCTGTTGCTGGTGCCGTCCGACGATCAAGGGGCATGAAGCTCTTGATCCGGCCGCGACGGCCTCACGCGACCGGTCACGGGTGGTTGGCGTGACGATCGTCAATGCGTGCGCGAGCTGCCTGGCCCATCATTGCGGTTTGATTGCGAGCTTGTGTCATGAAGCCCGATGAGTCAGCAAAACCCGTGCGCCGAGTCGTCGCGTTGTCCGACTTCACGCCCGGTTCGCAGGCGGCCGTCGCGCGCGCGATGCAGCTGGCAAAGGCACATGGCGCGCGCGTCGATCTCCTGCACGCATTCGATGTGAGCGCCCTGGCCGCCTTGCGAGGCGTGTTCGACGTCGACCGGCTCTTCAGCGATGGGCCCGCCGCTGGGGTGGTGAAGCAGCGGTTGTCGGAAGTGGCGGCCAGCCTCGCCGCCCAACATGCCGTCGAGGTGGAGGCCTGCTTCGGGGTCGGCGACCCCGCGACGGCAATTGCAGCCCACGTCAAGGCGCTGCACCCTGCGGTGGTAGTCATCGGCTTGCGGGCCCATCCCGCCGACCCCGGCATGGGAAGCACGCTGTTGCGGGTCTTGCGCCGGGTCGAATGTCCCGTCCTGGTGGCTCGAGCCGGCCAGGTCCAACCCTATCGGACCGTGCTATCCGCGGTGGATCTGCGTGACGCTTCGCGACGCGCGGCCCTGGCTGCCGCCACCTTGTTCCCGGACGCGAAACACCACCTGATGAGCGCGCTCGATCTCGTATGGGAACGTGAGGTGTGGAGTGCCAGCGGGGTGCAAGCCCGCATAGGCGCAGGCGCCGAGGCACTGCGCGGCGCCTTGACCGATCGACTCGGCGAGGTGGCACGGGTGATGGGAACTCGGACCGGCTCAGCGGTCACCACCGTCCTCGCTGAGGCGCCGCCTTCACGTGCGATCGTCGACGGCGTCAGGGCTCTGGGCGCCGACTGCGTTGCGGTGGGGCGCCACGGACAGGGCCTGCTGGCCGAGCGGCTGATCGGCAGCACGGCGCTCGACGTGCTTCACCATACGTCGCGGGACGTGCTCGTGGTTTCCTGAGCTCCTGACATCACGGCGCAGCGCCGCACGGCGACCGGTTCACAGGTCGACCTGTGTGCCATGGGCAGGCGCTTCGACGTTCCAGCCGAGTCGATCGGCCACCAGGTCCGCGAATCCGCGCGCCGTCGCGGCTTCACCATGAACCACGAAGGTCCGCGCCGGGGCCGCGTCGAATCCGCCCAACCATCCCAGCAAGCCATCCTGGTCCGCATGCGCCGACAGGCCGCCGATCGTGTGGATGCTGGCGCGCACAGCCACCTCTTCGCCGAAGATTCGCACGTGCTTGTCGCCGTCCACCAGGCGCCGGCCCAGCGTGCCTGCGGCCTGGAAACCGATGATCACGATCGCGCACTCTTGGCGCCCGAGGTTGTGGCGCAGGTGGTGCTTGATGCGGCCGGCGTCGCACATGCCGCTGGCCGAGACGATGATCGCGCCGGCCTTGAGGCGGTTCAGCGCCATCGAGTCTTCGACGCTGTGCGTGAAGTGCAGATCCAGCCACTCGGGATGCTCGTCACGCAGCGCCAGCAGTGCGCGCGTGTCGGCATCGAGGAACTCGGTGTGCTTCCAGGTGATCTCGGTGGCCTTGAAGGCCATCGGCGAATCGACGAAGACCCGCAGCCGCGGCAGCCGGCCCCGGCGGCACAGGTCCGCCAGGACGTACAGGAGTTCCTGTGTCCGCCCGACGGCGAATGCAGGCACGATGATGTTGCCCTGCCGGCGACGCAAGGTGTCCTCAATGACGAAGACGAGTTCGTCGATCGTCTCGGCGAGCGGCCGGTGCAGCCGGTTGCCGTAGGTGGACTCGACGACGAGGATGTCGGCCGACTCGATGCGTGCCGGGTCGCGCACGACGGGGCGCCCGGGTTGGCCCAGGTCGCCCGAGAAGACCAGCTTGCGCGTCGTGCCACCGCCGTCGACCCAGAGCTCCACGATGGCGGAGCCGAGGATGTGCCCCGCATCGCGGAAGCGGCAACGAATGCCGGGGTGTGGACTGATCTCTTCGTCGTACCTGACGCCCTGCAGCCGCTCGAGGCTCTCTTGGGCTTGCGCTACCGTGTACAGCGGCGGCACAGGCGGCGCACCGCGCGGCGATCGCCCGCGCGCCTTGCGCTGTGCGCGCGCCCACTCGGATTCCTGGATGAACGCACTGTCGAGCAGCATCACGCCCAGCAGGTCGACCGTTGCAGGCGTCGCGTACACGGGGCCGCTGAAACCCAGGGCACACAGCCGCGGCAGCAGACCGCTGTGGTCGATGTGCGCGTGCGTCAGCAGCACGAAGTCGATCTCGCCCGGATCGAAGTCCCATGCGTCCAGGTTGCGCGCACGCGTCTCCCGTCCACCCTGGAACATGCCGCAGTCGACCAGGAAGCGAACGGCGCCGGTGTCGACCAAGAAACACGAGCCGGTCACCTCCTGGGCTGCACCGAGAAACGCAATCTTCATGGCTTTGCCTTTTCGTCGAGACACAACTGTCGCGTCAACTCCCCCGCGTGCTTCGCGCCCGCCGCCGCTGCGTCACAGCGCAGGAACTTTCGTCTGCGCGGCAGAGTCCGAGTCCGCGCTGCGCCAGAACAAGCAGGGAACGTGTGGCGTGTCGACAGCGCAGCATCCGGCCGTTCACCGGCCATCGCCCACGACCCAGGAGACTGCCGATGATCGACGTCACCCCATCCGACAGGCACAGCGCCGCGCGCGTGCTGGCCCTGATCGTCGGCGCCAACGGAAGCGTGAAGGACTGCGAGTTGAAGACGCTCGAAAGCCTGAATGCGTTCGAGCGCCTCGATGTCGGCCGCCGGCAGTTTCTGAGGCTGGCGAAGGAAAGCCTCGACGACGTGGGGCAGAGTCTGAGCGAGCGTGGGCATCTTCAGCCGGTCGACGTGCTGTGTTTCAACGAGCTGTTGGACCAGGTACGCGATCGCCGGCAGCGCCTGCTCGTGTGCCGACTGGCGGCCGCGGTGGTCACCGCGGACGGGCGCGTGTGCCCTGCCGAGCGCTCCGCCTACGAGCACATGTTGGCGCGCTGGCGCGTTTCCGCGTCTCAGGTCTCGTAAGCCATCCTCGACGACACCGCGCACCGCTAGACGCTCAGTGCGACATCAGCACCGGCACCGTCATCGATGCCAGCATGGAGCGTGTGACGCCGCCGAGCACGAACTCATAGGCGCGCGAGTGGCCGTAGCCCCCCATGACGATCAGATCGGCATTCGTATCGGCGGCCTGCGACAGCAGCAACTCGGCGATCGACGCATCGACGACGTTCGGAACCAGCATGCGCTCGGCAAAGGGGAGCTCACGAACTGCACGCACCGAGCAGCGGGCCTGCACCTCGTGGCTCGCCAGGTAGCCGGCCACCGCGTCCAGGGGCTCGCCGCCGTCGTCCCGCCCGGCGCCGAAGCGCAGCACCTCGACCGCCTCGGCGCGGCGTAGGATCGGCAGCGCGTCGCGCAGCGCTCGGGCGCTCTCGCGCGTGTCTGCCCACGCGATCTGTACGCGTGTGCCGCACCGCCCCGCCAGCGCCGCCTCGGGGACGAACAGAACCGGGCAACCTGCACCCACCAGCAATTGAGAGGCGAATCCGGCCGTCGGCCCCGCCCCATCGCGCTCCACGGGTTGGGCCACCACGACGAGATCGGCCACGCGGGATCGCTCCGTCATGGCCCGCAGGGCATCGCCTCCGGGAATCTGGAGATCGATCGGACGCCCGAGGGCCTGCACAACCTGGCCGACCCGTTCGCGCGCCCGCGCCGCGCGCTCGCGCACCAACTGCTGGTTGGCCTCGGCGGCGGTCATCGCCGCCTCCGGGCTGAGGTAGGCACCGAGGGCGAACGAGTCGACGGCATGCACCGCCTGCAACTCGGCCTCGTGCTCGGCAGCCAGGCGCGCGGCGAACGCCAGCAGCGACTCGGCGCGCACGCTGTCGCTCAGATGGACCAGGATTCGGCGATAGCGGCTCATCGGGAGTGTCCTTGGAGAACGAAGGCTCGGGAAGCGTCGTGCAGGGTATCGGCGGGCGGCTTGGCGGCGTTGATGTGCGTCAGTTCGTCACACGGTCGCTGGGCGTCGACGCGCGTGTCCCGGCCCACCACAGCCGCCACCGCAACCCCCACGACGTCGTGTACCCGACCTCCACGAAGCGGACCCGCCCTTGCGCATCGACGATGAAGCTGGCCGGCACCGCCCGCACGCCCCATCGATCGGCCAGCGCACCGCTCGGATCGTTCAGCACCGCAAACGTGGCCGCTTCCCCGGCCAGGTGTGCCCGCACGGCAGCGGCATCGCCGCTGCGCATCGCGACGGTGACCACTGCATGGTCGCGGGCGACGCCCTCGATGCTGCCGTGCTGCGCCCGGCAGATCGCGCACCAGCTGGCCCAGAAGTGCACCAGCACTGGACCTCCGCTTCGCGCGGCGATGTCGTAGACCTGCCCGTCGAGCAGGGTGCCCGCCAGCACCGGCGCCGCACCGCTGGCTGCCCCCTTCTGCTGCCACGAACGGATGCCCATGATCACCGCGATCACGAGCGCCGCTTCGACGACCCAGCGCCATCGGTGCCGGCGGCGATGAACCGGCGGCAGCGCCGCAGCGGGGTCGGTCGCCGCGGGCTTCACGGCTGGCGCCCGGGGCCCGGCGTGCCGCCGGACACCGGGCCGGATTCGGGCCCCACGGGCTCCGACACCAGCGCCTTGTGCGCCTGCTGCAGCACACGGCGCAAGGCACTGTTGGAGCGCAGCAGCGGCTCCATCACGGCGGGGGGCAGCGTCCCGAGGGCGGCCGCATCGAGCAGCCCGGCCTTGGCGTCGCGGTAGCGCTGGTCCCATTCGGCAAGGCGGGCGTCGAGCTCGGCCTGCGGCGTGCGCGGCACACGCTCGGGGTCGAGCGCACCGAGCAGATCGCCGGCCCCGCGGCGCACGGCCGCCACCTGTTCGAGCACCGCGCCGGCTCGCTCGGCGGGCTCCAAGGCTGGTGTGACCAACGCGGCGAGCTGTTCGACCACGCTCGTGTAATAGCCCGCGCGCCGCAGCACCATGCCCAGGCGCCGCGCCGACTCGGGGGCCATGCCGGCGCGGTTGAGCCGGACGACGAACTCGTCGATCGCCGCATCGAGCGCGGCCAGCGTGCG
>JALHQP010000119.1 GCA_022841885.1 Aquincola sp. | reverse complement strand
CACCGGCGCCGCCACCGGCTGCGGCGCGGCCCAAGCCGGTCGCGCCGCCGTCGCCACCGTCGCCGCGCGCGGCTTGCGGCAACCGCTCGCAGTTCGCGCTGCTCTATTGCATGCAGGAGCAGTGCGGCAAGCCGGCGCTGCGCAACCATCCGCAGTGCAACGAACTGCGCCGCAGCGGGGACATCCAGTGAGCGTCGCGACGCCCCATGTGCGCATCGGCCCAGAGGACTTCGACCTCGGGCGCGAGGTCGCCGCGCTGCGCGCGGCCGACCCTGCCGTCGGCGCGGTGGCCGGCTTCGTCGGCACGGTGCGCGACCGCAGCGGTGGCACCGGCCCAGCCGACACCACGCGCATGGAGCTCGAGCACTATCCCGGCATGACCGAGCGCGCCATCGAGGCCATGGTCGACGAGGCGCGGCGGCGCTTTCGCATCCTCGGCGTGCGGGTGATCCATCGCGTCGGCAGCCTCGCGCCGGGCGACCAGATCGTGCTCGTGGCCGTCACCTCCTCGCACCGGCACGACGCCTTCTCGGCCTGCGAGTTCCTGATGGACTACCTGAAGACGCAGGCGCCGTTCTGGAAGAAGGAGCACCGGCCCGACGGCAGCGCCGAATGGGTCGACGCGCGCGTGGCCGACGACGCCGCGCTGGCGCGCTGGGGCCTGGCCAGCGACAACGCGGCGGCCTCTTCGTGAGCGCGGCGACGCTGCCGCTGGGCTCGGCGCTGGCCGCGGTATTCGTCGGCGCCGGCACGGGGGCCTGCCTGCGCTACGCGCTCAACGAAGCGCTCAATCCGCGGCTGCCCGCCATGCCGCTGGGCACGCTGGTGGCCAACCTGGTCGGTGGCTACCTGGTCGGCGTGGCGATCGCCTTCTTCGCCTGGAAGAGTGAGTTGTCGCCGCTGTGGCGCCTGATGGCCATCACTGGCTTCCTCGGCGGGCTGACCACGTTCTCGGCCTTCTCGGCCGAAGTGGTCGGGGCGGTGATGCGCGGTGAGCCGGGGTGGGCGATGGCCACGGCGGCGGCACATCTGTTTGGTTCGCTGGTGCTGACGGGCTTGGGCATGGCCACGGTGCGTGCGCTCGCCGGACCGTGACATCCTCGCCCCCCCGAGCGCGGTAGGCACGCGGCGACAGCGCGGCGCGGGGCTCGCCTATAGTCCGCGCGTGAGCACCGCCGACCCCCTGGCTGCAGGCAACGGACTCGACGCACGGACCCTGCGCAGCGCGCTCGGCGGCTTTGCCACCGGGGTCACGCTCGTGACCTGCCGCGGCGCCGACGGCGCGCCGGTGGGGCTGACGGTCAACTCCTTCAACGCCCTGTCGCTCGACCCGCCGCTGGTGCTGTGGTCGCTGCGCCTGGCCAGCCCGAGCCTGCCGGCCTTCGATGCCTGCCTGCACTTCGCGATCAACGTGCTGGCCGAGGACCAGGTCGAGATGTCGCGCCGCTTCGCCTCGCCGGTGCCGGGCAAGTTCGACGACGGCGCCTGGCTCGAGGGTGTCGGGCGGCTGCCGCTGCTCGTGGGCTGCGCGGTCAACCTCGAGTGCGAGCGGATCTCGCACCAGGACGCGGGCGACCACCGCCTGTATATCGGCCGCGTGCTACGTGTGCAGTCGCAGGCGGTGCCGCCGCTGGTGTTCCACCGCGGGCACTACCACCTGCTCGGGGAAGTGCTGTGATGCCGGTCGAGGGCAAATGGCTCGCGGCCTTCGTCGAGGTGCTGCAGCGCTGCGGCGTGCAGCGCGGCGATGCCTGCGCCGTGCTGGCCGAGACGCAATCGCGGCCGCTGCTGGTCGAACTCGCCAGCCTGGCGCTGCAGCAGTTGGGCGCGCGCGCCTTCACGCTGACCGTGCCGACACCGCCGCTGAGCACGCCAGTGCCGGTGCGCTCGACCGGCGCCTCGGGTGCGCTCGGCGGGCAGGCGGCCGCGGTCGAGGCGCTGGCGCGCTGCGCGCTGGTCGTCGATTGCACGGTCGAGGGCCTGCAGCATGCCGCCGAGCTGCCCGCGGTGCTGGCCGGCGGCGCGCGCGTGCTGGTGGTCAGCAACGAACACCCGGAGATCCTCGAGCGCTGCCTGCCGCAGGCCGAAGACGAGGCCCGGGTGCGCGACGCGATGCGGCGCCTGAAGGCTGCGCGACGCATGACCGTGTCGTCGCGGGCCGGCACCGAACTCACGGTCGATCTTGCCGGGGCACGCATCGGCGGCGTATGGGGCTTCACGTCGAAACCCGGCACGCTGACGCATTGGCCGGGTGGCTTGGTGCTGGCGTTTCCGGCGCACCGCTGCGTGAACGGCACGCTGGCGCTCGACCGCGGCGACGTCAACCTCACGTTCAAGCGCTACCTCGAAAGCCCCGTGCGCTTCGTGATCGCCGACGACCATGTGGTCGAGGTGGTGGGCGACTCGGTCGACGCCGAGCTGATGCGCTCGCAGTTCGCTGCCTGGGGCGATCGCTCGGCTTGTGCGGTGTCGCATGTCGGCTGGGGCCTGAACCGCCGCGCGCGTTGGGACGCGATGGCCTTCTACGACAAGGCCGACTTCAACGGCACCGAGCTGCGCGCCTTCGCTGGCAACTTCCTGTACTCGACCGGCGCCAACGAGGTGGCAGGCCGCCACACGCCGGGGCACTTCGACCTGCCGTTGCGCGCCTGCACCGTCGAACTCGACGGCCAGGCCGTCGTGCGCGACGGACTCTTGCTGGACTGACCCATGTGGCCGACCCTGCGCACCGACGCCCCGCTGGCGCACTTGTGCTGGGCGCCGGCGCGAGGCGACGGGGCCCGCACCGTGCTGCTGCTGCACGGCGTCGGCGGCGGCCGCGAGTCCTGGGGTGACGCGATCTCGGGTACCGGGCGCGCGATCGCCGAGGCCGGGTTCCGCGTCGTGGCTGCCGACCTGCCGGGCTACGGCGACTCGACTCTCGTCAACCCCTACGACCTGCGCCACATGGCCGAGGCGGTGCGTGCGCTGATCGACTGGCTCGGCCCCGCGCCGCTGGCGCTGGTCGGGCACAGCATGGGCGGCATGGTGGCGCAGGAACTGATGGCGGGGTCGCCGCAGCGCGTGGCGGCCTTGGTGCTGGCCGGTACGTCGCCGTCCTTCGGCCGCCCTGGCGGCACCTGGCAGCAGGCATTCCTCGCCCAGCGCCTGGCGCCGCTCGACGCGGGCCGGGGCATGGCCAAGCTGGCCCCCGGCCTGGTGGCGGGCATGGCCGCGCCTCGCGCCCCGCACGACGCGGTGGCGCGCTCCGCACTGCTGATGGCCGCCGTCCCCGAGGCCACCTACCGCAAGGCGCTGGCCGCGATCGCCGGCTTCGACCGCCGCGAGGCCCTGGCCGGCCTGCGCCTGCCGGTGCTGTGCCTGGCCGGCGCCGACGACCGCAACGCGCCGCCCGCGGTGATGCAGCAGATGGCCGCGCGTATCGCCGGTGCGGAGTACGTCTGCCTGCCCGGCGTCGGCCACCTGAGCCATATGGAGGCGCCGCAGGCCGTGAACCCGGTGCTGGTGGACTTCCTGCAGAGGCGATACCCATGATCCCAGCCGCCGCACCTCCTGTCCCGCATATCGCCGGCAATCCATCGGTATTGACCGCGCAACAGCGCGAGCTGGTCGAGCGCGCCGCCATCCTCGGCCGCGAGAAGTTCGGGCCGCGCGCCGCGCGCTGGGATCGCGAAGCCAGCTTCCCGTTCGAGAACTACGACGACCTGCGCGCCGCCGGCCTGCTCGGCATCTGCGTGCCGAAGGAGCATGGTGGGCTGGGGGCCGACTTCGCGACCTACGTGATGGTGGCGGCCGAACTCGGCCGCCACTGCGGCTCGACCGCGCTGTCGTTCAACATGCATGTCTGCTCGACGATGTGGGCCGGTTTCATTGCCGACGCGATGGACATGTCGCGCGAGCAGCGCCAGGACCACGAGCGCATCCGCGCGCTGCATTTCGCGCGTGTCATGGGCGAGGGCAAGGTCTACTCGCAGCCGTTCTCCGAGGGCGGCGCGGCGGCCGCGGGCAAGGCACCCTGGGGCACGCGTGCGCTCAAGGTCGAGGGTGGTTACCGCGTCACCGGCAAGAAGATCTTCGCCTCGCTGTCGGGCGCAGCCGACTACTACGGCGTGCTGTGCACGCGCGAGCGGCGCACGGTCGACCGCAACGACGGCAGCGCCGGCGGCACCATGCGCGACTCGCTCTACCTCGCGGTGCCGGCCGACGCGGCCGGGGTCGCGGTCAGCGGCGACTGGGACCCGATGGGCATGCGCGGTACCGTCAGCCGCACACTGACCTTCGAGGACGTGTTCGTGCCCGACGAGGCACGACTGATGCCCGAGGGCCTGTACTTCCAGGCTGCGAGCCGCTACCCGCACATGTTCGCCACGCTGTCGCCGACCTACATGGGCATCGCGCAGGCGGCCTACGACTTCACGGTCGCCTACCTGCGCGGCGAGGTGCCGGGCATGCCCAGGGTCTTGCGCCGCCAATACCCGACCAAGCAGATCGCGGTGGCGCAGATGCGCATCACGCTCGAGCAGACGCGCGCGCTGTTCCTGCAGACCGCGCGCGAGGCGCGGGTGGATCCCGACAAGGACGCGCGCATGCGTCTGTACGCATCGCATTACTCGATCATGGAGAACGCCAACGCGATCTGCGCGCTGGCGATCCGCACCTGTGGCGGGCAGTCGATGCTGAAGTCGCTGCCGCTCGAGCGGCTGTACCGCGACTCGCGCTGCGGCTCGCTGATGCTGCCGTGGACCGCCGAACTGTGCCTGGACCGCCTGGGGCGCGAGTGCCTGTACGAGGCGGGCGAGCGCGACGAGGCCATCGAGTCCTGAGGCGGCTGCCGTGCGCTTGGACGAGCGGCTGCCGCGCGCGGACCGCGTCGCGGTCGACGACGGTGGGCGAACCTGGACCTACGCGCACTTGCACGATGAAGCGGCGTCCTGGGCCGAGCGCCTGGCGGTGCAGGGCCTCGGCCGTGGCATGGCCTTCGGCTGGCTCGGCCACAACAGTGTCGCGATGCTGGCGGCGCTGTTTGCCTGCGCACGCCTGCATGCGCGCTTCGTGCCGCTGAACTGGCGGCTCGCGGCGACGGAACTCAAGGCGATTGCCGCCCACGCCGGACTGGCGGCTTGGCATGCCGATCCGGGTTTCGACGTGCTCGACAGTTTCGTGGCGCAGCCGCTACCAGCGGAGACGGCGCACGACGACCTGCTGCTGGCCTACACCTCGGGCACGACTGGCGAGCCCAAGGGCGCGCTGCATACGCAGGCCGCGATGCTGGCCAACATCGACGCGGCGATCGACGCGCAGGGCCTGGACGGGCACACGCGCGCGCTGGCCGTGCTGCCGCTGTTCCACGTCGGTGGCCTGTGCATCCAGGTTCTGCCGACGCTGGCCGCCGGCGGCACGGTGCGGCTGCAGCCGCGCTTCGACGCAGGGGCCTGGTTCGACGACGTGGCGGCGTGGCGACCGACGACGAGCCTGCTGGTGCCGGCGACGATGCGTGCGCTGATCGAGCACCCGCGCTGGGCGGGCGCGGATCTGTCGTCGCTGGCCTTCGTCAACAGCGGCTCGCAGATCGTGCCGCGGCCCTTCATCGATGCCTTCCACGCACGCGGCGTGCCGGTGTGCCAGGTCTACGGCGCCACCGAGACGGGGCCGGTGACGCTGGTGCTGCGGCCGCACGAGGCGCTCGCCCATCCGGGCAGCGTGGGCCGCCCGGCGCGCGGCGTCGAGGTGCGGATGGTGGATGGCGAATTGTGGGTCAGGGCGCCGAACCTGGCGCGCGGCTACCACCGCGCGCCGCACGACCCGGCCTTCGCCGACGGGTGGTTCCGCACCGGCGACATGGCGCGTGTGGCCGATGACGGTTTCCACGAGATTGTCGGCCGCACCAAGGAACTGATCATCTCGGGTGGCGAGAACATCCATCCGGCGGAGATCGAGTTGCTGGCCCTGGCCGACCCCGCGGTGGCTGAAGCCGCGGCGGTGGGTGTGCCCGACCCGCGCTGGGGTGAAGTGCCGGTGCTGGCGCTGGTGGCGCGGCCGGGGAGCCGCATCGACGAGGCGCGGCTGCGCGCGAGCTTCGACGAGCGCCTGGCGCGCTACAAGCACCCGTGCCGCATCGTCGTGATGCACGCGCTTCCGAAGACGGCGTTGGGGAAGACACAACGTGCTGTCCTGGTTCGACAATTGGCCCCACCATGAGCCCGCTCACCCGCCGCGCCCTGCTCAAGGCGATGCCGCTGGCCGCCCTGGGGGCGGCTGGTGGCGCGCGCGCCGGCGCGGTGGAACCCGGCGCGCTGCCGCCGGGCCTGAGCGCGGACTTCGACCCGGTGTCGGCGCTGTGGCTGAGCCACGCCCCAGGGCACGAGGCACTGACCGAAGGCCTGGTCGCCGCGCTGCACCCGCATGTGCGCCTGGTCTGCCTGGTGCCGGACGAAGAGGGCGCGGTCCGCGCCCGAGCATTGCGGCAGGACCTGGAGGTGGTGGTCGAGCCGCAGGCGAGCTTCTTCCTGCGCGACGCCGCGGTGTTCACGCGCCAGGCCGACGGCAGCGCCGGTGTCGTCGACTTTCGCGCCAGCCAGTACGGCGCGGCGGCGTGGTGCGTGAAGCGCCATGCGCCGGGCGAGGAGCGCCGCGCCTGCATGGCGCATGCGAAGGCCGCAGCCACCGAACGCGACGGGCTCGACCGGACCATCGCGCAGCGCCTGGGCGTTGCGCCGCTCCGCACGCCGCTGGCGATGGAAGGCGGCGGCGTCGAGGTCAACGGCCGTGGGCTGCTGATCGCCAACGCGGCGCTGTACCGGACGCGCAATCCGAAGCTGTCGCAGGTCGAGGTCGAGCGCGAACTGCTGCGCCTGCCGGGGCTGCGCAAGGTGATCTGGCTGCCCGAAGGCCTGGCCGAGGACGTGCATCTGCGCGCCACGATCACCGGGCCTTATGTGGCCTGGGGCTCGGGAGGGCACACGGACGAGTTCGTGCGTTTCGCCGACGAGCGCACCGTGTTGCTGGCCTGGCCCGACGAGGCGGATGCGCGCTCGCATCCGGTGGCGCGCCTGACGCGAGCGGCGATGCGCCGCAGTCACGCGCTGCTGGCCGCCGCCACCGACGAGCGCGGGCGGCGCTTGCGCGTGATCAAGGTGCCGATGCCGCGCATCGTGCAACGTCGAGTCGTGCTCGATGACGATGCCGACCTGGAACGCTCGGAAGCTTGGCGCAGCGACTACTTCGCGCCGGCCGAGGGCCGCGCGGCGGGTCAGGCGCTGTGGCAGGTGGCCACCGCCAGCTACCTGAACTTCGTCGTGGCCAACGACGTGGTGGTGCTGCCCGACTACCTGCCGCACGGCACACCGCCCGAGCGGCAGGAGCGAGTGCAGCGTGTGTTCGAGTCGGCGTTTCCGGGTCGGCGGGTCGCCTTCGTCGACGCGATCACGGCCAACTGGGTCGGCGGTGGACTGCACTGCGCGACGCTGAACCAGCCTTGAAAAAGGCGGCGTCGGTCCGCAGATGCTTGGCAACCGGAATTTCCTGAGCCCATCATGCGAATCGACAAGCTGACGAGCACCTTCCAGCAGGCCCTGGCCGAGGCCCAGAGCCTGGCTGTTGCCCGCGACAACCCCTATATCGAGCCGGCCCACCTGCTGGCGGCCATGCTGGCCCAGTCCGACGGCCCCAAGGCCCTGATCGACCGCGCCGGCGCCAACAGTGCGGCGCTGAAGACGGCGATGGACACCGCGGTGGCCGGGCTGCCGCAGGTGCAGACGCACGGCCAGGTGGTGCAGCCCGGGCGCGACCTGATTGCACTGCTGCAGGCGGCCGAGAAGGAAGCCGGCAAGCGCGGCGACCAGTTCATCGCCAGCGAGATGTTCCTGCTCGCGCTGGCCGATGCGAAGACTGATCTCGGCGGCATCGTGCGCGGCCATGGCCTGACGCGCAAGGCGCTCGAGGCGGCGATCGAGGCGGTGCGCGGTGGCGCCAAGGTGGACTCGGCCGAGTCCGAAGGCCAGCGCGAGGCGCTGAAGAAGTACACGCTCGACCTGACCGAGCGCGCGCGCGCCGGCAAGCTCGATCCGGTGATCGGCCGCGACGACGAGATCCGGCGCGCGATCCAGGTGCTGCAGCGACGTACCAAGAACAACCCGGTGCTGATCGGCGAGCCGGGTGTGGGCAAGACGGCGATCGTCGAAGGCCTGGCGCAGCGCATCGTCGAGGGCGAGGTACCCGAGACGCTGAAGGACAAGCGCGTGCTGTCGCTCGACATGGCGGGCCTGCTGGCCGGCGCCAAGTTCCGTGGCGAGTTCGAGGAGCGCTTGAAGGCGGTGTTGAAGGAAGTGGCGGCCGACGAAGGCCGCATCATCCTGTTCGTCGACGAGCTGCACACCATGGTGGGCGCCGGCAAGGCCGAGGGCGCGATCGACGCGGGCAACATGCTCAAGCCTGCGCTGGCGCGCGGCGAGCTGCACTGCATCGGCGCCACCACGCTCGACGAGTACCGCAAGTACGTCGAGAAGGACGCCGCGCTCGAGCGCCGCTTCCAGAAGGTGCTGGTCGACGAGCCCAGCGTCGAAGCGACGATCGCGATCCTGCGCGGCTTGCAGGAGAAGTACGAAGTCCACCACGGCGTCGAGATCACCGACCCGGCGATCGTCGCCGCGGCCGAACTCAGCCACCGCTACATCACCGACCGCTTCCTGCCGGACAAGGCGATCGACCTGATCGACGAGGCGGCGGCCAAGATCAAGATCGAGATCGACTCCAAGCCGGAGGCGATGGACAAGCTCGACCGGCGCCTGATCCAGCTGAAGATCGAGCGCGAGGCGGTGCGCAAGGAGAAGGACGAGGCTTCGATCAAGCGCATGGGCCTGATCGAAGGTGAGATCGCCAAGCTCGAACGCGAGGCAGCCGACCTGGAGGAAATCTGGAAGAGCGAGAAGGCGACCGCGCAAGGCAGCGCGAACGTCAAGGAAGAGATCGACCGGATCCGGCACCAGATCGACGAGTCGACGCGCAAGGGCGACTTCAACAAGGTGGCCGAGCTGCAGTACGGAAAGTTGCCCGAGCTCGAGAAGCGCCTGAAGGAAGCGCAGGCCAAGGAGACCGGCAAGAAGGGCGCCGGCAAGCCGCAACTGCTGCGCACGATGGTCGGCGCCGAGGAGATCGCCGAGGTCGTGTCGCGCTCGACCGGCATTCCGGTGTCCAAGCTGATGCAGGGCGAACGCGACAAGCTGCTGCAGATGGAGACCAAGCTGCACCAGCGCGTGGTGGGCCAGGACGAGGCCATCGTCGCGGTGTCCAACGCGATCCGCCGCTCGCGCGCCGGCCTGTCGGACCCGAACCGCCCCTACGGCTCGTTCCTGTTCCTCGGCCCCACGGGCGTGGGCAAGACCGAGCTGTGCAAGGCGCTGGCGAACTTCCTGTTCGACAGCGAAGACCACATGGTGCGCATCGACATGAGCGAGTTCATGGAGAAGCACTCGGTGAGCCGGCTGATCGGCGCGCCGCCGGGCTACGTGGGCTACGACGAAGGAGGCTACCTGACCGAGGCGGTGCGGCGCAAGCCCTACAGCGTGCTGCTGCTCGACGAGGTGGAGAAGGCGCACCCGGACGTGTTCAACGTGCTGCTGCAGGTGCTTGACGACGGGCGTCTGACCGACGGCCAGGGCCGCACCGTGGACTTCAAGAATACCGTGATCGTGATGACCAGCAACCTGGGCTCGCACCTGATCATGCAGATGGCGGGGCAGGACCCGGAGCTGATCCGCGACGCGGTCTGGGCCGAGGTCAAGAACCACTTCCGCCCCGAGTTCCTGAACCGGATCGACGAGACGGTGGTCTTCCACGCCCTCGACGCCAAGCACATCGCGTCGATCGCGAAGATCCAGCTCAAGCAGTTGGAGGCGCGGCTGGCGCGCATGGAGATCGGCCTGGACGTGTCTCCGGCGGCGCTGGAGGCCATCGCCAAGGCCGGCTTCGACCCGGTGTTCGGGGCGCGGCCGCTCAAGCGCGCGATCCAGCAGCGCATCGAGAACCCGGTGGCCAAGCTGATCCTCGAGGGCAAGTTCGGCCCCAAGGACGTGGTGCCGGTCGGTGTGGAGGGCGACACGTTCGTGTTCGAACGCGTGGTGCACTGAGGCACCGGGAGGGCGCTACTCGGTGGCGCCTTCCTCCAGAAGCAGGTCCAGGCGCTGCAGTTGCAGCCGCACCAGCGTGAGGTTGGCCTGCACCTTGTCGAGCACGGCGTGCATGGCCAGGCCGCGGCGGCCGGGCACGGCGCGCAGCAGCAGGTGGTGGTTGCCTAGCGTGATGGCGGCGTCTGGCGCGGCGCCGCCGAGGTTGAGCGCCGTCGAGGCCTCGGCCATCGAGGCCATCAGCGACGCGCCGTGCGAGGCCAGTGCGGCCGGGCCGGGGCGGCCACCGGCGTGGCCGATCGTGCGCTGGGTGGCGAGCTCGAACACGCAGCAGCTCACCATGCCCTTGAGCTCGCCGCACTTGCGCACGTAGGTGGACAGGGCAGGATCGGCCACCGGGGCGACGGGCTCGGCAGCCTTCACGCTGGGCATCGGCTGCATCGGCAGCGGCGCGCGGGGCGCGGCCGGTGCCGCGGCGGGGGCGGCGGACGCGG
>JALHQP010000118.1 GCA_022841885.1 Aquincola sp. | reverse complement strand
CCCGCGCGCAGCGACGAGCGCGCCGCGGCCGACGCGCTGGCCTCGGCAGCGAGCGCCGCGCTTGCGCAATCGCAGTGGCGCGAGCAGCAGAAGGCGCAGCGCGCGCCGGCCGACGCGCTCGTCGCCGACACGCTGTTTCGCGTCGGCGAATGGGTCCATGCCGGCCAGCCCGTCGTCTCGCTGCTGCCGCCTGGTGCGGTGCGGGCGCGCTTCTTCGTCCCCGAGGGCGAACTCGGCGCCATCAAGCTCGGGCAGGCGGTCGAGTTGCGTTGCGACGGTTGCGGCGTGCCGATCGCTGCGCGCATCGACTTCATCGCCACGCAGGCCGAGTACACGCCGCCGGTGATCTACTCGAACGCGCAGCGCGCCAAGCTCGTGTTCATGGTCGAGGCGCGGCCCGAGCCGAAGGACGGCGCGCGGCTGAAGCCGGGGCAGCCGATTGACGTGAGGCCACTGTGAACGACGGCCTCGCCATCGACGTGCGCGGGCTCACCAAGCGCTACGGCGAGCGCACGGTGGTGGACAAGGTCGACTTGCAAGTCGGGGCCGGCCGCATCTGCGGCTTCCTCGGCCCCAACGGCAGCGGCAAGACGACGACGATCCGCATGCTCTGCGGCTTGCTCACGCCCGACGCCGGCGAGGGCCGATGCCTGGGCATGGACCTGCGGCGTGACGCGCTCTCGATCCGGCGCGAGGTCGGCTACATGACGCAGCGCTTCGGGCTCTACGAAGACCTGTCGATCCGCGAGAACCTCGAGTTCCTCGCGCGCCTCTACGAGCTGCCGCAGCGGCGCCAGACGGTCGATCGCACGCTCGACCGCCTCGGCCTGGCGGCACGCCAGCAGCAACTCGCCGGCGCGCTGTCGGGCGGCTGGAAGCAGCGTCTGGCCCTCGCCGCCTGCCTGATGCACGAACCCAAGCTGCTGCTGCTCGACGAGCCGACCGCCGGCGTCGACCCGAAGGCGCGGCGCGAGTTCTGGGACCAGATCCACACGCTCGCGGCCGAGGGCATCACGGTGCTCGTCTCGACCCATTACATGGACGAGGCCGAGCGCTGCCACGAGCTGGTCTACATCGCCTACGGCCAGGTGCTCGCTCGCGGCACCGAACGCGAGATCGTGGGCGGTGCCGCGCTCACGGTGTGGTCGGTGCAGGGCGACGGTCACCCGCAGCTCGTGGCGCCGCTCAAGGCGGCGCCGGGCGTGCTCTCGGTGGCGGCGTTCGGCAACGCGCTGCATGTCGCCGGCCGCGACGCGCAGCGGCTCGACGCGGCCATCGCGCCCTGGCGCGCACGGCCCGGCCTCGAGTGGCGCCGCACCGAGGCCAACCTCGAAGACGTGTTCATCAGCCTGCTGGCCGACGCGCCGTCATGAAGGCGTTTTCGCTCCAACGCACGCTGGCGATCTTCATCAAGGAGTTCCGCCAGATGATGCGCGACCGGCTCACGTTCGCGATGGCCATCGGTGTGCCGATCCTGCAGCTCGTGCTGTTCGGCTACGCGATCAACACCGACCCGAAGGGCCTGCCGACGGCGATCGTCTCCGCCGACACCGGGCCGCTGTCGCGCAGCCTGTCGGCGGCGCTGCAGAACACCGGCTACTTCCACGTCGTGCATGTCGGCACCAGCGAACGCGTGGCCGACGCATTGGTCGAGGACGGCAGCGTGCAGTTCATGGTCGTGATCCCGAACGACTTCACGCCGCGTGTGATGCGCGGCGAGCGGCCCGCGGTGCTGGTGTCGGTCGACGCCGCCGACCCGTCGGCGTCCGGCAACGCGATCGCCGCGCTCGGCAACCTGGCAGGGCAGGCGCTCGCGCACGACCTCAAGGGCCCGCTGGCCACCCTGCGCACCGGGGCGCCGCCGTACGAGCTGCGCATCCACCGCCGCTACAACCCGGAAGGGCTGTCGCGCTACAACATCGTGCCGGGATTGATCGGCACCATCCTGACGATGACGATGGTGATGCTCACCGGCCTGGCGATGACGCGCGAACGCGAGCGCGGCACGATGGAGAACCTGCTGGCCACGCCGGTGCGGCCGTTCGAGGTGATGGCCGGCAAGATCCTGCCCTATGTGGTGATCGGCTACATCCAGCTCGGCGTCATCCTCGCCGCCGCGGCGCTGCTGTTCGAGGTGCCGATGGTTGGCAGCCTCACGCTGCTGCTGGCGATGATCGGCGTGTTCATGCTGGCCAACCTCGCGGTGGGCTTCACCTTCAGCACGCTGGCGAAGAACCAGCTGCAGGCGATGCAGATGACCTTCTTCTTCTTCCTGCCCTCGATGCTGCTGTCGGGTTTCATGTTCCCGTTCCGCGGCATGCCGGGCTGGGCGCAGGCCATCGGCGAGGTGCTGCCGCTGACGCACTTCCTGCGCATCGTGCGCGGCATCATGCTCAAGGGGCACGATGCCTGGCAGGTGCTGCCCTCGCTGTGGCCTTTGCTGGCTTTCCTGTTCGTCGCCGGCGCGCTGGCCCTGAAGCGATACCGGCAGACGCTGGATTAGCGTTGTCCCCCGCGTGCGGCGCGGGCGCGACCGCTACCATGGCCCGCGAGGAGATCTGTTCATGCACGAGTGGTTGACCCGCATCGATCATCAGTTCCCTGTGCGCTACACCGCCTGGGCGCTGTCGGCGGTGCTTGCGTTGCTGATGGGCTTCTGCTGGGTCGCGTTCGGCTTCGGCGGCGCCTGGGCCCTGCTGTTCCTGTTCCTCACCGGCCTGGGCTTTCGCGACCTGCGCCAGTCGCGCCACTCGGTGCTGCGCAACTACCCGGTGATCGGGCATGTGCGTTTCCTGCTCGAGTTCGTGCGGCCCGAGATCCGCCAGTACTTCATCGAGAGCGACCGCGAGGCCGCGCCGTTCTCGCGCCAGCAGCGCTCGCTGGTCTATCAGCGCAGCAAGGGCCAGCAGGACAAGCGGCCCTTCGGCACCCAGCTCGACGTGCAGGCGCATGGCTACGAGTGGATCAACCACTCGATCGCGCCGACCGTGGTGGCCAGCCACGACTTCCGCGTCACGGTGGGCGGCGTGCTGTGCACGCAGCCCTACAACATCAGCGTCTTCAACATCTCGGCGATGAGCTTCGGCGCGCTGTCTGCCAACGCCATCCTGGCGCTCAACCAGGGTGCCCAGCGCGGCGGCTTCGCGCACGACACCGGCGAGGGCTCGATCAGCGTGCACCACCGCGTGCACGGCGGCGACCTGATCTGGGAGATCGGTTCGGGCTACTTCGGCTGCCGCAACGACGACGGCAGCTTCAACGCCGACAGGTTCGCCGAGAACGCGCGCGACCCGCAGGTCAGGATGATCGAGCTCAAGCTGTCGCAGGGCGCCAAGCCGGGGCACGGCGGCGTGCTGCCGGGGGCCAAGGTCACGCCCGAGATCGCCGCGGCACGCGGCGTGCCGGTGGGCGTGGACTGCATCAGCCCGTCGCGCCACAGCGCCTTCGACACGCCGATCGAGATGCTGCGCTTCATCGCCCGCCTGCGCGAGCTGTCCGGCGGCAAGCCCACCGGCTTCAAGCTGTGCATCGGCCATCCCTGGGAATGGTTCGCCCTGGCCAAGGCGATGATGGAAACGCAGTTGCTGCCCGACTTCATCGTGGTCGACGGCGCCGAGGGCGGCACCGGTGCCGCGCCGCTGGAGTTCACCGACCATGTCGGCGCGCCGCTTCAGGAGGGCCTGCTGCTGGTGCACAACACGCTGGTGGGCCTGCACCTTCGCGACCGCATCAAGCTCGGCGCGGCCGGCAAGGTGATCAGCGCCTTCGACATCGCGCGCCTGATGGCCATTGGCGCCGACTGGTGCAATGCGGCACGCGGCTTCATGTTCGCGCTCGGCTGCATCCAGGCCCAGACCTGCCACACCGGGCACTGCCCGACCGGGGTGACGACGCAGGACCCGCAACGCCAGAAGGCACTCGTCGTGCCGAGCAAGGCCGAGCGCGTGTGGCGTTTCCACGAGCACACGCTGGAGGCGCTCAAGGAGCTGGTGCAGGCCGCGGGCTTGCAGCACCCGAGTCAGATCACCGCGCGCCACATCGTGCGCCGCACCGCTGAGCAGGAGGTCAGGCTGCTGATCAACCTGTTGCCCTTCGTGAAGCCCGGCTCGCTGCTGGCCGCGATGCGCGGCGAGGCCGACTGGCCGCACAACGTCTACCGCATCTACTGGCCGCAGGCCGACAGCGGCAGCTGGCAACTCGCGGCGGCCGCGGCTTGAGTCGGGCGATCCCCGACCCGCGACCCCGGGGGGGCTCCCATGCCCACGGGGATGGCCGCGCGAGGCGCACTCGGGACAATCAGGGCACGTCATTTCAAAACCCGCTCTGTGGTCCCGATGTCCTCCGTTTTCATCGTCCGCCGCGACGCCCAGCGCGTCAGCCAGGCGCGCGCATCGCTCGAAGTCTCGCGCCAGACGCGCGTGGTCGGCGTGACCCAGTCGCTTTACCGTGCCCGAGCCGACGTGGCCCGCCTTGACCCCGAGGCCCTGCTGATCGACCTGCGACTGGAGGACGGCGCCGCGTTGTCGCTGGTGCGCGAACTGCGAGAGCGCCGCGCCGACCGGCCCAAGGTGATGCTGCTGGTGGCCGACGCGGCCGACCCGCTGCTGTTCTGCACCCTGGCCGCCGGCGCCGACGCCTATCTGCTCGAAAGCGACCTGGCAGTGGCCGCGGCGGCGCTCGAGCGGGCGCAGCGCGGCGAAGCGGCGATGGCGCCGCCGCTGGCCTGGGAGCTGCTGCAATTCTTCGGCGAGCCGATCTCACCGTCGCGCGACACCCCGGCGCCGGACGACCGCGCGCTCGACTGGCGCACCGACGCCCACAACCCGATGCGACTCTCGCCCGGCGAGCGCCGCCTGGCGCAGCTGGTGGCCCAGGGCGCGCGCGCGGCCGAACTCGCGGCCGCGATGGCGATCTCGCTCGAGTCGGTGGGTCGCCGCATCGGCAACATCTACCGCAAGCTCAGCTGGGACGTGCGCAGCGGCTCGCTGATGCTCCTGGCAGCCTGATCACGCCTTCGGCAGGGTTTCGATGAAGCTCGGCCGCTGCGCCAGCTTGTCGGCCAGGCGTGCCAGGTTCGGATGTGCGCTGCGCCAGTCGACCTGGGCGAAGCGGAAGTCCAGGTAGCCGAGCGCGCAGCCGACCGCGATGTCGGCCAGCGTCATGTGGATGCCGGCACAAAAGGGCTTGTCGGCGAGCCCCTTGGACATGGCCGCGAGCGCCGCGTCGATCTTGCCCATCTGGCGGTCGACCCATTGCGGGCTGCGTTGGCCCTCGCTGCGGCCGGGCCAGGTTTGCTCCAGGCGCGCCAGGATGGCGGCGTCGAGCACGCCGTCGGCCAGCGCCTCCCAGGTGCGCACCTCGGCGCGCTCGCGTCCGGTGGACGGGATCAGCCTGGCCACCGGCGACAGCATGTCGCAGTACTCGACGATCACGCGCGAGTCGAACAGCGCCTCGCCGCCTTCCATCACCAGGCAGGGCACCTTGCCCAGTGGGTTGGCGGTGCGGATCGCGTCGCTGTTCCACACATCCTCGAGCACGAACTGGTAGTCCAGCTTCTTCTCTGCCAGCACGATGCGCACCTTGCGCACATAGGGGCTGGTGGTGGCGCCGATCAACTTCATAAGGTCAGGCGTCGTTGTGGTGTCGAATTCATTCTGCCTTACTTGGTGCCGAAGATCCGGTCGCCCGCATCCCCCAAGCCGGGCAGGATGTACCCGTGGTCGTTGAGGCAGCGGTCGATCGCGCAGGTGTACAGCGCCACGTCCGGATGCGCCCCATGCAGGTGCGCGATGCCCTCGGGTGCGGCGAGCAGGCAGGCCAGGCGGATCGAGCGCGGTTTCGCGCGCTCCTTGAGCTTGGCGACCGCGGCGGCGGCCGAGTGCCCGGTGGCCAGCATCGGGTCGAGCACGATCGCGTCGCGCTCCTCCATGTGGTCGGGCATCTTGAAGTAGTACTCCACCGCGGCCAGCGTCTTCGGGTCGCGGTACAGGCCGATGTGGCCGACACGCGCGCCCGGCACCACCTCGAGCATGCCGTCCACCAGGCCGAGGCCGGCGCGCAGGATCGGCACCAGCACCGTCTTCTTGCCGTCGATGGTCACGCCGGTCATGGTCTCGAGCGGCGTCTGCACGCTCACCGGCTGGGTCGGCATGTCGCGCGTCAGCTCGTAGGCCATCAGCATGCCGATCTCGTGCAGCAGGCGCCGGAAGCCGCTGGTGCTGCGGTCCTTCTCGCGCATCAGGGTCAGCTTGTGCTGGATCAGCGGGTGCGTCAGCTCGTGCACGGCGGCCGTGGCAGCGGATGGGCTCGTCATGGCGATCTCCTGTCGGGGACGGTCCAGCATACGACGCAAGTCACGCGCCGGCCCGGCGCCTGGGGGCTGGCAGGGGATGGCCCCTAGCGCGCACGCCCCGAGGCTCGGTACAGTCGCGCGGCCCCGGCCGCCCACGATGCCGCGGGTTCGCCAAGAACGTCGAGGGAGAACAGACCATGGATTCCACATCCGCCGCCAGGCATGACGACGGCCCGCCGACCGTGCCGTCCGACTGGGCCGCACTGCGCGCCGCGCCGGCGCGGCCCGAGCCGAAGATCTACCCGCTCGAGTTCGGCGCCTCGGGCAGCGAGTACTTCCGCATCTGGATCGTCAACCTGCTGCTGACGCTGGTGACGCTGGGCCTGTACTACCCCTGGGCCAAGGTACGCAAGCTGCGCTACTTCTACGGCAACACGCGCCTGGCCGGCCATGCCTTCGACTTCCACGGTGACCCCAAGCGCATGCTGCGCGGCTACCTGCTGGTGGGCGCGCTGTTCGCGCTCTACGCCTTCGCGGGCCAGGTGTCGCCGGTCGCCGGCGTGATCGCGCTCGTGATCCTGGCAGCCATCTGGCCGGCGCTGCTCGCGGCGTCGATGCGCTTCCGTCTCGCGCAGACCAGCTGGCGCGGCCTGCGCTTCCAGTTCACCGGCGACACCGCGGGCGCCTACAAGGCGCTGCTGCCGGCGTTCGCGGCGGTGATCGTGATGATCGCGATGTCGGCCGCGATCGCGGCCGACGCGCCGGCCGCCGGCGTGCGCCCGAGGCCGCCGTCGGGCTTCGCGCTCTTCGTGTTTTTCCTGTCGATGGCCGCGGTGGCCGGCCTCGCGCCGCTGACGCTGTGGCTGCTCAAGCGCTACCAGCACGACCACTACCAGTTCGCCAGCGTGCGCACGCGCTTCACCGCCGGCCCGGGCTCGTTCTATCTGCTGGCGCTGAAGACGGCGGGCCTCGTGCTGCTGGTGGGGCTGGTCGCGGGCATCGTGGCGGTCCTCGTCGGCCTCGGCGGCGGTGGCGGGCCGTCGTTCGGCCGCTTCCTGCTCGGCATGCTGGCCGTGTTCGCGGCCTACCTCGCGGTGCTGTTCGCGTTGCAGCCCTTCCTGATCTCGCGCCTGCAGAACCTGGTCTGGTCGCGCACGGAGAGCCGCACCGTCGGCTTCACGAGCGAGCTGCGTTTCTGGCCGTTGGCGCGGCTGATGGCGGTCAACATCTTCCTCGTGGTCTTGACCTTCGGCCTGTACTGGCCGTTCGCGGCGGTGGCCACGGCGCGGTTGCGCCTGCAAGCTGTCAGCGTGCAGTCGCGCGGCGACCTCGATGCGCTGGTCGCGCGTGCCGGCAGCGGCTCGCAGGACGCCTCCGGCGACGCGGCGGCCGACCTGTTCGGCGTCGACCTCGGCCTGTAGCGGATTGAACCCCACGCTCGAAGCCAACTACTTCGACGGCCGCACGGCGCGAGCGCAGCGCGCCCGCGTCAGCGTGGTCGGTGGCGAACTGCGCATCGAGTTCACGGGCGGCGAGCGCCGCGTGCCGCTCGTCGATGTGCAATGGCCTGAACGTCAACGCCACAGTCCACGGATCGCACACTTCGCGGCGCGCGCCGGCGGCGGTTCGCTGCACGGCGACGACACGCTGTCCTGGGACGCCTTCGTCCGAGGCTTGCCGGCCGCCGCGCGTGCGCGCGAGGGCTGGGTCGTGCGCGTGCAGCAGAGCTGGCGCGGCACGCTCGTCGCCGCAGCCCTGCTCGTGGCCGTCGGCGTGGGCGGCTACCTGTGGGGCGTGCCGCTGGCCGCGCGTGGCGTGCTGGCCGTCACGCCGCTGGAGGCCGACGCGGCCGTGGGGCGTCTGGCGCTGGAGGGTGTCGAGGGCCGCTGGCTGCAGCCGAGCAAAGTCGCGCCCGCAGATCGCGAGCGCCTGGCGGCGGCCTTCGCGCGTTTGGTCGAGGCGGCGTTTCCCGACCCGCGCACGCGGCCCGCCTACGCGCTGCGCTTTCACGCCAGCCGCATCGGCCCCAACGCCTTCGCGCTGCCCGGCGGCACGATCGTGGTCACCGACGAACTGCTGCAGCTGACGGAGGGCCGCGACGACGTGGTGCTCGGCGTGCTGGCGCACGAACTCGGCCATGTGCGTGCGCGCCACGGCATGCGCATGCTGGTCCAGGTGTCGTTGATCGGCGCGGCCACCAGCGTCGCGCTGGGTGACTTCAGCAGCGTGCTGGCCGGCGTGCCGGCCTTGCTGGGCCAGATGGCCTACTCGCGCGACGCCGAACGCGAAGCCGACGCCGAAAGCGTGCGCCTGCTGCGCGCCGCGGGCCTGTCGCCGGCCGTGATGGTCGAGTTCTTCGAGCGCGCCCGGGCGTGGCGCCAGAGCCCGGCGGGCCGCAAGCACGGCGCCGACGCGGACCTGGGCATCGCCTTCTCCAGCCACCCGGCCGACGCCGAGCGCATTGCCTACTTTCGCGACGCGGCGCGCTAGCAGTCTGCGCGGGGGCGCCACCTACAATTCGGCGCACCCATGAACCTGTCTTCCCTCACTGCCCTGTCCCCGCTGGACGGCCGCTATGCCGGCCGCGTCGCGCCGCTGCGTTCCCTGCTGTCCGAGTTCGGCCTGATGCACCGGCGGGTGCAGGTCGAGGTCGAGTGGTTCATCGCGTTGTCGGACGCCGGCTTTGCCGAGTTCAAGCCGCTGTCGGAGGCCTCGCGTGGCCTGCTGCGCGGGCTGGTGGTGCGCTTCTCGGAAGCCGACGCGCAGGCGATCAAGGAGATCGAGAAGACGACCAACCACGACGTCAAGGCGGTCGAGTACTGGCTCAAGTCGCGCTTCGAGAACAGCGCGGAGCTCAAGGCCGCCGGCGAGTTCGTGCACTTCGCCTGCACCAGCGAGGACATCAACAACACCAGCCACGCGCTGATGCTGCAGGCCGCACGCCAGGACGTGCTGCTGCCCGCGCTCGACGGCCTGATCGACACGCTGACCGCGCTGGCGCATGCGCAGGCTGCGCAGCCGATGCTGGCGCGCACCCATGGCCAGACCGCGAGCCCGACCACGGTGGGCAAGGAGGTGGCCAACGTCGCCGCACGCCTGGTGCGTGCGCGCGAACGCATCGCCGCGGTGCAGCCGCTGGCGAAGATGAACGGCGCGGTGGGCAACTACAACGCGCACCTGGCTGCCTGGCCGGACTTCGACTGGGAGGCCTTCGCGCGCCGCGTCGTCGAGCAGCGCCTGGGCCTGGCTTTCAACCCGTACACGATCCAGATCGAGCCGCACGACTGGATCGCCGAGCTGTTCGACGCGATCGCGCGCGCGAACACGATCCTGATCGACTGGTCGCGCGACGCCTGGGGCTACATCTCGCTCGGCTACTTCAAGCAGAAGACGAAGGAGGGCGAGATCGGCAGCTCGACCATGCCGCACAAGGTCAACCCGATCGACTTCGAGAACGCCGAAGGCAACCTCGGCCTGGCCAATGCGCTGCTGACGCACATGGCCGGCAAGCTGCCGGTGAGCCGCTGGCAGCGCGACCTGACCGACTCGACCGTGCTGCGCAACATGGGCATCGCCTTCGGCTACACGCTGCTCGGCTGCGACGGCATCGCCAAGGGCCTGGGCAAGCTCGAAGTCAACGCCCAGGCGCTGGCGGCCGACCTCGACGCGGCCTGGGAAGTGATGGCCGAGCCGATCCAGACCGTGATGCGGCGCTATGGCGCGGCCAATCCCTACGAGCGCCTGAAGGAGTTGACGCGCGGGCGCGCGATCACGCGCGACGCGATGCAGGCCTTCATCGACACGCTGACCGAGGTGCCGCTGTCCGAACGCGAGCGCCTGAAAGCGATGACGCCGGCCTCGTACACCGGCAACGCGGTGGCGCTCGCGCGCCGCTTCACGCCCAAGGCGTGAACCCAGCATGAACTTCCTGCAGGCCCTGCTCGCCGCGCAGCAACGCCGCGACTCGCTGCTGTGCGTCGGCCTGGACCCCGAGCCCGAGCGTTTCCCCGAGCCCTGGCATGGCGATCCGACGCGCATCTTCGACTTCTGTGCCCGCATCGTCGACGCCACCAAGGACATCGCCTGCGCCTTCAAGCCGCAGATCGCCTACTTCGCCGCGCATCGCGCCGAGGACCAGCTCGAACGCCTGATGGCGCATTGCCGCCGCGTCGCGCCCGACGTGCCGCTGATCCTGGACGCCAAGCGCGGTGACATCGGCGCCACCGCCGAGCAGTACGCGCGCGAAGCCTTCGTGCGCTACCAGGCCGACGCGCTGACGCTGTCGCCCTACATGGGCTTCGACTCGATCGAGCCCTACCTGAAGTACGACGGTCGCACGTTGTTCCTGCTTTGCCGTACCTCCAACCCCGGCGGTGCCGATCTGCAGGCGCTGGCGTTGGCCTCGGGCGCGCGCCTGTACGAGCAGGTGGCGGCGCTGGCGGCCGGGCCATGGAGCCGCGGCGCGGCCGCCGGCCGGCTCGG
>JALHQP010000117.1 GCA_022841885.1 Aquincola sp. | reverse complement strand
CTCGGCGTCGCCGCGGGCGTCGGCCTCGAGCGCGATTTCGCACCAGTGGTGCGCGATGCGCGCTGCGAACGATCCGGCGCCCGCGCGCTCGAGCTGGGCCGCGTCGTCGGCCGCAGCGCGCCAGTCGCGTGCGCGTTCGTGCAGCTGCAGCAGGGCCAGGCGCGCCTCGGTATCGTAGGGGCTGCCGGCGAGGGCCTTGAAGGCCTGCTCGGCACGGTCGAACAGGCCCGCCTTCATGAAGTCCTGCGCCAGCGCGTACTGGGCGCGCTCGCGTTCGGCGGCGGGGAGGTCGCCGCGCGACAGCAGATGCTCGTGCACACGCACCGCACGCTCGAACTCGCCGCGGCGGCGGAACAGGTTGCCCAGCGCAAAGTGCAACTCGGTGGTGTCGGGGTCGTGCTGAACCGCTTCGATGAAGGCGTCGATCGCCTTGTCGGGCTGCTCGTTGAGCAGCAGGTTCAGGCCCTTGAAGTAGGCCTTGGGCTGGGCGCGCTGCTCGCGCCGCCATTGGCGCAGGTCGATGCGCGAACCGATCCAGCCGAGCGCGAACGCGAGCGGCAAGCCGATCAGCAGCCACTGGACGTCGAAGCCTTCCATACCGGCTACAACCCCTCGCGCGGCGGCATGCCGACCTCGGCGCCGAACTGGGACGGCACCTGGGTCGACGGGGCCGGCGGCTGCACCGTGGCGGGCGGCGCGGCCTGCTGGGCGATCCGTCGGTGACGCCACCAGGCCGGCACCATGGCCAGCACGCCGAGCGCGCAGCCGCCGGCGAATGCGGCCAGTACGACGATGACCATCGGTGCACGCCACTCGAAGCCGAAGAACCAGCGCACCACGGTCTCCTGCTGGTTGTTCAGCGCGAACGCGAACAGCGCGAAGAAGATGAAGGCGCGCAAGGCCCAGGCAAGAACACGCATCGAAAGCGTATTAGAAATGAAAAACGCGCCCGTGAAGGGCGCGTCGATTGGGGGCATCAAGCTTTCGATGCCGCCGGCGGCGGGTCGTCCGGCGGCAACTTGGCGTCGACCGCTTCGCGCAGGGCCTTGCCCGGCTTGAAGTGCGGCACCAGCTTCTCGGGGATCGTCACCTGCTCGCCGCTGCGTGGGTTGCGGCCCAGCCGCGGCGGGCGCCGGTTGATCGAGAAGCTGCCGAAGCCGCGGATCTCGATGCGATGCCCGCGCGCGAGCGCGTCGGACATCGCGTCGAGGATGGTCTTCACCGCGAACTCGGTGTCGCGTTGCGTCAGCTGGCTGAACTTGTCGGCCAGCGCCGCGACCAGGTCGGACCGCGTCATGCCGTTATGGACTTAAGTGTTGTCCTTGTTGTCCATCTTGGCGCGCAGCAGGGCGCCCAGGCTCGTCGTGCCGGCGCTCTCGCGCTCGTTGCTGGCCGACAGGCGCTGCATGGCTTCCTGCTGGTCGGCGCTGTCCTTGGCCTTGATCGAGAGCTGGATGTTGCGCGTCTTGCGGTCGATGTTGACGATCATCACGCTGACCTCGTCGCCTTCCTTCAGCACGTTGCGCGCGTCCTCGACCCGGTCGCGGCTGATCTCGGAGGCGCGCAGGTAGCCGACGATGTCGTCGCTCAGCGTGATCTCGGCGCCACGCGGGTCCACCGTCTTGACCTTGCCGGCGACGATCGCACCGCGGTCGTTCAGCGTGGTGTAGGTGGCGAACGGGTCACCGTCAAGCTGCTTGATGCCCAGGCTGATGCGCTCGCGCTCCACGTCCACTGCCAGCACGATGGCCTCGACTTCCTGGCCCTTCTTGTAGTTGCGCACCGCGCTCTCGCCCGGCTCGTTCCAGCTCAGGTCGGACAGGTGCACCAGGCCGTCGATGCCGGCCGACAGGCCGACGAAGACGCCGAAGTCGGTGATCGACTTGACCGGGCCCTTGACCTTGTCGCCGCGCTTGACCGTGGCGGAGAACTCCTCCCACGGATTGGCCTTGCACTGCTTCATGCCCAGGCTGATGCGACGCTTTTCCTCGTCGATCTCGAGCACCATGACCTCGGTCTCGTCGCCCAGCGACACGACCTTGGACGGCGACACGTTCTTGTTGGTCCAGTCCATCTCCGAGACGTGCACCAGGCCTTCGATGCCCGGCTCGATCTCGACGAAGGCACCGTAGTCGGCGATGTTGGTGACCTTGCCGAACAGGCGCGTGCCGGTCGGGTAGCGGCGCGAGACGCCGTGCCACGGGTCGTCGCCCAGCTGTTTGATGCCCAGCGAGACGCGGTTCTTCTCGGCGTCGAACTTGAGCACCTTGGCCTGCAGTTCCTGGCCGACCTGCACCACCTCGCTCGGGTGGCGCACGCGGCGCCAAGCCATGTCGGTAATGTGCAGCAGGCCGTCGATGCCGCCGAGGTCCACGAACGCACCGTACTCGGTGATGTTCTTGACCACGCCGTTGACGATGGCACCTTCGTGCAGCGTCTCCATCAGCTTGGCGCGCTCTTCGCCCATCGAAGCCTCGACGACGGCGCGGCGCGACAACACGACGTTGTTGCGCTTGCGGTCGAGCTTGATGACCTTGAACTCCATCGTCTTGCCCTCGTAGGGGCTCAGGTCCTTGACCGGGCGCGTGTCGATCAGCGAGCCGGGCAGGAAGGCGCGGATGCCGTTCACCAGCACCGTGAGACCGCCCTTGACCTTGCCGTTGACGGTGCCGGAGACGAACTCGCCGGACTCGAGCGAGTTCTCGAGCGACATCCACGACGCCAGGCGCTTGGCCTTGTCGCGCGACAGGATGGTGTCGCCGTAGCCGTTCTCGATGGCGTCGATGGCCACCGAGACGTAGTCGCCGACCTGGACTTCGACTTCGCCCTGGTCGTTCTTGAATTCCTCGATCGGAACATAGGCCTCGCTCTTGAGGCCTGCGTTCACCACCACGAAGCTGTGTTCGATGCGCACCACCTCGGCGGTGATGACTTCGCCCGCGCGCATCTCGCTGCGCTTCAGGCTTTCTTCGAACAGGGCGGCAAACGATTCGCCGCCGCCGGTGATGGCGGTTTGGGTTTGGGACATGTGGGTTTTCCTGTGCCGGCGGAGAAGGAGGGGGTGGAGCCGGCGTGTGCCACGAGGTGGCGGTTGGGTTGAACATTCGCCGCGGCGGGCGCCGCGACGGCCTAGGTCATGCGTTGCTGCTCCCACCACCCGAGCACGCAATCCACCGACTGGTCGATCGTGAGCGCCGAGTTGTCGAGCCGCTTCGCATCCTCGGCCGGCTTCAGGGGCGCGACGGCGCGGGTGCTGTCCCGCAGGTCGCGCGCCTCGAGGTCGGCGCGAAGACTGTCGATATTAGCCGAAATCCCCTTTGAAATCAATTGCTTATGCCGTCGCTCGGCGCGTTGGGCGGCGCTGGCGGTCAGGTAGACCTTGAGCGCGGCGTCGGGGAAGACGACGGTACCCATGTCACGCCCGTCGGCCACCAGGCCTGGCGCGCGGCGGAACGACAGTTGCAGCTCGTGCAGGGCGCGGCGCACGGCGGGCAGGGCGGACACCTGGGAGGCGGCCAGGCCGACCGTTTCGGCCCGCAGCGCATCGGTCACGTCCTCGCCCGCCAGGCGCACCCGGCCGGGCTCGAACGACAGCGGCAGCGTGGCGGCCCGCGCGGCGATCTCGGCTTCCGGCAGCGGGTCCTGCTCGAGCAGGCCTTCGCGCAGCGCCACCAGTGCGGTCACCCGGTACAGCGAGCCGGAGTCGAGCAGCCCATAGCCCAGGCGCTCGGCCACGGCGGCGGCCAGCGTACCCTTGCCCGAGGCGGTGGGGCCGTCGATCGCGATCACCGGCACGTCCTCGCGCCGCGCCGTGGCGAGCGAGAACAGGGCCTCGAAGTAGCCGGGAAAGGTCTTGCCGACGCACTTCGGGTCCTCGATGCGCACCGGCACGCCGCCGAAGGCGGCGAGCGAGCCGCACATGGCCATGCGGTGATCGTCGTAGGTGTGGATCGAGGCGGACTTCCAGGTCGCGGGCGGAGTGACCCGCAGCCAGTCCGGCCCTTCGTCGACGGTGGCGCCGAGCTTGCGCAGTTCGGTGGCCATCGCGGCCAGGCGGTCGGTTTCCTTGACGCGCCAGCTCGCGATGTGGGTCAGCGTGCAGGGGCCGTCGGCGTAGAGCGCCATCACGGCCAGCGTCATGGCGGCGTCGGGGATGTGGTTGCAATCGAGCGTGATCGCGCGCAAGGGCCAGGCGCCGCGCCGCACCTCGATCGCGTTGGCCTCGGTGCGGATGTCGGCGCCCATCGAGCGGGCGGCGTCGATGAAGCGGATGTCGCCCTGGATCGAGTCGTGGCCTACGCCTTCGATGCGGACCACGCCGTCGGTGGCGGCGATCGCGCCGAGCGCAACGAAGTACGAGGCCGACGACGCATCACCCTCGACAAACACCGCGCCCGGCGAGCGGTAGGCGCTGCCGGCGGGAATGGTGAATCGCTGCCAGCCCTCGCGTGCGACGGTGATGCCGAAGCGTGCCAGGAGCGCGAGCGTGATCTCGACATAGGGTTTGGAGATCAGCTCGCCATCGACCTCGACCGTGATCTCGCCCGCGTCGCTGGCCAGTGGCAGCGCGAGCAGCAGCGCCGTCAGGAACTGGCTCGACACGTCGCCGCGCACGCGGATCGGCCGCGACAGGTCGAGCGCTTGCGGGCCGCTCACCGCCAGCGGCGGGAAGCCCGGCTGGCCGAGGTCGTCGACACGGCAGCCGAGGCCGCGCAGCGCATCGACCAGGTCACCGATCGGCCGCTCGTGCATGCGCGCGACGCCTTCGAGCTCGAAGCGGCCGCCCTGGCGAGCGGTCAGCAAGGCCAGGGCGGCGGTCAACGGCCGCATCGCGGTGCCGGCGTTGCCGAGGAAGAGCCGGGCTTCGCGCGTGGCGAGCCGGCCGCCCAGGCCGCGCACATGCGTGATCCGCGGGCCTTGCTCGAGGCCGCAGCCGAGCGCGGCCAGCGCTTCGAGCATGACGCGCGTGTCGTCGGAGTCGAGCAGGTCGTGGACCTGGGTGATGCCCGACGCCAGGCCGGCCAGCAGCAACAGGCGGTTTGAGATGCTCTTGGAGCCGGGCAGGCGGACCGTGCCGGCCGCCGTCGCGAGGGGTGGCAGGTCGAGGAAGGGCAGCGCGACCACGGCGGCGGATCAGCGCGAACCCGGCGTCTTGGCGCCCGCACTCATCTGCCAGTTCGCGCGCGCGTCCGCCGACTGGCGGATCAGGTCCTCGAGTGCTTCGCCGTTGCCCGAGCGGATCACGTGCTCGATCGCGTCGAGCGTGTGCCGGAAACGCAGCGACTGCTTCAGGATCTCCTCTCGGTTGGAGACCAGGATGTCGCGCCACACCGCCGGGTCGCTGGCGGCGATGCGCGTGAAGTCGCGAAAGCCCGGGCCGGCGAGCGACAGGTAGTCGTTGCCGGCAGGCTGGCGCGCGACGGCGCTGAAGTAGGCGAACGCCAGCAGGTGGGGCAGGTGGCTGACCGCCGCGAACGCCGCATCGTGGTTGTCGGGCGTCATCTTCAGCACCTGGCAGCCGATCGCGCTCCACACGTCGGTGGCCTTCTGCACCAGCACCGGGTCGGTGTTGGCCAGGGGCGTCAGGATGACCTGGCGGCCTTGGTACAGCGCGGCGTCGGCATGCTGCACTCCGCCGGCTTCCTTGCCGGCGATCGGATGCGCCGGCACGAAGCGCACCACACGCTCCTTGAGCACGCGCCGTGCGGCGTCGACCACGTCGCGCTTGGTCGAGCCGACGTCCATGAACAGCACGCCGGGGTCGACCAGATGGCGGATCGCGCGGAAGGTGGTCTCCGTGGCGGCCACCGGCACTGCGATCAGCACAATGTCGGAGCCCGAGACCGCCAGCAGCGCCGACTCGGCGGCGTCGTCGATGACGCCCATCTTGCGGGCGCGTTCGGTCGTCGAGGGAGACTTCGAGTAGCCGATCACCCGCTTGACCAGGCCGCCGCGCTTGAGCGCGAGCGCGAACGAGCCGCCCATCAGGCCGCATCCGATCACGCCGAGCTGGTTGAACATCGTGCGCCCAGTGGAACTAGTGGGTGTCAAGAGGGTAGGTGCCCAGCAGCTTGTAGAACGCGCAGACCCCGCGCAGTTCCTGCAAGGCCTGGGCCACCTGCGGCTGATCGGGGTGGCCGTCGATGTCGATGTAGAAGTAGTACTCCCACTGGCCGGAACGGGCCGGACGCGACTCGAAGCGCGTCATCGACACGCCATGCTGCTTCAGCGGCACCAGCATGTCGTGCACCGCGCCGGGCTGGTTGGGTACCGACACCACGAGGCTGGTGCAGTCGTGGCCCGAGGCGCGCGGCTGCGGGTGCTTCTCGGGCAGCGCGACGACGGCGAAGCGCGTGCGGTTGTGCGGGTCGTCCTGGATCGCCGGCGCCAGCGTGTGCAGGCCGTACTCGCTGGCGGCGCGGTCGCTGGCGATGCCGGCCAGCGTCGGGTCGAGCGCGGCCAGTCGCGCGCCTTCGGCATTGCTGGCCACCGGGCGTCGTTCGGCCTGCGGCAGGTGCGCGTTCAGCCAGGCGTGACATTGCGCGAGTGCCTGCGGGTGCGCGCACACGGCCTTGAGCCCGTCGAAACCCTCGACCTTGCGCAGCAGGTTGTGGCGCACGTACAGGCTGGTCTCGCCGACGATGGTCAGCGGCGTGTTCAGGAACAGGTCGAGAGAACGGGCGACCACGCCTTCGGTCGAGTTCTCCACCGGCACCACGCCGAAGTCGGCCGCACCGCCGCTGGTGGCGCGGAACACCTCGTCGATGCTGGTGCACGGCACGCGCACGATCGACGAGCCGAAGTAGCCCAGGGCCGCCAGTTCGCTGAAGGTGCCCGCCGGACCGAGGTAGGCGACGCGCAGCGGCGCTTCGAGCGAACGGCAGGCCGACATGATCTCGCGCCAGATAGGCGCCACGCTGTCCGCGGCCAGCGGGCCTGCGTTGGCCGCCTTCAGGCTGTCGATGACCTGGGCCTCGCGCTCGGGCCGGAAGACGGGCGAGCCCTCGCGCTTCTTCAGCGCGCCGACCTCGAGTGCCAGCGCCGCGCGGCGGTTGAGCAGGCCCAGCAGTTCACGGTCGACTGCATCGATCCGGGCGCGCAGGCTGCCCAGATCGTCAGGAGCTTGGGACGGCTGCGTCATCGCCTCTCGCGCGGCCTCACTTCTTCTTGGGGGCGGCACCGCTGGCGGACGGCGCCGCGGCAGCCGGCGCGGCCGGCAGACCCAGTCGCTTGCCGATCGAGGCTTCGAGCGTCTTGAGCTTACCGTCGACGGTGGTCTTCGTGTCGGCAACCACCTTCTCGGCCAGGGCGTTGCCCAGTTCACGATCGAGTTGCGCGAACTTGCGCGAGGTCGGCGACTCCATCCAGGCGATCACCTGCTTGAGTTCGTCTTCGGTGAGCTTTTCCTCGTACATCGGCCCGGCGACGGTCGAGGCCAGGCGCAGCGCACGTTCGCGCAGCAGCGGCTCCACCTCGTCATGGAACTTCTTGACGTCGGCCTGGATGTCGCGGCCTACCGCCTCGCGCTTGTCGGCCGGCACGCGGCCCATCTCCTGGCCGGCCGCCATCAGCACCCGCTGGGAAACCTGCCCGGCCAGCGAGCGGCCGATGTTCTCGATGCCTTGCTGCTGCACCTGCAGCAGCTTGGCCACCAGTTCTTTCTTGGTCTGGGCCTGGGCGCCGATGCTGGCCGCAAGCATCAGCATCAAGGCAAGGGCTCGCACCATCACTTTCCCGCTCCTGGTTCGCCGCCATTGCTGCTCTCGTCGGCATCGCTCTCGACGATGCGCTGCAGGCCCGACAGCTTGCTGCCGTCGTCGAGCGCGATCAGGGTCACGCCCTGGGTCGCACGGCCGAGTTCGCGGATCTCGGCCACCCGGGTGCGCACCAGCACGCCGCGGTCGGTGATCAACATGATCTCGTCCTCGGCCCGCACCAGCGTGGCGGCCACCACCCGGCCGTTGCGCTCGCTCTGCTGGATCGCGATCATGCCCTTGGTGCCACGGCCGTGGCGCGTGTACTCGACGATCGAGGTGCGCTTGCCGTAGCCGTTCTCGGTCGCGGTGAGCACCGACTGCGTCTCGTCCTCGGCCACCAGCATCGCGATCACGTTCTGGCCCGGCTCGAGCATCATGCCGCGCACGCCGCGCGCGTTGCGGCCCATCGGCCGCACGTCGTCCTCGTCGAAGCGCACCGCCTTGCCGCCGTCGCTGAACAGCATCACGTCGTGCTTGCCGTCGGTCAGCGCGGCGCCGATCAGGTGATCGCCCGGGTCGAGGTCCACCGCAATGATGCCGGCCTTGCGCGGGTTGCTGAACTCGTCGAGCGCCGTCTTCTTGACCGTACCCAGCGACGTGCCCATGAAGATGAAGTGATCGGCCGGGAAGCTGCGGAACTCGCCGGTCAGCGGCAGCACGACCGTGATCTTCTCGCCGGCCTGCAGCGGGAACATGTTGACGATCGGTTTGCCGCGGCTGGCGCGCCCGCCTTGCGGCACCTCCCAGACCTTGATCCAGTAGACGCGGCCGCGGTCGCTGAAGCACAGGATCCAGTCGTGCGTGTTGGCGATGAAGAGCTGGTCGATCCAGTCCTCCTCCTTCATCTGCGTCGCCTGCTTGCCGCGCCCGCCGCGGCGCTGCGCGCGGTACTCGGCCAGGGGCTGGCTCTTGACGTAGCCGGTGTGGCTGAGCGTGACCACCATGTCGGTCGGCGTGATCAGATCCTCGGTGCCGAGGTCCTGCGCGTTGCGCTCGATCACGCTGCGGCGCAGGGCCAGCTTGCCGCTGCCGAATTCGTTCTTCAGCGCGACCAGCTCGTCGCCGATGATCGTCGCCACGCGCGACGGCGTGGCCAGGATGTCGAGCAGGTCGGCGATCTCGGCCATCACGTCCTTGTACTCGCCGACGATCTTGTCCTGCTCCAGGCCCGTCAGGCGCTGCAGGCGCATCTGCAGGATCTCCTGCGCCTGGTCGTCGGACAGGCGGTACAGCCCGTCGGGCTGCATGCCGTATTGCGAGGGCAGGCCCTCGGGCCGGTAGGCCGCCCGGCCGCCGGGCGTGTCGGCCTCGGCGCGCTGCAGCATCTCGCGCACCAGCGACGAGTCCCAGCTCTTGCTCATCAGCGCCGCCTTGGCCACCGGCGGCGTCGGCGAGGTCTTGATGGTCTCGATGAACTCGTCGATGTTGGCCAGCGCCACCGCCAGGCCTTCGAGCACATGGCCGCGCTCGCGCGCCTTCTTGAGCTCGAACACGGTGCGCCGCGTGACCACCTCGCGCCGGTGGTCGAGGAAGATCTCGACCAGGGTCTTCAGGTTGCACAGGCGCGGCTGACCGTCGATCAGCGCCACCATGTTGATGCCGAAGGTGTCCTGCAGCTGGGTCTGCTTGTACAGGTTGTTCAGCACCACCTCGGGCACTTCGCCGCGCTTGAGTTCGATCACCACCCGCATGCCGGACTTGTCGCTCTCGTCCTGGATGTGGCTGATGCCCTCGATCTTCTTGTCGTTGACGAGCTCGGCAATGCGCTCGAGCAGCGTCTTCTTGTTCACCTGGTAAGGGATCTCGTCGACGATGATGGCCTGGCGCTGGCCCTTGTCGATGTCCTCGAAGTGGCACTTGGCGCGCATCACGACCTTGCCGCGGCCGGTGCGGTGACCCTCGCGCACGCCCTCGATGCCGTAGATGATGCCGGCGGTGGGGAAATCGGGCGCCGGGACGATCTCCATCAGCTCCTCGATGCTGGCCTGCGGTGTTTTAAGCAGGTGCAGGCAGGCGTCGACCACCTCGTTCAGGTTGTGCGGCGGGATGTTGGTGGCCATGCCCACCGCGATGCCGGCGCTGCCATTGATCAGCAGGTTGGGCAGCCGCGTCGGCAGCACCAGCGGCTCCTTCTCGCTGCCGTCGTAGTTGGGCCCGAAGTCGACCGTCTCCTTGTCGATGTCGGCCAGCATCTCGTGCGCGATCTTCGCGAGACGGATTTCCGTGTAGCGCATCGCCGCGGCGTTGTCGCCGTCGACCGAGCCGAAATTGCCCTGGCCGTCGACCAGCATGTGACGCAAGGAAAAGTCCTGCGCCATGCGCACGATGGTGTCGTAGACCGCGCTGTCGCCGTGCGGGTGGTACTTGCCGATCACGTCGCCGACGATGCGTGCGCTCTTCTTGTAAGGGCGGTTCCAGTCGTTGTTCAGTTCGTGCATCGCGAACAGCACGCGCCGGTGCACCGGCTTCAGGCCGTCGCGCGCGTCGGGCAGGGCGCGCCCGACGATCACGCTCATCGCGTAGTCGAGATAGGACCGCCGCATCTCCTCTTCGAGGCTGATCGGCAGGGTTTCCTTGGCAAAGGATGTCATTCGAGGCGGGTCAGGGCGGGTCGCACGGCGCGTCAACACGCCCGGGGCACGCGGCCTCGGCGTCAGGTTCGGCGCGAGAGAGGGCGGATTCTATTCGGCGCGGCCTGTAGTTCTCGCGCAACATCGCGGGCCGGAGCTTTGGCCCCTGGGATCAAAATGCGGCCGTCCGGACAAGCTCTGGCACAATGATTTGATCGGCGGTGGGCGCTCGTCGAACCGGGTGTTTGCCAGGTTTTCTCGCTTCCGATTTGGACGTTTTGCAGTCCCTGCGGCTTTCCTCGAGAGGAGATTCAATGAAGAAACTGAACAAGGTGGCGATGCTCTTCGCGTCTGCCGTGCTGGCTGCCCCCATGGCAGCCTCGGCCGCGGCGCACGCCATGGGCGCCCCCTCCAACCAGGATAACTGGAAGAACGGTGACGGCTCCATCATCTGGAAGAACGGCACCAACGAGCATTGCTGGCGCGATGGCTTCTGGACGCCGGCCACGGCCAATGCCGCTTGCGATGGCGCGCTGAAGCCGCCGCCGCCGCCGCCCCAGCCGCCCCCGCGCGTG
>JALHQP010000116.1 GCA_022841885.1 Aquincola sp. | reverse complement strand
GGCGGTCAGCGACGTGAGCTTCACCGCGCCGCCGGCCGTGGTGCCCGGCCCGGCCGATTCGGCCGAGATCGTGCTGCGCGGCGCCGGCCGCGCGCGCAGCAGCGCCGGCACGCGCAGCTTCAGCTACAGCTGCAACTTCGACACGCGCAGCGGCGAGGTCTCGGGCGTGGTGCTGCGCGACGCCGCCGTCGACGGCGCGCCGGCCGCGCCCGCCGTGCGCAGTGTCGAACCCGACCTGAGCAACGTGTCGCCGACCGCCTGCGAATCGGCTGCGGCGACGGCGCTCAAGCAGCGCTGGCCCACGGTATCGCGCATCGCCTTCAACGCCGACACGCGCGCGATGGAGCAGGACAGCCTGGGCAACGCGGCCCTGCGCGGCCAGGGCACGGCGCAGCCGGCGCCCAACGCGCCGTCCACCCACTTCACCTACACCTGCGCGGTCGACCCGCGCAGCGGCCGGGTGCTGGCCACGCGCATCGCGAACTGAGCGCGCGGTCGAGCGGTCACTGCTTTGCGGTGACCTCGATCGTGCCCTTCATCGTCGGGTGCAGGCCGCACACGTAGGCGATGTTGCCCGCGGCGTCGAACTGCAGCGTCGCGCTCTGGCCCTTGAGCATCACCTCGCTGCGCCGGCCGTCGGCGCCGGTCAGCGTGACCTGGTGCGGCGTGTCGTCGGCGTTGGTCCAGGTGACCTTCTGGCCGGCGGCGATCTTCAGCGTGCCGGGGCCGAACTGGAAGCCGGCGATCGCCACCTCGGTCGGGCCGCTTCGGGCCATCACCTGCGCCTGGCTCGGGAAGCTGCCCTTGAGCTTGGCCATGTTGGTCAGGAACTCGTCCTTCGCGAACGGCAGGTGGCACTGGTAGCAGGCCGTCAGGTTGGCCTTGTCGTTGACCTTGCCGTCGGGCGCGAAGGACTGGTACTGCCAGTCGCCGTTGCGGATCGAAGCCGGGATCTCGTCGCCGAAGCCCTTCTTCTTCTGCTGCACGTTGACGGCCGCCAGGTTGCCCTTCAGGAAGCGGCCGTTGGCGTCCTTCAGCGGCACGCCGGCGGCGTCCTGCTGCGCCATGTAGGCGGCCAGCACCACCACCGCGCCGTCAGGGATCGGCTGCCCGGCCTTGGCTGCCGCGATCACGTCGGGCGTGGTGTAGAACTCCCGGTACTGCTTGGTGTCCGGGCGGTCCACCGTGGCGTACATCGTCCACTTGGACCAGCTTTCCGGGAACGCAACCTTGTTGGGTCCCGGCGCCACAAGCGCCTGCTGGCCCACCGCGACGCCCAGCGCCGCCACGCCGACGGCCATTGCCGCCGCCTGCAATACCCGAGTCTTTGCCATCGCCGGTCTCCTTGAATGACGAACCCGGTGTACGCAGCGCGGGCAGCGCCGGATGCAGCGGCGACCTAATTCGCCGCGAAGCAGTAGAACAGCCCGTTGCCGCCGGTGGCCTTCAGGTTGTCTTGGCTGCAGCCGATCGTGTTGTGCGAAGAGTTCCAGGATGTCGCCCACGGGTTCTGGTCCAAGCCCGCGCGGTCGTGATGCCCCGTCATCGCAGAGCCAGCGCCGTTCTTGGTCCAGCCGCCACAGGTCATATCGGGCAAGCGCGGGTCAGCGGAAAAGGCCGTTCCATCCGGCCGCGAACCGGTGAGGATGTCGTGCATGTTGGGTCGATCGGTACGGCCGTTGACGACGCCACCCTTCTCGTTCAGCGCGGTTTCCTTGGTGAGTTTGTTGCCGGCGCCGTGCAGCGTGTCGACATCGGCGGCAATCATGGCGCCCTTGGCGTTGAACCACGGTCCCTTGCCGATCCGATCGCGCGCGTTAACAGCCGGCGTGGTGGGAGTGAAACCAGTGCTGAGGTAAGCGCGCCATGTCTTGGCGCCCGCACCCGCCGCCGTGGCCAGCTTCTGGCAATGCGCGTCGGCGCCGGCCAATCCGCCGAGATTGCCCCCGTCGCCCGGCCCCTCGCTGGTCAGGAAGAAGCTCATCGGGTCGCTGGGCGGCATGGTCTGGCAGGCTGTAAGCAGGGCAATTGCAGCGGCCGAGACGGCCAGGGCACGGGCATTCCTTCGCATGGGCGGACTCCTGAGGGTGAGAGGTGCCGGGATTACGCGCCAGCGCCTCGATTCCTGCCTCAGGGTGTTCCCGGCTTCCTGGGTTTGGAAATCTTCTTCACCACGCCAGTGGTGCGCGGCGGCAAGCCGGTGTGCTGGGTCAGCGCCGTGCCCTTGGCCGGCCGGGCCGGCGACGAGTTCTTGCGCCGCGCACTGACGTAGCTGCCGTCGGTGGCCGGTTGGTAGCTCGGAATCAGGTGGCGCTGGCCGTTGCCGATCAGGTCGGCACGGCCCATCTGCTTCAATGCGTCGCGCAGCAACGGCCAGTTGTTCGGGTCGTGCCAGCGCAGGAAGGCCTTGTGCAGGCGACGGCGCCGTTCGCCGCGCACGATGTCGACCTTTTCCGCGCGGCCCTCGATGCGGCTGATGCCCTTCAGCGGGTTCAGGTCGGTGTGGTACATCGCGGTGGCAGTGGCCATCGGCGACGGGTAGAAGGTCTGCACCTGGTCGGCCTTGAAGCCGTTCTTCTTCAGCCACAGCGCGAGGTTCATCATGTCCTCGTCGCTGGTGCCCGGGTGGGCGGCGATGAAGTAGGGGATCAGGTACTGCTTCTTGCCGGCCTCGGCGCTGTACTGCTCGAACATCGCCTTGAAGCGATCGTAGCTGCCGATGCCCGGCTTCATCATCTTGGACAGCGGCCCGCCCTCGGTGTGCTCGGGCGCGATCTTGAGATAGCCGCCCACATGGTGCGTCACCAGCTCCTTGACGTACTCAGGGCTCTGCACCGCGAGGTCGTAGCGCAGGCCCGAGCCGATCAGGATCTTCTTGATGCCGGGCAGCGCGCGCGCACGCCGGTAGAGCTTGATCAGCGACGAGTGGTCGGTGTTCAGGTTCGGGCAGATGCCTGGGTAGACGCAGCTCGGCTTGCGGCAGGCGGCCTCGATCTCGCGGCTCTTGCAGGCAATGCGGTACATGTTGGCCGTCGGGCCGCCGAGGTCGCTGACCACGCCGGTGAAGCCCTTGACCTTGTCGCGCATCTCCTCGATCTCGCGGATCACCGAGTCCTCGCTGCGGCTCTGGATGATCCGGCCCTCGTGCTCGGTGATCGAGCAGAAGGTGCAGCCACCGAAGCAGCCGCGCATGATGTTCACGCTGAAGCGGATCATCTCCCAGGCCGGAATCTTGGTCGGCCCGTCGTGGCCGCCGGTCGCGTCGGCATAGGCCGGGTGCGGCGAGCGCGCATACGGCAGGTCGAACACATGGTCCATCTCGGCGGTGGACAGCGGGATCGGCGGCGGGTTGATCCACAGGTCCTGGTCGACGCCGCTGGACGTGTAGCGCTGCACCAGCGCGCGCGCATTGCCCGGGTTGGTCTCGAGGTGCAGCACGCGGTTGGCGTGCGCATAGAGCACGGCGTCGCTCTTCACCTGCTCGTAGGCGGGCAGGCGGATCACGGTCTTGTCGCGCGGCGGCATCGTCACGCGGCCGGTCTTGCGCGAGACCGGCATCGCGACCATATTGCCGGGCGTGGTGGCCTCCTGCTTGGCGCAAGACTCGTCGGCCATCGCATACGGATGGATGTGCTCGTCGATGCGCCCTGGCTGGTCGACCTCGGTCGAGTCGATCTCCATGAAACCCTCGGGCGCTTCGCGCACCATGAAGGCGGTGCCGCGCACGTCGGTGATCCTGTCGATCGGCTCGCGCCGCGCCAGGCGGTGCGCCACCTCGACGATCGCGCGCTCGGCGTTGCCGTAAAGCAGCAGGTCGGCCTTGGCGTCGACCAGGATCGACCGGCGCACCTTGTCCTGCCAGTAGTCGTAGTGCGCGATGCGGCGCAGGCTGGCCTCGATGCCGCCGAGCACGATCGGCACGTCGGGGTAGGCTTCCTTGCAACGGTTGGCGTAGACGAGCGAGCTGCGGTCGGGCCGCTTGCCGCCCTCGCCGCCCGGCGTGTAGGCGTCGTCGCTGCGGATCTTCCGGTCGGCGGTGTACCGGTTGATCATCGAGTCCATGTTGCCGGCGGTGACGCCAAAGAACAGCGTCGGCCGGCCCAGCGCCTTGAACGGGTCGGCGCTCTGCCAGTCGGGCTGGGCAATGATGCCGACGCGAAAGCCCTGGGCCTCGAGCACGCGGCCGATCACCGCCATGCCGAAGCTCGGATGATCCACATAGGCGTCGCCGGTGACCACGATCACGTCGCAGGCATCCCAGCCCAGTGCCTCCATCTCGGCGCGGCTCATCGGCAGGAAGGGGGCCTGCCCGAAGCGTTTGGCCCAGTACGGCTTGTAGCCGGTCAGGGCGCGTGCGGGCGTGGGGGGTGACAGGGCGACGGTGCTCACGGGCCGTATTGTCCCTTCTACACTGCGCCCTCCCCGAAAACCCCACCGCGCCATGGCCGAAGAACACAAACCCGCCGACGACGACAAGAAGGACCGCGAGAAGAAGGCGGTCGAGGAGCGGCTCAAGCGTGCGCCGGTCACGTCGACCGGCCAAGTCACCACGAGCACAGGCCGCGCGCTGGCGTACCGCGCCACCTGCGAGTACCTGCCAGTGCAAAAGCTTGCGTTCGGCAACGAGCGCGGCGAGCCAGAGGCCGCCGTGTTCACCACCGCCTATGAGCTCGAGGGTGCGACGGCGGCCGACCGTCCCGTCTGCTTCGCGTTCAACGGCGGGCCGGGCTCGTCGTCGGTGTGGCTGCACCTGGGCGCGCTCGGCCCGAAGCGCGTCGTCGTGCCCGACGACGGGTCGATGCCGCTGCCGCCCTATGGCGTCAGCGACAACCCGCTGACCTGGCTGGCGCACTTCGACCTCGTGTTCGTCGACCCTCCGCACACCGGCTGGTCGATCGCCGCCGGCGACGATGCGCGCAAGACCCTGCTGTCGGTCGACGGCGACGTCGCCGCGCTGACCGAAGTGATGCGCGGCTGGCTGACGCGCCACAAGCGCTGGGGCTCCGCCGTCTACCTGGCCGGCGAAAGCTACGGCACGACACGCGGTGCGGCCCTGGCCGACGCCCTGCTCGACGCCAACGTCGCGCTGGCGGGCCTGATCCTCGTGTCCTGCGCGATGGACCTGCAAAGCCTCGTGTTCGCGCCGCGCAACGACCTGCCCTTCGCCCTCTTCCTGCCCGCCTTCGCCAACGTGGCGCAGTACCACGGGCGGCTCAAGGGGCCGCTGGCCGCGTCGTCCGACGCTGCACGGGCGGCGGCCGAGGCCTTCGTCGCCGAGGACTACCTGCGCGCGCTGCATGCCGGTGCCGCGCTGCAGGGCCGCGAACGCCAGCGCATCGCCAAGCGCGTGGCCGAACTGAGCGGCCTGCCGCAGGCGCTGGTCGAAGAGAAGAACCTGCGCGTCGACGACTTCTCGTTCTTCTTCGAACTGCTGCGCGACCAGGGGCGCCAGGTCGGCCGCCTCGATGCGCGCGCCACCGGCCCGCTGGCCGCCAGCCGCGGGCGCGACTTCGAGTTCGACCCCGGCATGGAGGCCATCAGCGCGCCCTACGGCATGGCCGCCCGCGCCTACCTCGGCGAGACGCTCGGCGTGGCCGAGGAGCAGCGCTACGAGTTGCTGTCACTCGACGCGCACAAGGCCTGGAACTGGAACCGCGGCGAGGACAAGGGCAACGCCTTCTGCTCGACCAGCGACGACCTGTCCCGCGCGCTGCGCCGCAACACGCACCTGAAGGTGCTGGTGGCCAGCGGCCGCTACGACCTGGGCACGCCCTACAGCGCGAGCAACTGGTCGCTGGCCCAGCTCGACGTGCCGCCCGAGGTGTTGGCTCGCGTCGAGCACCACTACTACGACGCCGGCCACATGATGTACACGCGCCAGGCCGACCTGGAGAAGCTCGAGCGCGACCTCGCCGCCTGGCTCGCCGCGTAGCGGCGACCCCTTGCGGCGCCGATCCGATCGGCAGGCACAAGTTCCTTCGCGCATCCCCCGATGGCGACTTGGGAGCGGTCGCTTAGGGTCGGACCACCGAGTGCAACGCGGCTTGCCGCGGTGCACGAGGTCAGGAGCTTTGAACCCCACGTCACGTGGGGTTCTTTTTTGGGTGCTGTCCTACAGGCTGCGATGGCGCGCGCGGTTACGGTGCACGCCACGTTCTGACACAAGTCGGCCACCGGGCGCGGGCAGCATCGCAGCCCACTGCACGAACGCCAAAACAAGATGCTCGACTCGCTCTGGCCCCTGATCACCACGCCCTGGACGCTGGCACCCGACACCCTGCTCGGCGCCACGCTGCTGGCAGTCATCGCCGCGCTGGCCGGCGAAGCGATGTGGCGCGTGCTGCGCTGGCCGCGCCTGATCGGCTACGTGCTGGTGGGCACGGCGCTGGCCATGGCCGGCCGCGGCGCGCAAGGCGACGAACCGGCCTTGCGCGTGGCCATCGACGGCGCACTCGCGCTGCTGCTGTTCGAGGCGGGCGCGCGCCTGAAGCTGGCCTGGCTGGCGCGCAACCCCTGGCTGCTCGCCACCAGCGTGGCCGAGGCGCTGCTGACCGGCATCGCCGTCTTCGTGGCCCTGTCCGCGCTCGGCTTGCCGCGCGAGGTGGCCACGCCGCTGGCGATCGTCGCGGTGTGCGTGTCGCCGGCCGTGCTGCAGCGCGTGGTCGGCGAACTGCACGCCGCCGGCCAGGTGACCGAGCGGGCGCTTGCGCTGGCGGCGTTGAACACCTTGTACGCCGTGCTGGCGCTCAAGCTGCTGTCGGCCGGGCTGCTGCTGTCGGACCCGACCACCTGGCTCGAAGCCCTGTCGCCGGTGATGTTCTCGTTCTTCGGCTCGATCCTGCTCGGCGCTGCGCTCGGCGAAGGTCTGGCGCTGATCGCGCGCCGCTTCGACCTGCGCGAGGACAACTCGATGGTGCTGTTGCTGGCCTTCGTGCTGCTGGCCCTGGTGATCGCCAAGACGCTGCAGCTGTCGGCCCTGCTGGTGCCGCTGCTGGCTGGCATCTGGCTGGCCAACCGCAGCGAGCGCCCCTGGGTCTGGCCGCGCCACTTCGGCAGTGCCGGCAGTGTGCTGGTGCTGATCATGTTCGTCGCCGTGTCCTCGGCCTGGAACCTCGACGCGCTCAAGGCCGCGTTCGGCACGGCGCTGGCCCTGGTGGGCGCGCGCGCCCTGGCCAAGACCGTGGCCGTGGTGGCCCTGGCGCGACCGAGCGGCCTGGGCCTGCAGCAGGCGCTGTGCCTGTCGGTGGCGCTGACGCCGATGTCGGCGACCGCCTGGGTTCTGATGCTGGACTTCGTCGCACGCCACCCGGGTGTTGGCGCCAGCCTGATGCCGGTGCTGCTGGCCTGCCTGGCGCTGCTGGAACTCGCGGCGCCGCTGGCACTGATGGGCACCTTGCGGCGCGCCGGCGAAGTGGACATCGTGCCCGTGCACCGGGAGGGCCCACGATGAGCCTCGGCGACTTCGCGCCCTCGCGCGCCTTCACGCTCGGCGTCGAGCTCGAGCTGCAGATCGTCAACCGCCACGACTACGACCTCGCGCCCGGCGCGGCCGACCTGCTGCGCCTGACCAACCGACGCAAGCTCGCGGCCGACGTCAAGCCCGAGATCACCAGTTCGATGATCGAGCTGTCCACCGGCATCTGCGAGCGCCATCGCGATGTGATCGACCAGCTGCACGAGGTGCGCGACGCGCTGGTCGAGGACGCCGGCAAGCTCAACCTGCGCCTGGCCGGCGGCGGCACGCATGCGTTCCAGGACTGGAGCCGGCGCCGCATCTTCGACACGCCGCGCTTCAAGCAGGTGTCGCAGCTCTATGGCTACCTGTCCAAGCAGTTCACCGTGTTCGGCCAGCATGTGCACATCGGCTGCCCCGGCCCCGACGAGGCACTGTGGCTGCTGCACGCGATGAACCGCTTCGTGCCGCATGTGATCGCGCTGTCGGCCTCCTCACCCTATGTACAGGGCACCGACACCGGCTTCCAGTCCGCGCGCCTGAACTCGGTGTTCGCCTTCCCGCTGTCCGGTCGTGCGCCCTTCCACCTGACCTGGGAGGCCTTCAAGGTCTACTTCGAGAAGATGCGCCGCACCGGCGTCGTCGAGTCGATGAAGGACTTCTACTGGGACATCCGGCCCAAGCCGGAGTTCGGCACGATCGAGGTGCGCGTGATGGACACGCCGCTGACGGTGGAGCGCGCCGCCGCGATCGCGGCCTACCTGCAGTGCGTGGCGCGCTGGCTCGTCAAGGAGCGCCCCTTCGAGCCGCAGGAGGACGACTACCTGGCCTACACATACAACCGATTCCAGGCCTGCCGCTTCGGCCTCGACGGCGAGGTGGTCGACCCGACGACGGCCGAACACCGGCCGCTGCGCGAGCTGATCCGCCAGACCATCGACGCGGTCGAGATGCACGCGATCGAGCTGCACGCCGAGCGCGGGCTGCTGCTGCTGCGCCAGGCGCTGGCCGACCCCGACACCGGCACCGACGCGGCGTGGCTGCGCGCCGCGCAGGCTCGCGAGCAGTACCTGCCCGAGGTGGTGCGGCAGCAGTGCCTGCGTTTCGAGGGTGTTGTCACTCCTTGAGTGGCCCGCCCACACCATGGCGGCGCCTGAACCGACACCCGATCGCGCCGCCGCCCGAGATCTTCAGGCGTCGCGCACGTCACCCACCGGATGGCTGCCGAAGTCGGCTCGCTGCAGGTAGCGCAGCACCTTGGCCGCCGCCGCCGCCGGCGTGTCGAGCTTGCCGCCCGACTTCATCTGCTGGAAAGCCTCGATGTCGGGAAACGCGGCCGGATTGGCACCGCGCAGCTGCACCTGCATGTCCGTGTCGATGACGCCCGGTGCCAGCGAGCAGACCTTGGCGCCATTGGGCTGCAGCGCCTCCTCGAGCACCTGCGCGCGCGCCAGGTTGTCCAGCCCGGCCTTGACCGCGCAGTAGGGTCCGGTGGACGCCATGCCACGGCGACCGAGACCCGACGAGATGTGCAGCACGCGGCGCACTCCAGGCCAGCCACGCGTCGCGCGCAGGAAGGCAGCCGACAGCAGCAGCGGCGCTTCGAGGCCCACGCGCACCGCGGCCGACAGCGCCGCCGGCTCGCTGTCCGCCAGCGGTTGCGGCTCGGTCACCAGGGCCGCGTTGTTGATCAGCGTCGCGCTCGCGAACTGGTCCGGCGCGAGGCTGCCGAGCCAGGCTTGCAGGCGCGCCGCCACCGGCAGCGGATCGGCCAGGTCGACCGCCCATTGCTCGATGCCCGCTGGCGCCGGCGGCGCCTGGCGCGACAGGCCGAGCACCCGGTGCCCGGGCTGCGCGGCCAGCAGTTCCGCCATCGCACGGCCGAGGCCGCGCGACGCGCCGCTGACGATGGTGAGGTGTTGGGCACTGCTCATCGCGCGAGCATAGCCCGCGCGCCCAGGCGCCTCGTCAGGCAGCGACGACGAGCGCGAACTTCGCGCCCAGCTGGCCGTCGCTGCCGGCTGCGAACGGCGCGGTCACCGCACGCCGATCCTCGGCCGACAGCCGGCCCCAGACGAAGTCGCGCGCATTGCCCGGGGCGCCTTCGACGTAGAGCTGGGTCGTCAGCAGCTCGCGCGTGCCAAGCTTGACCTTGACGTGGATGTGCGGCGCGCGCCCGCCATAGGCCACCGGGCGGATGGTGCGAAAGCGCCAGCGCCCTTCACCGTCGACCACCATGCGCCCGAAGCCCTGGAAGGCACGGTCGGCACGGTCGCCATCGCCCGGGTGGTGGTAGCGGCCCTGGTGGTCGCATTGCCAGATCTCGACCGCGGCGCCGGCCAACGCCCGGCCGTCGACGTCGGTCAGCGTGCCCTCCACCCACGCCGGCTGGCCCTGGGCGTAGCGCAGCGTGCCCTGAGGTGACTGATTCACCAGCAGGTCGGCGTCGCTGTCCGCGGGCAGCGCCACCGGATAAAACGGGCCCTCGGTCTGCGCCGGCGTCGGCCGGCGCGCTGCCTGCGCGCGCACTCCCAGGTGCAGGGCCGGCAAGGCGATCAGCGCGGCGGCCCCGGCGATCATTTGCAGGCGGCGGCGGGCAGTGGGGTGACGGTTCATCGCGATTCCTCGGTGCGTGCTGCGTGCGAGTGGCGGCGCTGCGGCGAGTTCCGCCCTAGAACGGGACCGCGCTCTCGATCTCGAGCATGTGACTCTCCACGGGGTGCGCAAAGCGCAGCGCGCAGGCATGCAGCATCAGGCGCGGCGCGGGCGGATGCAGCGCCGAAGCGTACAGCGCATCGCCGACGATCGGGTGGCCGATGGCGGCCAGATGCACGCGCAGCTGATGCGAGCGGCCGGTGTGCGGCTCGAGCGCCAGGCGTGTCCGCCGCGCCGCCGGGTCGCGGGCGATCACACGCCACGTGGTGCGCGAAGGCTTGCCGCGCTCCCGGTCCACCTGCTGGCGCGGGCGGTTCGGCCAGTCCGCCGCCAGCGGCAGGTCGATCGTGCCTGCGTCGTCGACCATCACCCCATGCACCAGCGCCTCATAGCGTTTGGCCACGCGCCGCTCGGCGAAGGCGATCGACAGCGCGCGCTGCGCATCCGCGCCGAGGCCGAACAGCATCACGCCCGAGGTGGCCTCGTCGAGGCGGTGCACCACCCGCGCCTGCGCATGCCCGGCCTGCACGCGGCGTGCGACGCAATCGTGCTTGCCCTCGCCGCGGCCGGGCACGGCCAGCAGGCCCGCTGGCTTGTCGACAGCCAGCAGGGCGTCGTCAAGGTAGATCAGCGCAAGCCCGTTCACGCCCGCGATTGTCTGCGGGGGCGTCGGCTTTACCGGCGCTTCACGTCGCTCACCGACAATCCGCGCCCATGACCGAACCCGCCTGGCACCGACTGGCGCTCGCCATGTCGGCCGCGGCGCTGCTCGCGGCACCGGCGCGCGCGCAGACGACGGCGCCCGCGCCCGCCCCTGC
>JALHQP010000115.1 GCA_022841885.1 Aquincola sp. | reverse complement strand
CGACGGCGGCGCGGCCGCCGCGCTGCCCAAGGGGGCGATCGTCGGCATGGGCTGCACCCAGGCGCCCGCGCACGCGGTGCGCACCGCCGAGCGCCTCGCCGCGATGGGCCTGCACACGCTCGATGCGCCGGTCTCCGGCGGCACCAAGGGCGCCAACGCGGCATCGCTCACCATCATGTGCTCGGGCGACGCGGCGGTGCTGCAGCGCGCGCGGCCGGTGCTCGACGCGATGGGCTCGCGCGTCTTCGACTGCGGTCGCGCCGCCGGCATGGGCTCCACCGCCAAGATGATCAACCAGCTGCTGTGCGGCGTGCACATCGCCGCCGCCGCGGAGGCGATGCACATTGCCGAGCGCGCGGGCGTGTCGACCGCGACGATGCACGAGATCATCAGTGTCTCGGCCGGCAACTCGTGGATGTGGGGCGACCGCGGCCCGCGCATGATGCAGGACGAGCCCCCGGTCACGAGCGCGGTGGACATCTTCGTCAAGGACCTGGGCATCGTGCTTGGCGAGGGCCGCGCGCTCAAGGCCGGGCTGCCGCTGTCGGCGGCCGCCATGCAGATGTTCCTCGCCGCCTCGGGCCTCGGCCACGGCGCGGCCGACGACAGCCAGGTCATCCGCGCCTACCGCGCGCTCAACGGCGCGGGAGCGAAGAAGCGATGAGCGGCAAAGCGGCGACACACGAGGGGGCGCAATGAAGCTGACCGTGGGCTTCATCGGCGTGGGCCTGATGGGCCACGGCATGGCCAAGAACCTCGTCACCAAAGGGCACCCGCTGGTCGTGCTCGGCCACCGCAAGCGCGAGCCGGTCGAGCACCTCAAGTCACTCGGTGCCACCGAGGCGACCACGCCGCGCGAACTGGCGGCTCAGTGCGACATCGTGCACCTGTGCGTGACCGGCTCGCCGCAGGTGGAGGCCAACCTGCGCGGGCCGGACGGCGTGATGGCCAGCGGCAAGCGCGGCCTGATCGTCATCGACTGCTCCACCTCCAACCCGGTGTCGACGCTCGCGCTGGGCGCGGAACTCTCGGCTGCCGGCATGACCCTGGTGGACGCACCGCTGTCGCGCACGCCGGTCGAGGCCGAGGCCGGCACGCTGGACACCATGGTCGGCTGCGACGACGCCACCTTCAAGATCATCGAGCCGGTGTTGCGCTGCTGGGCCGGCAACGTGGTGCACCTCGGGCCGCTGGGCCTGGGGCACAAGATGAAGCTGGTCAACAACTTCGTCGCGATGGGCTACGCGGCCCTGTTCTCCGAGGCGCTGGCCATCGCGCGCAAGGCGGGCCTGACGGTCGAGCAGTTCCACAGCGTGCTCGGCTCGGGGCGCATGCGCTCGGGCTTCTACGACACCTTCATCCAGTGGAGCCTGGCCGGCAACGAGAACGCGCACAAGTTCACCATCGCCAACGCGCACAAGGACATGCGCTACCTGGCGTCGATGGCCAACGAGATCGGTGCGGTCAACAACCTCCAGACCCTGGTGAAGAACAGCTTCGCCGCGATGGAAGCGGCCGGCGACAGCCAGAAGTACGTGCCGATGCTGGCCGACTTCATTGCGCAGCTCAACGGCCTGCCGCCGGCCGCGGCCGAGCGGCGCTGAAAGGACCGGTTTCACGATGGCAACGATCGAGGCCGTGGCGCAGCGCGCCTACCGCATCCGCCGCCAGGCCTTGCGCATGGGCGAGGTGCAGGGCCAGGGCTACATCGCCCAGGCGCTGGACATCGCCGACGTGCTGGCGGTGGCCTATTTCCACGCGATGAAGCTCAAGCCGGAGGACCCGCAGTGGGAGGGCCGCGACCGCTTCCTGCTGTCCAACGGCCACTACGCCATCGCGCTCTACGCCGCGCTGATCGAGGCCGGCGTGATCCCCGAGGCGGAGCTCGAGACCTACGGCGGCGACGACAGCCGCCTGCCGATGTCGGGCATGCGCAGCTACACGCCCGGCATGGAGATGAGCGGCGGCTCGCTCGGCCAGGGTCTGGCCATCGCGGTGGGCCACGCTCTCGGCCTCAAGCGCAAGAGCAGCAGCTCGTTCGTTTACACGCTGTTCTCCGACGGCGAGCTCGACGAGGGTGCGGTGTGGGAAGCGCTGATGAGCGCGAGCCACTACAAGCTCGACAACCTGATCGCGATCGTCGACGTGAACAACCAGCAGGCCGACGGCCCGTCCAACAGCGTGATGGCCTTCGAGCCGCTGGTGCCGAAGATGGAAGCGTTCGGCTGGCACACGCAGCGCATCGACGGCAACGATCTTGCCGCGGTGATGCGGGCCTTCGACGCGGCACGCCAGCTCAAGGACCCCAAGCCGCGCATGATCGTCTGCGACACCAAGATGGGCTGCGGCGTGCCCTTCCTCGAGGCGCGCGAGAAGAACCACTTCATCCGCGTCGAGCCGCAGGAGTGGCAGCTCGCGATCGAGGCGCTGGATGCCGCCAACCTTGCCGCGACCGCCGCCGAGAGCGCCGCATGAGCACCGCCACACCCGCCAAGCCCAGGCTCACCACCTCGGCGATGATCGCCTCGATCGCCGCGCCGGGCCAGCGCACGCGCGGCGCGCCCTTCGGCCAGGCGTTGTTGAAACTTGCCGAGCAGCGGCCCGACGTGGTGGGCATGACGGCCGACCTGTCCAAGTACACCGACCTGCACGTCTTTGCCAACGCGTATCCCGAGCGCTTCTACCAGATGGGCATGGCCGAGCAGCTGCTGTTCGGCGCCGCGGCGGGGCTGGCCAAGGAGGGTGCGCTGCCCTTCGTCACCACCTACGCGGTGTTCGCCACGCGCCGTGCCTACGACTTCATCCACCAGGCCATCGCCGAGGACGACCTCAACGTCAAGATCGCCTGCGCGCTGCCGGGCCTGACCTCGGGCTACGGCCCCAGCCACCAGGCCACCGAGGACCTGGCGTTGATGCGCGCCATCCCCGGCATGACGGTCATCGACCCCTGCGACGCGCACGAGATCGAGCAGGTGGTGCCGGCCATCGCCGCGCACCACGGCCCGGTGTACATGCGCCTGCTGCGCGGCCAGGTGCCGCTGGTGCTCGACGAGTACGGCTACCAGTTCGAGCTCGGCAAGGCCAAGCTGCTGCGCGACGGGCGCGACGTGCTGATCGTGTCCTCGGGCCTGCTGACGATGCGCGCGCTCGAAGCGGCGCAGGCGCTGGCCGCCGACCGCGTGGACGTGGGCGTGCTGCACGTGGCCACGCTCAAGCCGCTGGACGTGGCGACCATCGTGCGCGAGGCCGGCAAGGCCGGTCGGCTCGTCGTGGTGGCCGAGAACCACAGCACCGTGGGCGGCCTGGGCGAGGCGGTGGCCGCCGAGCTGCTCGGTGCCGGCGTGGCGCCGCGCTTCCGTCGCATCGCGCTGCCCGACGCCTTCCTCGACGCCGGTGCGTTGCCCACGCTGCACGATCGCTACGGCATCTCGGCCGCGGCGATCGCGCGGCAGGTCAAGGGCTGGTTGAACTGATGGCCGTGCCCGCATTGCAGCTTACCGGCCGCCTGCTCGAAGGCCGCAGCGCCATCGTCACCGGCGCGGCGAGTCCGCGCGGCCTTGGCCTCGCCGCGGCCAAGCTGCTCGCAGCGCATGGCGCGCGCGTGCTGATCACCGACATCGACGCCGCGGCCGCCGAGCGCGCGGCGGCCTCGCTGCCCGTGAACGGTCCAGGGGGCCACGCGGGCGCCCGCTGCGACGTGACGAACAAGGCCGAGTGCGATGCCAGCGCGGCCCTCGCGCTCGAGCGCTTCGGCCGCATCGACGTGCTGGTCAATATCGCCGGCATCACCAGCCCGCAGCGACTGATGGAGGTGGACGCCGCCACCTACGAGCGCATCTTCGACATCAACATGCGCGGCACGCTGTACATGACGCAGGCCGTGGTGCCGGCGATGCGCCAGGCCCGGTGCGGCAGCATCGTCAACATGAGCAGCGTGTCGGCACAGCGCGGCGGCGGCGTGTTCGGCGGCTCGCACTACTCGGCCGCCAAGGCCGCGGTGCTGGGCTACACCAAGGCCGCGGCGCGCGAGCTCGGCCCCGACAACATCCGCGTCAACGCCATCTGCCCGAGCTTCATCGACACCGACATCACCGCCGGCCTGATGACGCCCGACAAGCTGGCCGCCATCGTGGCCGGCGTGCCGCTCGGCCGGCCCGGCCACGCCGAGGACGTGGCCGGCTGCGTGCTCTTCCTGGCCTCAGACCTGGCGAGCTACGTCACCGGCACGGAGCTGTCCATTCATGGCGGCAGCCACATCCACTGAACCACACCACACCATGACGACGAAGAAGAAGGCCCCCCACGAACTGCGCAGCCAGCAGTGGTTCGGGCGCCAGGACCGCGACGGTTTTGCCTACCGCAGCTGGGTCAAGGGCAAGGGCGTGCCGCACGACCAGTTCGACGGCCGGCCGGTGATCGGCATCTGCAACACCTTCTCCGAACTGACGCCCTGCAACTCGCACTTCCGCACGCTCGCCGAGCAGGTGAAGATCGGCGTCTACGAAGCGGGCGGCTTCCCGCTCGAGTTTCCGGTGATGTCGCTCGGCGAGACGCTGCTGCGCCCGACCGCGATGCTGTACCGCAACCTCGCGAGCATGGACGTCGAGGAGAGCATCCGCGGCAACCCGATCGACGGCGTGGTGCTGCTGATGGGCTGCGACAAGACGACGCCCTCGCTGATGATGGGCGCCGCGAGCGTGGACCTGCCGACCATCGGCGTGTCCGGCGGGCCGATGCTCAATGGCCGCTGGCGCGACCAGCAGCTGGGCTCGGGCACTGGCGTGTGGAGCATGAGCGAGCAGGTGCGCGCCGGCACGCTGAAGCTGGCCGACTTCTTCGAGGCCGAGAGCTGCATGCACCGCAGCCACGGCCACTGCATGACCATGGGCACCGCGAGCACGATGGCGAGCATGGTCGAAGCGCTCGGCGTGGGCCTGCCCGGCAACGCGGCCTACCCGGCGGTCGATGGCCGGCGCAACGTGATCGCGCGCGAAGCGGGCCGGCGCATCGTCGACATGGTGCACGAGGACCAGTTGCTGTCGAAGATCCTCACGCGCGAAGCGTTCGAGAACGCGATCCGCACGCTGGCCGCCATCGGCGGCAGCACCAACGCGGTGATCCACCTGATCGCGATTGCCGGCCGCGTGGGCGTGCCGCTGAAGATCGAGGACTTCGACCGCCTCGCGAGCGAACTGCCGTGCCTGGTGAACCTGCAGCCCAGCGGCCAGTACCTGATGGAGGACTTCTGCTACGCCGGCGGCCTGCCCGCGGTGATGAAGGCCATCCTGCCGCTGCTGCACGCCAACGCCGTCACCGCCAACGGCAAGACCGTGGCGCAGAACGTGGGCGAGGCGCAGAACTGGAACCCCGAGGTCATCAAGAGCGTGGACGCGCCGTTCAAGGCCAAGGCCGGCATCGCGGTGCTGAAGGGCAACCTGGCGCCGCGCGGCGCCGTCATCAAGCCCAGCGCCGCCACGCCCGCGCTGATGAAGCACACCGGCCGCGCCGTGGTGTTCGAGAACATCGAGGACTTCCACACCCGCATCGACGACGAGGCCCTGGACGTGGACGAGACCTGCGTGCTGGTGCTGAAGAACTGCGGCCCCAAGGGCTACCCCGGCATGGCCGAGGTGGGCAACATGCCGCTGCCGCCGAAGGTGCTGCGCAAGGGCATCACGGACATGGTGCGCATCAGCGACGCGCGCATGAGCGGCACCGCCTACGGCACCGTGGTGCTGCACACCGCGCCCGAGGCCGCGGCCGGCGGCCCGCTAGCGCTGGTAAAGAGCGGCGACCTGATCACGCTCGACGTGGCGGCGCGCAAGCTGCACCTGCACGTGGACGACGCCGAACTCGAGAAGCGCCGCGCCACCTGGCAGGCGCCGAAGCCGCCGCTCGAGTCAGGCTACTGGAAGCTGTACGTGGACCATGTGACGCAGGCGGACGAGGGGGCGGACCTGGACTTCCTGCGCGGGAAGCGGGGTTCGTTCGTGCCGCGCGACAACCACTGAGCTGGAGGTCCGCCAGAACTGCTGCGCGCCGCGCTCGTGGTGGACAAGAGAGACTGGGTTCGCGCGCTCGCTGGAACCAGCTGGGGGCTTGCAGCCATCCTCGTGCTTCGCACACTCGGGTGACTGCGGCGCGGACTCCAGCAGTTGCTGCCATGAGCGAGGGCAACTGGCCGCCAGTCACAGTTTCGACGGACTCATCGAAGCTTGCGCGTCGGCCCCGAGAGGCGTAACGTGCTCGGCTCCATCGCGGCGCCGAGCCGCGACCTGGTGCATGAGCGCATGAAGCTCTGGACTGAATTGCTGCCACGCTGAGCGGAAGCCGCATTCAGTCTGGATCGTTCATCGGGGGCTCTTATGAGCAGAGTCGTGCAGGATGCCGCGTCTTTGGCGCGACCGGGCCAGCGCTGGTTCTGGCTGGGCAGCGCACTGTTCACAGCCCTGGTCGTCTTTGTCGGCTTCTCACCGACGTTCTATCTCAGGAGTCTGTTCGGAACACCGCAGCTGTCCACACTGAAGCTCGTGCACGGCGTGGTATTCAGCGCCTGGGTGATGCTGTTCGTGGTGCAGACCTGGCTGGTCGCAACGGATCGCCGCGACGCCCACCGCTTGCTCGGCGCGTTCGGCGCTTCCCTGCTGGTAGCCATGTGCGTGGTCGGCTACCGCATGGCGATCGAATCCGGCCGCAGCGGATTCACTCCTGATCCTGCCAAGGTCTCGGCGCTGAGTTTCATGGCCGTTCCGCTGTTCGACCTGGGCGTGTTCGCACTGTTGGCGTTGGCGGCGCTTCTGCTGCGCGCGCGCAGCGACTGGCACAAGCGGCTGATGCTAGTGGCCACGCTGAGTCTGTTGCCACCTGCAATTGCACGCGTGGCGCTGCAGTTCCCGCCGCTGCCGGTGCTACCCATCGCCTTCGGCGGCACGGCGCTGCTGATCGTCGCGGCGATTGGGCTCGACCGTTTGATGCTGAACCGCCTGCACCCGGCAACGCTGTGGGGTGGCCTGTTCGTCATCCTGTCGCTGCCAGGGCGCCTGCTGATCGCCAGCACGCAGGCGTGGCAGGACTTGGCGACTTGGCTGATCTCCTGAACGCCGCTTCAGGCGCGGCTGCATCGTCGAGGCGACACTCGCAGTTCACGCTGCACTCCGCCGCGCCCCATGCCCCCCATCGCCTCTCTCCCCGCCACCCCCCTCGGCCACTACCGCCACAACAAAGGGCGGCGACTACGAAGTGATCGGCGTCGCCCGCCACAGCGAGACGCACGAGCCGCTAGTGGTCTACCGCCCGCTGTACAACGACGGCGGATGGTGGGTCCGTCCGCACGCGATGTTCTTCGAGACCGTGCTGGTGGACGGCGTGATGCGTCCGCGCTTCGAGAAGATCGACGACGGAGACGCCGGCCCTCGGTAGGCTCAGTAGCGCCCGCCGCCGACGAAGCGCGCGATGCCCGCCGCCACCTCGGCCTCCTGGCCGATGAAGCCATGCGGCGAGCGGCCCTCGCAGGCGTCGACGCCCGGCGCCGGCCGGCCTGGGCCGCCGGTGACCGTGACCACCTGCTCGCGCGTTCCCTGGGTGCGCTCGGCAATACGCGCCATCAGCGTCGCGGGCGTGCGCGCGCAACTGTCGTCGGCATGGCCGACCACCAGCATCGGCAGGCGCACGGCCTCCAGCGGCAGGTCGAACACGCTCTGGATCACCCAGGGCTTGCGCGCGCGCGCGCCGGCCGTCACGGGTGAGCTCAGCACCACGCCATCGGGGGCCGCGGCGCCGGTCGACAGGCGCGACGCGGCGTTGGCCGCCGAGATCGTGCCGCGGCTGGTTCCCACCAGCCACACCGGTTGCGCTGTCTTGAGGCGCGCGCGCAGGTCGGCGATGACGCGGCCGATGTCCTGTGCATGCGCCTCGGCGGTGCGAAAGCCCGCCAGGCCGTCCGCGCTGTGGTGGTCCGACGGCGCGTCCAGCAGCGCGGTCATGAAGCCGGCCGCGTGGAACAGCGGCAGCGCGCGCACGAGCCAGTTGCCCTTCAGTGCGCGCGGGCAGGCGCGCTCGTCGAGGTCCAGGTGGCCGTCGCCACCCACCAGCAGCAACAGCACGCCGGCCGGTGCGGCGGGCGGGCCGGCGAGGGCCACTCGGGTGGTGGTGCGATCGTGCGTCTCGAGGGTAATCAGTTCACCGCAGGCGCCCGGCTGGGCCCGCACCGCGGATGCCGCGGTGGCCGCCGCGAGGCACAGCGCGAGCAGCAGCCCGCGGCGCATCATCAGTAGAAGCCCACGCGCTGGCGGTAACGCTCGGCGCGCTCGCGGTCGTACTGCTCGGCGTCGAACTGTTCGCCCTGGATCGCGCGGTGCACCTGGCCGCCGGTGGGCATGCTCGCGGGGTCGACGAAGCGCGCGGGGTCCCAGCAGTGCGAGCGCAGCAAGGCCTTGGAGCACTGCGTGTAGGCCTCGTCGATGTCCACCAGCACGCCCAGGCGCGGCGGCTTGCCCTCCACGGTGCTGGGCGCGAGCAGCGCGGCGTCGGTGGTGATGGTGGCGTGGCCGTTGACGCGCAAGGTGTCGGTGGCGCCCGGCACGATGAACAGCAGGCCCACATGCGGGTTGGCGAGGATGTTGCGCAGCGAGTCGGCCAGCCGGTTGCCCGGGCGCTCGGGGATCAGCAGCGTGCGCTCGTCGAGGATGCGCACGAAGCCCGCCGGGTCGCCGCGCGGGCTCAGGTCGCAAGCGCCGGCCGCGTCGCTGGTGGCCAGGCACACCAGCGGCGAGCGCTCGACGAACAGCCGCGTCATCGGATTCAGCCGGTCGTGATCTTGGCGCAGGTCAGCGCGGCGGGCTCGCCGAGCAGCGCGCGCAACTGCGCCTCGCTGCGGATGACGTCGGGGGTGAGGCGGTGCGGAGTCGGCGGCAGGGCGGCGGTCATGGCGCCGATGCTAGCCGGCCGCGCGTGACGGAAGCGCTGCGGTCCGGCCCCGCTGCGGCAATCACGGCCGTCGCCACACCCCCGTGCCCGGCTTGAACTGGCTCCACGCGAACCAGAACGCCTGCTGGCTCGTCAACTCGGTCTTGCCGGCAAAGGCCCTCAGGCCGCCGGCCTCGCGCCGCACCTCGACGGCGCCCAGGCGCACGGTTTCGCCAGCGCTGAGCGCCAGCTGCACCGCCGCGCGCGGAAACGCGAGCGGCTTGCCGTCGGGCGCGGTCACGCCCAGCACCACCTCGTGCACCGGCAGGCGCGCATCGACGTCGCCGACCGGGAAGATGGGCCCGGCGTCGTCGCGGCCGCGCAGCGGGTCGAGCGGGTAGCGCCGGCCCACGCCGCCGTCTTCGGCCACGATGGTGGTGCGCGGATGGGCCTTGCGCCAGTCGCCCCAGGTCGAAACCACCACGGTGGCCTGCGGCAGGGTCACGCCCGCCTTGTGCAGCGGGCCCGAGATCGCGCGGCCGGTGAAGGTGTCGATCGCCGACCAGGTGGACAGGTCGTACATGAACTTGTTCGAGCGCGACAGCAGCCCGGAGGTGCGCAGCAGCGGCTGGAAGCCGGGCGCCTGGTCGGTGAAGTAGGCCTGCACGGACAGGCACAGGGTGCAATAGGGGATGCCGATGCGGCGCCCGCCCAGCGTGTCGTTGACCATCTCGTGCACCTCCATGATGTTCTTGGGATACGCACGGGCCTGACCGTTGATGACGAGGCCGAACACGATCGCGCGGTCGGGGTACCAGCGCCCCTGCGCGGCGGCGGTCACCTTGGGCTGATCGAGCGCGGGGATGCAGCCGCGCGGGCAGGACTCGCCCTGGGTGGCGTCGGGCCGGTCGTCGATGAAGACGCCGCCCCAGCCGACCCAGCGCCAGTCGATGGCCGACGCGGTGTCGGCGAAGAAGGGCGCCCACTTGGGCTCGATCAGCAGGAACAGATCGCGCTTGGCCTCGCGGTAGCCCGGCGGTGCCGGCAGGTCCCACGCCAGCAGCCGGTCGCCCATCGCGGTGAAGGGCTCGGCCGGCAGCGGCGCGCCGCTCAGCTTCTCGAAGGCGGCGACCACCTCGCCCAAGTGCTCGCTGCCGGCAAACCGCAGCAGGTCGTAGAGGACCCAGCCCAGGCGCGCATCGCCCGAGGCGCCGAGCGCCTTGACCGCGGCGCTGGGAAAGCGCCGCTCGCGGATCGCCGGCGCCAGCTCGGACAGCGCCCGTGCCGCTGCCGGCGACAGCGCGCCTTGCGCCGCCGCCGGCGCGGGAGGGAAGGGCTGGCCCTGTTTGTCCTTGCGCGCGCCGAGCGTCGGCTTGTCGCTGGCTTGCGCGAAGGCGGGCGCGCTGCCGCACAGGATCGCCAGCGCCATCATCGGCGCGGCAAGCAAGGCCATGCGGGCGCGAGCGGCTCCCGCGAAAAAGCGAGGCTTCATGGCAAGTCCGGTGAGGTGGAAGTCCAGACGCCTTGGTCGGTTGCGCCGACCGATACTTTCACCGGCGAGCGTAGGCCCTCGCGCCGCAGCGCCTGCGCGCCGGCGAGTCGCCCTTCAGCGCGGGCGGCTACTTCTTCTTGCCGGCCGACGTGTCGGCCTTCGCGGCCGGCGGCTCGTCCTTCTTCTGGTCACCGATCACGCCCTTGAGCGGGCAGACGGAGAACGCCGGGCACTTCTTGCAGCCCACGGCGATGGCGATCGGGCAGACGGTCATGGGCGGCTTTCTCTTTCGGTGCTGCAAGGGCGCGAGCGCGCCGAGCATAGCGGCAGCGCGTGTCGAGCGGGTCAGTACTCGCCGGGCCGCGCGTTGCTGGCCTCGAGCTGGCGCATGCGCTTGCAGTCGAGGTGGTTGGCCACCGCGGGGTCCTGGCACACGCGCTTCAGGCAGCGGTGCAGCGCCAGCAGGTGCCGGCCCTCGCATTGCTCGCGCGGGCGCAGCAGCGCGGCGGCCGCGGTGGGCGTGGGCTTCGGCGCGGGCGCAGGCTCGGCGGC
>JALHQP010000114.1 GCA_022841885.1 Aquincola sp. | reverse complement strand
GCGGGCCTTGCATCGCCGCGCCGTGGCGCGCGCGCTGCTCGGCGCTCAGGCGGCCGTCGTGCAGGTCGGCGAGGTAGCGCTGCAGCGCCTGCGCCAGCGCCTGGTCAATGCGCGCGTCGGGCGTGGGCGTGGCCTCGAGCGCACGGCGCAGCGCCGGCACCGCGTAGTCGAGCGGATCGAGCCCGTGGCTGGGCGCGTCGGCGAGCAAGGCGAGCGCGGCACGGGCCTGCGCGGTGTCGAAGTGCGCCACCGGCTGCGCCTGCGCGGGCCCATCCGCCCAGGCCAGGCACCACACTGCGACGACATGCCAGTACCGCATCGAGCCATTGTGGGCGGCGCGACCGGCGCAAAGCTTGATCCGCATCGCCCCCGGACGCGGCGGGTTTGGGTAGAAGGCCTGGATGAACATCACCCGCCGCCACCCACGACTGGCCTGGGCCGCCATGGCCCTGTCGTGCAGCACCGCCTTCGCCCAGGACCGCGTGCCCAGCCGCGGCGAGCTGCTCTACACCACGCATTGCGTGGCCTGCCACACGACGCAGATGCACTGGCGCGACAGGAAGCTGGCCACTGACTGGCCGAGCCTGAAGGCGCAGGTGCAGCGCTGGCAGGCGACGGCCCGGCTCGACTGGAACGACGCCGACGTGACCGAGGTGGCGCGCTTTCTCAACGACACGATCTATCGCCACCCGCAGACCAGCGGGCAGGTGGGCTGGGCGGCGACGCGCTGAGCGAAAGCCGCTACAGCGTCGGCTCGATGGTGCTGTCCACCTCGTGCGGCGCCACGCCGTCGCGTGCCAGCGCGATGGCCTCGCGCAGCACCGCGAGGTCGCCCACGTGGTTGGCCAGCAGCAGGATCAGGCGCGCGTTGAGCAATTCGCTCTGCGCGTCGGTCAGGTCCGCGTGGGCCTGGATCAGCGTGGCGTAGAAGGCGTCGCCGGGCGTGTAGGCCCAACGCGCGCGCTGGCCCGGCTCGGCGAAATTGGGTTGCAGCTTGAGCGGCATGGTCTCAGCCCTCCAGACCTTTGGCGCGCGCGAGCGCTGCGGCCGCGCGCGCGGGCTCGAAGCGGCGCCAGCGCGCGGCCACATGCTGGTCCGGGCGGATCAGGTAGCAGGTGCCGTGGCGGGCGTCGTAGCGGCGCGCGGCCAGGCCCTGCGCGTCGTGCAGGGCCTGCGGCGCGGGCTCGGCCGCGTCGAGCAGCGTCACGAGGGCGAGGCCGAGTTCGGCCGCGGCGCGGCGCGTGGCCTCGTCGGCGCGGCCGAAGTGCAGCAGCACAAAGCGGTTGGCGTCGGCCACCACGTCGAGCAGCCAGCCCTCGCCTTGCGGCCCGCGCACGGGGGCGTCGTCCATCGGTGCGCCCGGCACCATCCAGCCCTCGAAGTGCTCGGCGTCGGGTGTGTTGAGCGGCGAGTCGACGAGCCAGGTGGGCACCGACAGGCGCCCGCTGTTGACGAGCGCGCGGCCGACCGGTACCTCGTCGGCCAGCGACAGCACGGCGTCGCGCAGCGTGCGTGCGGCGCGGCTCTTGGGCGTCATGAAGTCGGTGCTGCGCGACGAGTTGAGGATGTTCTCGTCGGCGGCAGCGATGCGCTCGGCGCTGTAGCTGTCGAGCAGCGAGGCGGGCGCGGCGCCGTCGATCACGAGCTTCAACTTCCACAGCAGGTTGTCGGCGTCCTGCACGCCCGAGTTGGCGCCGCGCGCGCCAAAGGGCGAGACCTGGTGTGCGCTGTCACCGACGAAGAGCACGCGGCCGTGGCGGAAGTCGGCCATGCGGCGGCACTGGAAGGTGTAGACGCTGACCCACTCGAGCTCGAAGCCGATGTGCTCGAAGCCCTGCTGGTCGAGCGCGGCGCGCACGCGCGCCTTCACGCGGTCGGGGTCCTTCTCGGCCTCGGGGTCGGCGTCCCAGCCGAGCTGGAAGTCGAAGCGCCACACGTCGTCGGCCTGGCGGTGCAGCAGCGCGCTCTCGCCGGCGTGGAACCTGGGCGCGAACCAGAAGCGGCGCTCGGTGCGGTCGAGCGGGAACGGCTCGCCGTGCAGCACCACGTCGGCGATCAGGAAACGGTCCTGGAACACATGGCCCTCGATGTCCAGGCCGAGCTGGCGCCGCACGGTGCTGCGCGTGCCGTCGGCGGCGATCAGCCAGTCGGCGCGCAGCGTGTAGGGGCCGTCGGCGGTGTCGATGGCCAGCGTCACACCGTCGTCCGCGGCGCTCACCTTGGTGAGCTTGTGTTGCCAGCGCAGGTCGATGGCATCGAGCTGCTGCGCGCGCTCCACCAGGTACTGCTCGAGGTGGTACTGCTGCAGGTTGACCATGCCGGGCCGGTGGTGGCCGGCCTCGGGCAGCAGGTCGAAGTTGAAGACCTCGCGCTCGCCGTGGAAGGTGCGGCCCACGTTCCAGGTGACGCCCTTGTCGACGACGCGCTGGCCCAGCCCCAGGCGGTCGAGGATCTCGAGCGTGCGCTTGGCGTAGCAGACCCCGCGCGAACCGACCGACACCGTGTTGTCGTCGTCGAGCACGATCACCGCGAGGCCACGTTGCGCGGCGTCGATCGCCGCGGCGAGGCCCACCGGGCCGGCGCCGACGATGACCAGCGGCACGCGCCGCTCGCCGCCCGCGCCGAGCTCCGGCGCACGGCGGTACGCGTAGCGTGGCCAGGTGTAGGTGGACAGCATGGCCCGGCCGCGTGCGAACTCAGTGCTTCTCGTGCATCCAGGCAGCGTGCTTGGGCGCGCGCTTGGTCTTGCTCCACTCTTCGAGCATGTCCCACTTCACCTTGTCCAGATCGGCGTTCATCTGCGGCGTGGCGGTGTCCACCGCGAGTTCGAGGCGGTGGCCGTTGGGGTCGAAGAAGTAGATCGACTTGAAGATGGTGTGCTCTGTCGGGCCGATGACCTCGATGCCGGCGGCCTGCAACCTGGCCTTGGCCGCGAGCAGCTCGTCCATGCTGGCGACCTTGAAGGCGATGTGCTGCACCCACTCGGGCGTGTTGGTGTCGCGGCCCATCGCGGGCGAGTTCGGCAGCTCGAAGAAGGCGAGCACGTTGCCCTGCCCTGCATCGAGGAAGACGTGCATGTAGGGGTCGGGCGCGCCGGTGGATGGCACGTTGTCCTCGGCGATCGCGAGCACGAAGTCCATGCCCAGGTGCTTGCGGTACCACTCGACCGTCTGCTTGGCGTCGCGGCAGCGGTAGGCGACGTGGTGGATGCGTTGCAGGAGTGCCATGTGATCGTGCTCCGTGTTCAGCCTTCGAGGCTCTTCCACATCTCGATGTCGCGCTGCGCGGTCCAGATGCGCGGGTCGCGGTACTGCGTGGCCTCGTCGTAGGCGCGCGTCACGTCGAAGGGCATGCAGTGGTCGAAGATGACCCACGAGCCGTACTTCGGCTTGAGCTTGTCGTAGGTGTCGCGGTAGACGGTCTTCAGGTCCTTGCCCGCGGCGGCGCCGACCTGGACGCTGGCCCAGACGTCGCTGATGAAGGCCTTGGTGACCTCCAGGCCGCGCTGCACCTGGGCCTCGCCCTTGAGCGCCGGGCCGCGCCCGGGCACCAGCGCCAGCGGCTTCAATGCCGCCAGGTTGTCGAGGGTCTTCGGCCAGTCGCTGAAATACGCGTCGCCGGCATAGGGCGTGGCGTCGAACTCCACCAGGTCGCCCGACAGCAGCGTGCGCTCGCCCGGCAGCCAGACGACCGTGTCGCCCTTGGTATGGCCGCGGCCGAGCTGCAGCAGCTGCACTTCCAGCTTGCCCATGCGCAGCGTGAGCTTGCCGCTGAAGGTGATGGTCGGCCAGGTGAGGCCCGCGGGCACGGTCTCGACGTTGCGGAACAGGCGCGGGAAGCGGCCGATCTCGCTCGCCTTGTCCTGCTCGCCGCGCTCGACGATCAGGTCGAGCGTGTCCTGGCTGGCGAGGATCTGCTGCGGCTGGTAGGCGCTGGCACCGAGCACGCGCACCGCGTGGTAGTGCGTCAGCACCACGTACTTGATCGGCTTGTCGGTCACCTCGCGGATGCGCCGGATCACGTCGGCCGCCATCGCCGGCGTGGCCTGGGTGTCGGCCACCAGCACCGCGTCGTCGCCGATCACGATGCCGGTGTTGGGGTCGCCCTCGGCGGTGTAAGCCCAGGCGTGCTCGGAGAGTTGTTCGAAGGTGACCTTCTTCTCTTCCAGGTCGGCCTGCGAGGCAAAGGCTTTGTGCGTGCTCATGGGCTGGAGTCTAGCGCCGAAGTTTGCTATTGTCGAACCAATTCCACTAAACAGAATTTCGCGTCATGCCCTCCCCCCGCGGCATCCAGAGCATCGAAGTCGGCGGCCGCCTGCTGCAGGCCCTGGCCGGCAGCGGCACGCCGATGGCGCTGAAGGACCTGGCGCACGCGGCGGCCATGACGCCGGCCAAGGCGCACCCGTACCTCGTCAGCTTCGCCAAGCTCGGTTTCGTCGAACAGGACGAGGTGACCGGCCGCTACGGCCTCGGGCCCTTCGCGCTGCAGCTCGGCCTGATCGGCCTGGCGCAGCAGGACCCGGTGCGCCTGGCCTTCCCAGTGGTGGAGCATCTCGCGCTGCAACTCGGCCACACGGTGGCCGTGGCGGTGTGGGGCGAGCATGGGCCGGTGATCGTGCGCGTGGCCGAGGCGCCGAGCCCCATCCACGTGATGATGCGCCACGGCACCGTGCTGTCGCTCACCGGCACCGCGAGCGGCTGGCTGTTCGCGGCCCACCTGGACGAGGCGGTGGTCGGCCCGCTGCGCCCGCGTTCGATGCCGCGCAGCGAATGGGACGCCGAGGTGGCCCAGGTGCGGCAGCGCGGACTGGCGCGTGCGGTGAACCGCGTGGTCGAGGGTGTCAGCGCGATGAGCGCACCGGTGTTCGACGTGCGCGGCCGCATCGCGCTCGGCCTGACCGCCATCGGGCCGAGCGCGTCGTTCGACACGCGCTGGGACGGGGTGGTGGCGCAGGCGCTGCGCGGTGCGGCGCGGTCGTTGTCGCAGAGGCTCGGGGCTCTGGTGGCCGAGGCGGCTTGACTCGCCGGCTCAAGCCGGTGCACGAAGGGCCCTACTTGCCGGCATTCGGAAAGAACAGCGGCTCGCCGGCGATCCGGTAGGCGGCGATCGACGCCTGCCCCGCCGGCGACACGACCCAGTCGACGAAGGCCTGCGCCAGCGCCACCTTGACGTGCGGGTGCTTCGCCGGGTGGACCGCGATCACGCCGTACTGGTTGAACAGGCGCTGGTCGCCTTCGACCAGCACCACCAGGTCGGCGCGGTTCTTGAAGTTGAGCCAGGTGCCACGGTCGGTGAGCACGTAGCCGTTCGTCGATGCGCCGATGTTCAGCGCCGGGCCCATGCCGCAGCCGCAGGCTTGATAACCCTTGGGCTTGTTGCCCTCGACGTCGACGGCGGCCATCTTCCAGTAGCGCAGCTCGGCGGCGTGGGTGCCGCTCTTGTCGCCGCGCGAGACGAAGGGCTGGCCGCTGGACGCGATCTTGCCCAGGCCGGCCACCACGTCCTTGCCTTTGGCACGGGCCGGGTCGCCCTTGGGGCCGACGATCACGAAGTCGTTGTACATGACCGCGAAGCGCTTGACGCCGAAGCCGTCGGCGACGAACTTCTCCTCGGCCGCCGGGTCGTGCACGAACACCACGTCGGCGTCGCCGCGGCGCGCGGTGTCCAGCGCCTGGCCGGTGCCCTGCGCGACGACGCGGATGTCGATGCCGCTGGCGGCCTTGAAGGCCGGCAGCAGGTGGGCGAACAGGCCCGACTGTTCGGTGCTGGTGGTCGACGCCATGACGATGTACTTGTCCTGCGCCTGCGCCGACAGTGCGGCACAGAGGACGCTGACGAGTGCGATCAGGCGGACCACGGCAGTTCTCCTTTGAGGAACAGGGCGGCAGGTTCGGGAAGGGGTCGTTCGAAGAAGTCGGCGGTCGGGCGGTCGACGACGAGCTGGCCGCCCTCGAGGTAGAGCACCCGGGTGGCCAGGCGCTTGGCCTGGCCGAGGTTGTGCGTGCTCATCACCAGCGCCATGCCTTCGGCGCTGAACTCGGCGATCAGCTGTTCGACCTCGCGCTTGGCGCCGGGGTCCAGGCTCGCGGTCGGCTCGTCGAGGAACAGCACCTGCGGCCGCACGGCCCAGGCGCGCGCCAGCGCGAGGCGCTGCTGCTGGCCACCCGACAGCACGCGCGCCGCACGGTGGCGCTCGCCGGCGAGGCCCACCCGCGCCAGCGCCGCATGCGCGCGCGGCGCACGTTCGATCGCCGGCACGCGGGCCAGCCACAGCGCCAGCATCAGGTTGTGCCAGACCGACAGGCGCAGCAGGAAGGGGCGCTGAAACACCATCGCCTGGCGCAGGTCCCCGGCCATGAAGCGCCGCCCGTCGTGCGCCAGGCGCCCGTGCAGCACGCGCAGCAGCGTGGTCTTGCCGCTGCCGTTGGCGCCGACCAGCGCGACGCGCTCGCCGGCGTGCAGCGAGAAGTCGACGTTGGACAGTGCGACGGTGGCACCGAAACGCACCGTGACGCCCTGCAGCGCGATCAGGGTGCCAGCGCTCATGCGCGCCCGCCCGGCCGCCCGAAGGGCGCGCGCGCCCCCTCGGGGGGCAGCGAACGAAGTGAGCGTGGGGGCTTCATGACGCCCCCGCCAGCGCGACGGCCGACGCACGCTCTTGCGCCCCCTGCCGGCGCTGCAACAGCGCGATCAGCGCGTTCAACGCACCGACCACGCCGAGCAGCACGATGCCCAGCCCGAGCGCGAGCGGCAGGTCGCCCTTGCTGGTCTCGAGTGCGATCGCGGTGGTCATCACGCGCGTGACGCCTTCGATGTTGCCGCCGACGATCATCACCGCGCCGACCTCGCTGATCGCGCGGCCGAACGCGGTGAGCAGCACCGTGACCAGCGCCAGGCGCTCGTGCAGCAGCAGCAGCAGCGCGGCGACGAAGGGCGGCGCCCCCATCGAACGCAACTGCTCGCCGTTGCCATGCCAGGCGTCGGCGACGAGCTGGCGCGTCAGCGCCGCCACCAGCGGCAGCACGAGCACGGTCTGCGCCACCACCATCGCCGCCGGGGTGAACAGGATGCCGAACTGGCCCAGCGGCCCGGCGCGCGACAGCAGCAGGTAGACCACCAGCCCGACGACGACCGAGGGCAGCGCGAGCATGGTGTTCAGCGCCGTGACCAGCGCGCGCTGGCCCGGGAAACGCGCCACCGCGAGCCAGGCTCCCGCGGCCATGCCGAAGGCGGCCGACAGCAGGCAGGCCGTGCCGCTGACCCCCAGCGACAAACCCACCACCTGCGCCAGCCGCGCGTCGAAACCGATCACGAGGTGCCACGCCGTCTGCAGCGCCGCACCGAAGCCTTCGTTCATCTGGGCGGGGATTCTGGTGACCGCCGCGCTCGGACGCGATATGTTCCCGCCGACATAGGGCGAACCCGGGCGCGGCGCCGCTATGGCACAGTGCCCGGCCTCACGATCCTAGCCATGGCCCTCAAGTCCACCATCTACAAAGCCCAGCTGTCGGTCGCCGACATGGACCGCGGCGTCTACGCCGACCATGCGCTGACCCTGGCGCTGCACCCGAGCGAGACCGAGGAGCGCCTGATGGTGCGCCTGCTCGCCTTTGCGCTGAACGCGCCGAAGGACAACGCGCGCGGCGACCTGGTGTTCGCGCGCGGCCTGTCGGACACCGACGAGCCCGACCTGTGGCAACACGACCTGTCGGGCGTGCTGGTGCACTGGATCGAGGTCGGCCAGCCCGACGAGCGCCGCATGCAACGCGCCGCCTCGCGCGCCGAGCAGGCCACCTTCGTCTCTTACGCCGCGAGCACGCCGGTGTGGTGGGCCGGCGTGAAGAACAAGCTCAACCGCACCGAACGCCTCGCGGTCTGGCAGTTGCCGGCCGACCAGAGCCAGGCCCTGGCCGCCCTGGCGCAGCGCTCGATGCAGCTGCAGTTCAGCGTGCAGGACGGCACCGTGTGGTGCAGCGCCGGCGACGCCACCCTCGAACTGAGACTCGAACCCCTGCTGACCCCCCGATGAAGCCGCTGATCGCCCTCGCCCTGATGACCGCCGCCCTCGCCGCCTCCGCCCAGCCCGCAGCGCCCGACGACGACCCCTGGCTCTGGCTCGAAGAGGTGCAGGGCGACAAGGCGCTGGCCTGGGTGCGCGAGCGCAATGCCGCCACGCGGGCGGTGCTGGAGAAGCACCCGCGCTTCGAGGCCATGCGCACACGCTTCCAGGAGATCCTCGATTCGCGCGACAAGATCCCCAGCGTCACGCGCCACGGCGAGCACCTGTACAACCTGTGGCAGGACGCGGCCAACCCGCGTGGCCTGTGGCGGCGCACCACGCTGGCCGAGTACCGCAAGGCGCAGCCCGCGTGGGAGACCGTGCTCGACCTCGACGCGCTCGGCGCCGCCGAGAAGGAGAACTGGGTCTGGAAGGGCGCCGCCTGCCTCGGCCCCGAAAACCGTCGCTGCCTGCTGTCGCTGTCGCGCGGCGGCGCCGACGCGCGCGTGCAGCGCGAGTTCGACCTCGTGGCCAAGCGCTTCGTCGAACCGAAGGACGGCGGCTTCGCGCTGCCCGAGGCCAAGTCCTCCGTCGAATGGATCGACGAGAACACGGTCTACGTGGCCACCGACTTCGGCCCCGGCTCGATGACCGACTCGGGCTACACGCGCATCGTCAAGCGCTGGCAGCGCGGCACGCCGCTGGCCAGCGCGGTGACCGTGTTCGAGGGCGAGGCCAAGGACGTGGCCGCCTTCGTCGGCGTCGACCGCACGCCGGGCTTCGAGCGCACGGTGTTCGGCCGCTACACCGACTTCTACAACTCGAAGCTCTGGCTGCTGCAGGGCGGAAAGCCGGTGCCGATCGACGTGCCGAGCGACGCGAACTTCTCGTTCTGGCGCGAGCGCGTGCTGATCGAGTTGAAGAGCGACTGGAAGATCGGCGCCACCACCTGGCCACGCGGCAGCCTGCTCGCGGCCGACGCCGTGGCGTATCTCAAGGGCGAGCGCCGCTTCCAGGCGCTGTTCACGCCCACGACGACGCGCTCGCTCGCCGGCTTCACGACCACGCATCGGCATGTACTGCTCTCGGTGCTCGACAACGTGGCCGGACGGGTCGAGGAGTGGAAGGCGCCGGCATCGGCGAGCGCACGCTGGACGCGACGCGAGGTGCAGGCGCCCTTCCCCGGCACGCTGGGCCTGCAGTCGCTGCACGACCCGCTGCAAGGCACGAAGGACCCGCTGGCCGAGCGCTACCTGCTGAGCTACACCGACTTCCTGACGCCCGACTCGCTGATGCTCGGCCACACCGGCAGCGACGCACGCGAGACGCTGAAGTCCCGCCCGCGTTTCTTCGACAGCGAGGGCATGATGGTCGAACAGCGCTTCGCCACCTCGAAGGACGGCACCCGCGTGCCCTACTTCGTGGTCTGGCCGCGCGGCGCCAAGGCCGACGGCGCGAACCCGACCCTGCTGTACGGCTACGGCGGCTTCGAGCAGGCCATGCAGCCCTGGTACTCGGGCGGCTTCGGCAGCGCCTGGTACTCGCAGGGGGGCGTGCTGGTGGTGGCCAATATCCGCGGTGGCGGCGAGTTCGGCCCGGCCTGGCACCAGGCCGCCATCAAGGCGCACAAGCAGAAGAGCTACGACGACTTCATCGCGGTGGCCGAGGACGTCGTGGCCGCGAAGGTCACGTCGCCCAGGCACCTGGGCATCGAAGGCGGCAGCAACGGCGGCCTGCTGGTCGGCGCCGTGATGCTGCAGCGCCCGGACCTGTTCAACGCCGTCGTCTGCCAGGTGCCTCTGCTGGACATGCGCCGCTATCACAAGCTGCTCGCCGGCGCGAGCTGGATGGCCGAGTACGGCGACCCCGACAAGCCCGACGAGTGGGCGTTCATCTCAAGGTACAGCCCGTACCAGAACGTCAAGCGCGACGCCGCGCTGCCGAAGGCATTGTTCACCACCAGCACGCGAGACGACCGCGTGCACCCCGGCCACGCGCGCAAGATGGCCGCGCGCATGGCCGAGCTGGGCCACGCGCCGCTGTACTACGAGAACATCGAAGGTGGCCATGGCCTGGCCGCCGACAACAAGCAGCGCGCCGACGTGATGGCGCTGGAGTTCAGCTTCCTGTGGCTGCAGCTGGGGCGCTGAGGCATGGACATACGCCACGACCTCAGTGCCTCGCGCTTCGAAGCCACCGTCGAAGGTCAGCCCTGCGTCGCCCAGTACCGCATCTACGGCAAGGTGATGATGCTCACGCACACCGGCGTGCCCAAGGCGCTGCGCGGGCGCGGCATCGCGGCGGCCCTGGTGCAGGCCGCGCTCGACCACGCGCGCGTCAAGGGCCTGAAGGTGCGGCCCGACTGCAGCTACGCCGAGGCCTACATGCGGCGCCATCCCGAGACGCTGGACCTGCTCAACGAATGAACCGGCGCACGACCGCTCGAAGCCGGTTCGCGCCCCCTCGGGGGGCCGGCGCCGCAGGCGCCTGGGAGGCCGCATGAACGCGCCGATCGATCCCCGAACTGCCGAGGTGCTGGACTTCTGGTTCGGCGCCGCTGACACCGCGCGCGACGCGTGGTTCCGCAAGGACCCGGGCTTCGACGCGCAGATCCGCCAGCGTTTCGGGCCTCTGGTCGAGCTGGCATTGGTGGGCGGCCTCGCCGACTGGGACGCCGCGGCCGACGCAGCGCTCGCCCGGGTGCTGCTGCTCGACCAGTTCACGCGCAACATCTTCCGCGGCACGCCGCGCGCGTTCGACGGCGATGCGCTGGCGCTCGCGCTGGCGCGGTCGATGGTCGCGCGCGGCGCCGACCAGGCGCTGGCGCCGTTGCGGCGCGTATTTGTCTACCTGCCCTTCGAGCACGCCGAAGACGCCGAGGCGCAAGGCGCGTCGCTGCGCCTGTTCGGCGCCCTGGCCGCGGCGCATCCGGCGCTCGCGTCCTACGACGACTACGCGCGCCGCCACGCCACGGTGATCGAGCGCTTCGGCCGCTTCCCGCACCGCAATGCGATCCTGGGCCGGCCGTCGACGCCAGAGGAACTCGCATACCTGAGCCAACCCGGTAGCGGGTTCTAGGATCAACGGGGGGACCGTCGTTACCGCGAGGAGCGCTGCATCGCCTCTTCCTGCTCGCGCATCTTCACGCACTCGGGGTGGCTGGCCAGCGCCGGCGCATCGCACTCGCGCTTCATGCACACCAGCAGCGACAGGAAGTTGCGGTCGCCGCA
>JALHQP010000113.1 GCA_022841885.1 Aquincola sp. | reverse complement strand
CGCGCTGTTCGTCGGCCGCCGCGGCGCCCGGCTAGGCGCGACCTCGCTGCGCGAGCGCCTCAAGCGCACGGCGCTGGCCGCCGGCCTGCCGACCAGCGTGCACCCGCACATGCTGCGCCACAGCTTCGCGTCGCACCTGCTGCAGTCCAGCGGCGACCTGCGCGCGGTGCAGGAACTGTTGGGCCACGCCAACATCGCGACCACGCAGGTCTACACCAAGCTCGACTTCCAGCACCTGGCCAAGGTGTACGACGCGGCCCACCCGCGCGCCAAGCGCAAGTAGGTCGCCGCGCCTACTTCGCGCCTTCGCGATTGGCCACCAGCGCGATGTCGCTGCCCTTGTCGGCCTTGCTGACATGCACCTGCAGCGTGCTCTTGGTCTTGTCGTCGATCAGGCTGATCGACGCGCCGTCGCCGCTGCTCATGTCCATCAGCTGCTTGCCCTCGGCCATGGCCTTGAGCTTGTCGCGGTAGAAGGCGGCCACCTTGTCCGGCGCATCGTCGCTGTGCAGGCCCAGCTGCAGCGCCACGTTGCCGCCGCTGGCGATGCGCATCGACGAACCTTCCTTCGGCTGGGATCCCGGGTAGAAGGGCAGGCCGAGTTCGGCCTCGCTGATCTTGGCGTTGCCCATCTCCATCTGCGTCGTCTTGCCCGACGCGTCGGTGGTCGAGACCTTCAGGCTGCCTTGCGACAGGTCGACCTTGGCCTGGGTGCCGTCCTTCGACATCGACGACTCGATCATCTTCTCGGCGGCCTTTTCGGTGGCGGCTTCCTGCACCTTGCCGCAGGCACCCAGTGCGAACGCGAGCGCAACACCGATCGGCAGCGCGTGATGGCGGTTCATGGTGGTCCTTTCGGGGCGTGAGAGCGCGATCGTGCGCCGCCCCGCGCACGCCGTCCATCGCCGCCGGCCTGCCAGTTAGGGGCGCCCGGCGAGCGCGGACAATGACGCCCATGAAAACGGTTCGACTGCGCCCGGGCAAGGAGCGCTCGCTGCTCAAACGCCACCCCTGGGTCTTTGCCGGCAGCGTGGACAAGGGCGGCGGTGACAGCGGCGAGACGGTGCGCGTGGAGTCGGCCGACGGCCAGTTCCTGGCCTGGGGCGCGTTCAGCGCGCGCTCGCAGATCCGCGTGCGCGCCTGGAGTCATGACGAGGCCGAGCGCATCGACGCCGCCTTCTTCGAGCGCCGCATTGCGCAGGCGGTCGCGCTGCGGGCGCGGCTGCCGATCGAGAGCGACGGCGTGCGCCTGATCCACGGCGAGGCCGATGGCCTGCCCGGCCTGATCGTCGACCGCTATGCCGACACGCTGTCGGCGCAGTTCCTGTCGGCCGGCAGCGAGCGCTGGAAGGCCGAGATCGCCGACGCGCTGCTCGCGGCCACCGGCTGCACGCGCCTGTACGAGCGCTCGGACTCGGGCGTGCGCGGCCTCGAGGGCCTGGCCGCGGTCACCGGCTGGCTGCGGGGCGATGGAGCGACCGAGGTGACGATCCGCGAGCACGACTGGCGCCTGACGCTCGACGTGGCCGAGGGCCACAAGACCGGCTTCTATCTCGACCAGCGCGACAACCGGGCGCGTTTCGCCGACTGGGTGCGGCGCTTCGGCGCGCAGCGCGTGCTCAACTGCTACTGCTACACGGGCGGCTTTTCCGTCGCGGCGCTGGCCGGCGGGGCGACGCAGGTGACAAGCGTGGACTCGTCGGCGCCGGCGCTGGCGCGCGTCAACGCGCATGTGGCACTCAATGGCTTCGACCCCGCACGCTCGAGCTGCGTGGACGCCGACGTGAACGCCTTCCTGCGCGAGCAGCTCAAGGCCGGCGCGAGCTACGACGCGATCGTGCTCGACCCGCCCAAGTTCGCGCCCTCCGCTGCGCACGCCGAGCGCGCCGCGCGCGCCTACAAGGACATCAACCGCCTGGCGCTCAAGCTGCTGGCGCCCGGCGGCCTGCTGCTGACCTTCTCGTGCTCGGGCGGCGTGAGCGCCGAGCTGTTCCACAAGATCGTCGCCGGCGCCGGCATCGACGCGGGTGTGGACGGTGCGCTGATCGCGCGCCTGGAGGCCGCGCCCGACCACCCGACCACGCTCTTCTTCCCCGAGGGCGAGTACCTCAAGGGCCTGGCGATCGTCCGCCGGGCTTGAGGAGGGCCGCCGCCTCGATGCGCGGCTCGAACTTGGCGCGCCGGGTCGCGAAGAAGGTCTTCACGTTGCGCACGTTGGCGTGTTGCGTGAACAGGCGCTGCACCAGCGCGTTGTAGGCCGCCATGTCGGCGACCCAGAGCACGAGCATGAAGTCCGGCCCGGGCGCGACGCGCCAGCATTGCTGCACGGCCGGGTCGGCCACGGCCAGCGCCTCGAAGGCGTCGAGGTGCTCGACGCCCTGTCGGTCGAGTTGCACCTCGACCAGGGCCTGCAGGCCACCGACGACCTGGGGCGCGAGCAGCGCGATGCGCCGCTCGATGACGCCTTGTTCGACCAGCCAGCGCACGCGGCGCAGCGCGGTGGCCGGCGACACATGGACGGCGGCGGCCAGGTCCTGATTGCTGATCGACGCGTCGGCCTGGAGGGCGTCCAGGATACGAACGTCGGTTTCATCAATGACGCCTGCATTGATCGATTCTTTCATCTGCATCAATGTACGACCGATCAGTCCGCATCAGTGAGAAATTTGCAATCTGATTGCGCGGCTTGGGTCCTAGAGTCCGGCCCTGAGTTCCCAACGGAGACTTGCCATGTGCGGCATCGTCGGCGCGGTCAGCGCGCGCAACATCGTTCCCATCCTCGTCCAGGGCTTGCAGCGGCTCGAGTACCGCGGCTACGACTCCTGCGGCGTCGCGGTGCACCAGGCCGGCGGCCTGAAGCGGGCGCGCAGCACGGCGCGCGTGGCCGAACTGCAGGCCCAGGTCGATGCCGAGAAGCTCCACGCCGGCACCGGCATCGCGCACACGCGCTGGGCCACCCATGGCGCGCCAGCGGTGATGAACGCGCACCCGCACTTCTCGCCGGGGGCGAATGCCGCGGCCGATGCCGCCGGGCGGATCGCTCTCGTGCACAACGGCATCATCGAGAACCACGACGAGCTGCGCGCCGAACTGCAGGCCAAGGGTTTCGTCTTCACCAGCCAGACCGACACCGAGGTCATCGCGCACCTGGTCGCGCACCTCTACCACGGCGACCTGTTCGAGGCGGTGCAGCAGGCGATCGCGCGGCTCCAGGGCGCCTACGCGATCGCGGTGTTCTGCCGCGACGAGCCGCACCGCGTGGTCGGCGCGCGCGAAGGCTCGCCGCTGGTGCTGGGCGTCGGCGACGGCGAGACCTTCCTCGCCTCCGACGCGATGGCGCTGGCCGGCGTCACCGACCGCATCGTCTACCTCGAGGAGGGCGACGTGGTCGACGTGCAGATGGGCAAGCACTGGATCGTCGGCAGGCAGCCCGATGGCTCGCTGCGCCCCTTGCGTGAAGACGATCGGCCGGTGCGCGTGGTGCAGGCCCATAGCGGCGCGGCCGAACTCGGGCCCTACCGCCACTACATGCAGAAGGAGATCTTCGAGCAACCGAAGGCGATCGCCGACACGCTCGACGCGGTGGCCGGCATCAGCCCGGAGCTGTTCGGCGACGGCGCGTTCAGCGCGTTCAATGACGTCGACCAGGTGCTGATCCTGGCGTGCGGTACTTCGTACTACGCCGGCTCGGTGGCCAAGTTCTGGCTCGAATCGATTGCCGGCATCCCGACCCAGGTGGAGATCGCCAGCGAGTACCGCTACCGCGACAGCGTGCCCCACCCGCGCACGCTCGTCGTCACGATCAGCCAGAGCGGCGAAACCGCGGACACGCTCGCGGCGCTCAAGCACGCGCGCTCGCTCGGCATGGCCACCACGCTGACGATATGCAACGTGGCCACCAGCGCGATGGTGCGCGAGTGCAAGTTCGCCTACCTGACGCGCGCCGGCGTCGAGGTCGGTGTCGCTTCGACCAAAGCCTTCACGACCCAGCTGGTCGGCCTGTTCCTGCTGACCCTCGCGCTGGCTCAGGTGCGTGGCCGGCTGAGCGATGAACAGGAGGCGGTGCACCTGAAGGCGCTGCGCCACCTGCCGAGCGCGGTGGCCGCGGTGCTGGCGCTCGAGCCGCAGATCGTCGCCTGGTCGCAGGCCTTCACGAGCAAGGAGCATGCGCTGTTCCTCGGGCGCGGCCTGCACTACCCGGTGGCGCTCGAGGGCGCGCTCAAGTTGAAGGAGATCAGCTACATCCACGCCGAGGCCTACCCGGCCGGCGAACTCAAGCACGGCCCGCTGGCGCTGGTGACCTCGGCGATGCCGGTCGTGACCGTCGCGCCGAACGACCAACTACTCGAGAAGCTGAAGAGCAACCTGCAGGAGGTGCGTGCGCGCGGCGGCGAGCTCTACGTGTTCGCCGACTCGGACACGCGCATCGCCAGCGCGCCGGGCATGCACGTGATCCGCATGCCCGAGCACTACGGGCCGCTGTCGCCGATCCTGCACGTGGTGCCGCTGCAGCTGCTGGCGTACCACACGGCCGTGGCGCGTGGCACCGATGTGGACAAGCCCAGGAACCTGGCCAAGAGCGTCACGGTCGAGTAGACCGCGTCATCCCGGCCTGGGCCCTAGGAGCGGCCGTTGTGACAGCTCGCACGCCAGCCCGTGATTGACGTCGCGGTGTGCCGCCTCGTCGGCTCGCACCGCGCGCACCACGTCTGCCAGCGTGGCGTTGTCGGCCAGCTTCCAGTAGTGCCTGGCGATGGCCGGGCCCGCCAGGTTCGGCGTGCGACCGCTCTCGATCTCGGCCAGGTACTGTGAATAGCTCAGGACCGCCTCCTCCTCGAAGTAGCCGACCAGGCGGTGCGCGGTGCGGCGCGAGATCAGGTACAACGCAAAGTAGCCGATGTAGAAGCTGCCCTGCGCGAGCAACACCACCAGCCGCTCGAAGGCCGTCGGCCTTGCGATCTCGACGAAGGTCATCAGGTGCATGCGCTCGTTCTCGGCCTCATCCATCAGGACGCGGATCCAGCCCGCGTCGCCGACCATGCGGCGCAGGCAGTGCAGGTGGGTGAGCGTGGCGCCCACCATGCCCGGCACTGCGGCCACGGTCTCCAGCACGATCGCCCGGTTGCCGTAGCGCTTGGCGAACAAGGCGTCGGCTCCGAAGCGCAAGATCCTGGTGACGCCCAGCGCGAAGCGGTCGGAGAAGTCCTGTGGGTCGTGGTGCACTGCGGGCTCGGCCAGTCGTGAGACGAGTGGCCACCCTAGGCGCAGCCGCTACCCCGGTCTGTGCGCTCGTGAACCGATCGCCGGCTTGCGACCTGAGTGTTCGGCGGCGCACGGACGACGGAATCGCGAGTCGGCAGGATTCGATGCACAGACATCGGAGTGCCCATGATCCAGAGTGCACGCATCACCGGCAAGGTCCAGTACCGAGAAGGCGACGGCGCCAACATCACCATCCGGCCCGGCCCCTGCGAGGTGGAAGAGACCCCGCTGGACGCGACGATCAGCTGGACCGACGGTGAGACGCATGGCTCGGCGGCCATACCTATTGCCGACTACCGAGGCTATGTGTCGAGCAAGGCGCTTCAGATTGAAGGCTCGGCGGCCGCTAGCGGCACGCGCAACAACAAATGAGTCCTGACCCGCCTCCCCACTTGAAGGCTCCCGAGTGGGCCGTGGCGGATGATCCGCGGCAAGGTCCTGTACATCGAGGACCAAGAGACGTTTGACTTCGAAGCCTTCGAGGCCTGACTGCACCGGGCCCTTGCGGCGCGGCCCGCGCGCCAGCCGGGCTGAGTTCAGCGCCCGATCACCCAGGCTCCGCGCCCGTCCGGTGCGTCGTCGGGCACCGGCCAGCCGAAGCGCGCGCGGCGCCGCTCGGGGCTTTCGCGCCAGTAGAGCTGGGCGCGGATGTCGCGCAGCACGTCGGGCTCCTCGGCGAAGTAGCTGTGGCCGAGGCGGAACAGGCTCGGGCCGCGCACACGCACGGTGTCGATGCCGGGCAGCACCAGCACCGGCGGGGCGCCGCCGACGCGGCCGCCGCCCTCGGTGATCCACTCCAGCGCCGCCAGCGCCTTGTCCTGGTCAGCCACGTACAGCGTGGTGCGCTCGGCCACCTGCGGATAGACGCTCGCCAGCTCGCGGAATGCGGCCACGCCGATGTCGGGCGCCGAAAGGAAGATCTGGCCGAAGCGTGTGCCCGATCGCAGCGCGGCCTGCGTGGTGGCGCGGTGCAGCGCGCGCAGCAGGCCGCGGTTGCCCATGCTGTGGGCAATGATGTGCACCTTGCCGCGGTCCGCGAGCGCCGACACCGCGATCAGGAAATCGGCGATGTGAGCCTCGCTGGCCTCGATCGACGACAGGTCGGCCACGTAGCCCGACAGGCTGCCGCGCGACGGCCAGCTGTACAGCACGGTGATGCCCGGCACCTTGAGGTCGAAGCCGAGTTGCGCGGCGCGGCGCGCCGCATCGTCGAAGCCGGTGTTGAAGCCGTGGATGTAGACCAGCACGTTGCGGTCACTCGCGTCGAGGCTGCCGAGGAACTTGCGCACGTCGCGCTCGAAGGCGTCGCGCGGCAGCACGGTGGCGGGGTCGACGGTGATGCGGTCGTCCACCTGCAGCAGCAGGCGCTTCCACAGGGGCGAGCCGAGCTCGCCGACGCGGTGGCTCGACGGGATGCGCACGATGCGCTTGCCGAAGTGGATGCGCTCGTCGATCTCGCTGCCGAAGCCCTTGCCGGGGTCGGTCGGGTCGAGTGGCCGGCGGTTGGTGCCGAACCAGACCGGGTAGCACGTGCCGGAGAACTCGCTCGGGCAGCTGCCGTCGCCCATGGCGCGCGTGCGCGGCGCTTCAGGCGCCGCGCCGCGCATGCGCACGGGTTCCGCGGGTGTCGTCGGCGTGGGGGTCGTCGGCGTGGCGACGCAGGCGGTGAGCACCAGCGCCGCCAGGGACAGCAGGGTGTGCAGCCTGAACATCGCCACAGGTCCGGTTTCGTGCACGCGAGGCGGGTCGATGGTACGCCGTCGTCTTGCGTGGGGCGACGGCCTCAGTGCAGCGTCGGCGCTTCGCAGCGCACTGCGGGCATCGAGAACTCGCGCCCGATCACCGTACGCGCGTACAGGTAGTTCAGGCGCGCCCGGCTGGAGAGTGCGTCGAGGTCCACATGGCCTTCGGCGTCGCAGGGGAAGGACAGGCCGCGGCCCTCGGCGAACAGCGAAGCGAAGCGCAGTTCGTAGCGGGCGGCGGCGGGGGCGGTCTGCAGGAGGGTGTTCATGGTCGGGCTCCGCAACAAGGGGTGGATCGATGACACCCTTGAGTTGCAGCGCCCGCGCCGGCGGTTCAATCCGGTTGGGTCAAGTCGGCAGCCCGTCAGTCCAGCGCCTGGTCCAGGAAGATCTGGCGGTCCACCGCCGCCCAGACGATGCGGTAGTACTCCTGCATCTGGCGCGGGTAGTACACGTTGTCGAAGCGCAGCTTGACCTTGGTCTGGCGCTCGCCCTGGCGCACCAGCGACAGCGTCACGCCCCCCAGGTGCTGGCCCATCAGGCCGATGGTGCTCTCGACGTCGAACATGTCGTCGAGGTCGGTCGGGGCCATCAGGGCTCGCTGGCCACCACGGGCGGGCCGTGCGGACTTGTCGAGCAGGCCCGGCGAGTAGCCCTTGGTGGCCGCGTAGGCGCGCAACGACTCGTGGCGAAGGGCGTCGCGCTGGTCGGGCGGCAGCGCCGGCAGCGACGCGGTGATGTAGCCGGACGCCCGCTCCATGTTCTGCACCTTGCACTCGAGCGTGGCCAGCGCCACGGTCATCGAGTCGAAGACGCGGTGGAAGCTCTTGTCGATCACCCGATCGCCCTGCGCCATCACGATCTTCTGGCGCTGGTCGTGCCACTCGGCCGTGTCCGGGTTCTTCATCACGTCCTGCATCAGGCGCTGCTTCTCGAGCATCGAGCCCATGCCGACTGCGGCGCTGTCCTGCTGCTGGCGCATCAACTCACCGATGTCGGGTCCGCGCGAGGCGCAGCCAGCCACTGCGGCTGCCGCGGCCAGTGCTCCCATCAGTCGTCGAAGCTGCATCTGCGGCCCTTTCCTTCTAGAACTGGCTGGCCCGCACCGAGTACTCCTTGACCGTCTTGTCCGGGTTGAACTTGACGATCACCGTGAGCGAGCGGAACGAGGTCGACGTCGACCCCGAACTGCTGCTGCGGCCGGTCGTGCCGCTGCCGCCGATCTGCACGGCGGAGAAGAACAGGCCCAGGTTGGCCGCCGCCTGCCAGCCCTCGCTGCGGCTCTGGCGCTCGGTCTCGGTCACCGCGCGTTCGTAGACCCAGACCTCGTTGCCTTCGCTGTCGGTGGTCGAGATGTTCGGTCCGCCGAACATCTGCACCAGATCGAACTGGGTGGTCCGGTTCTTCTGCACCTGCGAGGTGACGCCGCCGTAGGACAGGCCCCCCGGCGCGGCGGCCGCCGCCGGGGCGGTCGCGGTGCGCTCGGCGGCCGCAGTCGGTTCGAGCGCGCGCAGGCGCGCCCGGGCCAGGCCGGCGAACGTGCCGTTGGGGAACTGGTCGAGGTAGGCCTTGAGCTCGGCCGGGTGCTTGGAGTCCTTGACCGAGTCCCAGTAGGCCCGGTCATTGGCTGCGGCGTCGGCCAGGGCGGGCGCCGCCGTCGCCGCCACCGGTGCGCCGCGCAGGCGGAAGTGGAACTCACCCAGCAGCGAGGTGCTCTCCCAGGGCGTCTGCCGGCCGGCGGTCTCGCGCACCACGCCCGCGCGTGTGCGCTGGAACACCTTGAGGACCTCGCTGTCGCTGTCGCGCAGGCTGGCCAGCAGGTGCTTGGTGTAGATGCCGTTGCGGCCGCTGCCGTCGGCGGCCAGCGCGCCAGGTGCGGTGGCGAAGGCCACCAGGCTGCCGCTGGTGGCGCTGACGGGTGCCAGGCCGCGTGCGGCCGAGCGGAAGCTGCGCGGGTAGGGGTTGTTGCGGCAGGCGTCGAGCACCACCAGGCGCACGCGGGCCTGCGACTCCTCCATCGTGCGCAGCACGTAGTTGACGTCCAGCGACAAGTCCTCGGCGTCGGCCTCGCTGCGGATGTCCGCACCCACCGGCAGCAGGTAGTTCGCGCCCGACAGCTGCACACCGTGGCCGGCGTAGTAGAACAACCCCACGTCGGCGCGTCGCAACTCGGTGGCGAACTCGCGCACGGCCTGGCGCATGGTGCGCGAGTCGGCATCGCGCCGCAGGATCACGCGAAAGCCCACTTCCTCGAGCGCGGCGGCCATGTCGGCCGCGTCGTTGAGCGGGTTGTCGAGCGGCAACTCGCGGTAGCTCGCGTTGCCGATCACCAGCGCCACGCGCTGCTCGGCCAGCGCGGCGGGCGCCAGGCACAGGGTGAGCACGGCGAGCGCCGCGCACCTTGCGCCGCCTTGGATCAGCCGCCGCCGCAAGCCCATGTCATGACTCCGCAGCCACGATAGCCACCCGCCCGGCAGCGCACAAGGCTCGGACCGCGCCACTCTAGGGGCCGTGCAGCGCGGTGCCGCGTTCAACGCAGCATCCGCGGCAGGTGAGCGCATCGGTCTACGGGCGCGCGGCCGCAACGCGGGTCTGGTCGCGCCAAGCCACCGCTGCCTGTATGCAGGCACGGCGCTCGGTCGATGCCACCATCGCGTCGCAGTGCCGGATCAGGCCGGCCTGGTCAGCCGGCAGCCAGGGGGTCGAGGTGGCGTGTTCGACCATCGCCACGATGGCGCCGAGCACGCCCATCGTGACGATCACCGCGCCGAGCAGGGCGGCGGCGCTGGCGTGGCGGGGCAGGGTCGGGTAGCGGTGGGACATGACGTTCTCCATGAGGGTGTGGACGTGGACACCCCATGGGTTGCGCCGCCGCGCCTGACGGTTCAAGAAAGTGCGGCCTCAGCGTCCGCTGCTGCAGCTGCCCTGCGGCCCGAGGCGGAAGCAGAAGTCGCCGGTCAGGCTCGAGCTCTCCCACGGCACCTGCACCCGGCCGGTTTCCCTGGCCACCGACAGGCGCACCTGCTTGAACAGCAGCTCCACCGGCAGTCCGGGCGAGCGGATGTGGGCCAGCAGGTGCTTGGTGTACAGGCTGTTCTTCTCGCCCGGGTTGTCCAGCGCCACGCCGCCGGGCGCGGTGGAGAAGGCGACCATCGAGCCCAGCGGCGCCTCCACCCGCGCCAGGCCGGCCGGCGTGGCGCCGCGGAACTTCAGGCGCCGGCCGTCAGGACCCAGCACCTCGGCGCCGGAGAACGGGTTGTTGCGGCAGGCGTCGAGAATCACGATGTTGATGCCTTGCGGCAGCACGCCCAGGCGGTCAAGCAGCTCGTTGAGGTCGGCGCTCTTGGCCGGGACCTCGTCCTCGGCGCGGATCTCGGTGTCCACCGGCAGCAGGTAGTTGCGGCCTTTCACCTGCACGCCGTGGCCGGCGTAGAAGATCACGCGCACGCGCGCCGCGCGCGCGTCGAGCGAGAACTGGCGGAAGGCCTCGATCATGTCGCGCAGCGAGGTGTTCTCGCGCAGGATCACGTCGAAGCCGAGGCCGCGCAGCGCACCCGCCACCGCCTGCGCGTCGTTGACCGGGTTCTTCAGCGCCCCGACACGGTAGTTGCTGTTGCCGATCACCAGCGCGAGCTGGCGCTCGGTGTTCGCCCGGGCCGGCGCGGCTTGCGTGCCCAGCGCGAGCAGCGCCGCCGCCGCGCACAGGGATCGGCGCGCCGGGTTCACTTCATGCTCCAGCCCTGCGGCGGGGGCGGCAGCGCGTCGACGATCGCCACGGCATCGACGATGGCGCTGGCCCGCAGCTGGGCCGCCAGCGTCTGGGCCTGGGCGGCCGGCACGCGCACGTAGTAGTCGCCCAGCTGGCCCGGCCCCGCGGCCAGGCTGCCGTGCACCTCGACCAGCAGCAGGCGGATGTCGGCTTCGCGCGCGTCGCTGCGGAAGTTCACCTTCAGGTAGGGCCCCTGCTCGGCCACTTGGCCGGGCGGCAGCGAGCGGATCAGGCTGGCCTCGTCGTCACGTTCGGCGGCCATCTGGAAGATCACGACGCCCTGCACCGCCACCACCGCCAGTGCGGCGGCGAAGGCCGGCTTGAGCACCGGCCGCGGCACCAGGGTCGAGAACCAGTCGCCCAGGCGCTCCCACGGCGTGGGCTGGGCGGCGCGGCGCGCGAGTTGCGGCGCCGGGCCTTCGCGGCGGATGCGGCCGAGCGCGCGGTCGAGCCCGACTTCGCTGGAGACGGCCGGCACGTCGGCGCGGATGCGCTGCTGCAGC
>JALHQP010000112.1 GCA_022841885.1 Aquincola sp. | reverse complement strand
CGTGGCGCTGTTCCTGCAGACGGACGGCCTCGTGCGCCGCGTCGTCGCCACCGTCGACAACCTCGGGCGCGCCCATGCCGCACCGCGCCTGTGGCCCGTGGTGCCGCCCGGCGGCCGCGTCGGCGTGCAGGCGGCCGGCGACCAGACGCTGGTCACGCCCGCCAACGCGGCGCGCTACGACGCCTTCGTCGCCTTCGCCATCGCGGTGGACCCGGCGCGCGCCGCGGCGCTCTACAAGGCGCACTACCCGCTGTTCCAGGCCGCCTACCGCGAATTGGGCTATCCCAAGGGCTACTTCAACGACCGCCTGGTCGAGGTGATCGACCTGCTGTTGGCCACGCCCGAACCGGGCGCAGCGCTCGCGGTGCGTCTGACCGAGGTCAAGGGCCCGATCGAGGCCGACCGCCCCTGGGTGCGCTACGAGTTCACCGACCCGGCGCTGCAGGCCCTGCCCGCCGGCTCGAAGATGCTGCTGCGCATGGGCCCGACGCACGCGCAGCGCCTGAAGGCGCAGTTGCGCGCCTTGCGCGACGCGGTGGCACGCACGCCGCCGAAGAACTAGGCGCCGCGCCGGGCGTCGCGCTGGCGCAGCTCGCGGCGCAGGATCTTGCCCGCCGCCGTCTTCGGAATCGACTCGCAGAGCACCACGTCGGCCAGCCGCTTGTAGGCCACCACGCGCTCGGCCACCCAGTCGAGCAGCGCCGCCGCGTCGAGCGCCTTCGCGCGTGGCACCACGTAGGCCACCGGCAGCTCGCCCGCGCGCTCGTCGGCACGGCCGATCACCGCGGCGTCGGCCACGTCCGGGTGCGTGAACAGCAGCGCTTCCAGTTCGGCCGGTGCGACCTGGAAGCCCTTGACCTTGATCAGCTCCTTGAGCCGGTCGGTGATGAACAGGTAGCCGTCGGCGTCGAAGTGGCCGATGTCGCCGGTGCGCACCCAGCCGTCGGGCGTGATCGTGGCTGCCGTGGCCTCGGGCTGGCGGTGGTAGCCGGTGAAGGCCTGCGGCCCGCGCAGCCACAACTCGCCCGAGCCGCCACGCGGCACGTCGCTGCCACGTTCGATGTCGATCACGCGCGCCTGCGTGCCCGGCAGCAGCAGCCCGCTCGAACCGCGGCGACCGCGCCCCACGGGCGTCGTGGCCCACACGCCGGACGACTCGGTCATGCCATAACCCTGCGTCACCGGGCGCCCCAGGCGCGCGACGACACGGTCTTCGACCTCGGCGCCCAGCGGCGCCGCGCCGCTGCCCACGCGCTCGAGCGACGACAGGTCGCGGCCCTCGACCATCGGGTGGTTGGCGAGAAACTGCACCACCGGCGGCACGACGCCGACGCGGTGGACGCGATAGGTCTCGATCGCCGACAGGAACGCCTCGGGCTCGAAGCGCGGCAAGGTCACCACCGTCGCGCCGCCGACCAGCGAGCACAGTGTGATCGCCGCGAAGCCGTAGATGTGGAACATCGGCAGGAAGGCCAGCACCACGGTGCCTGGCGGCAGCGGCAGCATCTGGTCGACCTGCAGCACGTTGGCCACCAGCGTGCGGTGCGTCAGGCGCACGCCCTTGGCTTCACCCGTGGTGCCGGACGAATACGGCAGCGCGGCCAGCGCATCCAGGTCCGGTGATCCATGCGGCTCCGGATCGGTGCAGCGCAGCAACTGCTCGATGCCGACCGCGCCCTGGGGCGCCCCGCCGAGCATGATCAGCGTCACCTCGCCGCCGTGTCGCGCCGCCGCCTCATGCGCCGTGCTCACGCCCGCCGGCGTGGTGCAGACGAAGCGCGCGCCGCTGTCGGCGATCTGGTGCGCCAGGTCGGCGGCAGCGTATTGCGGGTTCGCGCCGGTGACCGCGCCGCCGGCGGCCATCGCGCCGAGCGCCATCATCGGCCACTCGGGGCTGTTCGGTGCCGACATCAGCAGCAGGTCGCCGGGCCGGAAGCCCAGCGCCGCCAAGCCCGCAGCCACGCGGCCGATGCGATGGTCAAGCTCGCCATAGCTGATCCGGCGTCCGCTCGAGGCTTCGACCAGCGCCACCGCGTCCGGATGCCGGCGCGCGCGTTCGCGCACCAGCTGCGGCAGGCTGATCGGCGGGATGGGCGCCGCCAGCGGCGGGCCTTCGTAGAGAACGGGTGCGGCCTCAGCCACGGCCGACATCGACCCCGCGCTCGCGCGCCAGCGCATCGAGCAGGCCGAGGTAGGGACCGAGCCGCTCGGCCACCGCGTCGCGCACCGTGTCGACGATGACCTGCGTCTGGCGCTCGATCTCGATGTTGAACGCGTCGCCGACCCGCTTGTCGGCGAAGGTGGTCATGCGCAGCGTCTCGGGGATCAGCCAGACCTCGAACCAGCCTGAGCCGTCGGCCTCGCGCCGCGCCTCGGCCACCGTGAGGCTGGCGCCGTTGACGGCGATGTAGCCTTTGGCGAACACGTAGCGCATCCACGGCGCCGGCAGCGCGAAGCGCAGCACGCGGTTGTTCTCGGGGGTGCGCAAGGCCGCCAGCGTGGCCTGCACGTCGACATGGCCCGACAGCACATGGCCGCCGACCTCGGCGTCCTGCGCGGCGGCGCGCTCGACGTTCAGTGCACTGCCCTGCTGCAAGGCGCCCAGCGTGGTCAGCGACAGGGTCTGCTGCATGACATCGAAGTCGGCCGCACCCTCGTGCAAGGCCGTCACCGTCAGGCACACGCCGTCGCAGGACACGCTGGCACCGACCTGCAGGCCGGCGTCGAAGCCGCTCGGGAATCCGAGGCGCAGCGTGCGCAGCCCGCTGCGGTCGGACACGGACGCGACGTGCGCGACGCCCTGGACGATGCCGGTGAACATGCGGCGCACTGTAGCGCGGCCGCCGCACCCCGCCTGTCGCCTGCGGCACACTGCGGCCATGCCATCGATCGACCCGTCGTCGCTGCGAGGCTTCACGCTGGCGGCGCCGCCGGCCGGCTTCGCCGACGACCCCTACCCCTGGTATGCCGCGTTGCGCACGCGTGCGCCGCGCCACACGCTGGCTCCCGGCGTGCTGCTGCTGACGCGCTACGACGACGTGGCCGTGGTCTACCGCAGCGGCGCGGCCAGCTCGGACAAGCAGCGCGAGTTCGGCCCCAAGTTCGGCGAAGGCACGCCGCTGTTCGAGCACCACACCACGAGCCTGGTGTTCAACGACGCCCCGCTGCACACGCGCGTGCGCCGGCTGATGATGGGTGCGCTGAACCAACGCGCGATCGCGCGCATGGAAGCCGGCGTCGCGGCACTGGTAGACAAGCTGCTCGACGCGGCGGCCGCGCGCGGCCCGCGGGTGGATCTGGTCGCCGACTTCGCGGCGCAGATCCCGGTCGAGGTGATCGGCAACCTGCTCGAGGTGCCGCGCGGCGAGCGCGGCCCGCTGCGCGACTGGTCGCTGGCGATCCTGTCGGCGCTCGAGCCCGCGCCGTCGGCCGAGGTGCTGGCGCGCGGCCATGCCGCGGTGAGCGACTTTCTGGCCTACCTCGAAGGCCTTGTCGCCAGGCGCCGCGCCGAGCCCGGCGACCCGCAGGTCGACGTGCTGACACGGCTGATCCAGGGCGAGACGGATGGCGAGCGCCTGGCCCCGCGCGAGTTGCTGCACAACTGCATCTTCCTGCTCAACGCCGGCCACGAGACGACCACGAACCTGATCGGCAACGGCATGCACGCGCTGCTGACGCAGCGCGCGCAGTTCGAGCGCCTGGTCGCCGACCCGTCGCTGCTGGCCACCGCGATCGAGGAGTTGCTGCGCTACGAGAGCCCGCTGCAGCTGAACAACCGCCTGACCGTGGCACCCCTCGAACTCGGCGACGGCGCGCCGATCCCACCCGGCACCTTCCTGACGCTGGCCATCGGCGCCGCCAACCGCGACCCGGCGCAGTTTGCCGAACCCGACCGCCTGGACATCGCCCGCAAGCCCAACCTGCACCTGGCCTTCGGCCATGGCGCGCACGCCTGCGCCGGGATGAACGTCGCGCGGCTCGAAGCCCGCATCGCGATCGGCGCGCTGGCGCGCCGCTTCCCGCGTCTCGCGCTCGACGGCCGGGCCGAGCGCGATCCGCGCATCCGCTTTCGCGGCTTTCGCCATCTGCCGGTGCGCCTGGACTGATGGAGCCGTTCAAGAACCTGCTCAACGCCGCGCTCGTGCGCGAAGCCGGCGGCGCCCTGGTGCGCAGCTGGCCCGGCTTCGACCACAAGGCCTTCGAGCGCCATGCGATCCGCGGCCTCGAGGCGCTGGAGATGAAGGCGCGCGCGATGCAGATTGCCGATGCGCTCGAAGCCACGCTGCCGGACGACTTCGGTGCGGCCTGCGCGACCATCGAACGCAGCCTGGCCGAGCCGACCGATCCCGACGCGCCGTCGGACGCGGCGGCCGAAGCCAGCGTGGGGCTCCGAGGCTGGATCGTCTGGCCGCTCGGTGAGTTCGTCGCGCGGCGCGGCCTCGATCAACCCGAGCGCGCGCTGCAGGCCCTGCATGCACTGACGCAGCGCCTGACGGCCGAGTTCGCGATCCGGCCGCTGATCGTGCGCCACCCGGAACTCACGCTCGCGACGCTGCTCGCCTGGACGCGCGACCCGAGTGCGCATGTGCGTCGCCTGGCCAGTGAAGGCAGCCGCCCGCGCCTGCCCTGGGGCCTGCGCCTGCAGGCCCTGGTGGCCGACCCGACGCCGACGCTGCCGATCCTGGCCGCGTTGCAGGATGACCCGAGCCAGTACGTGCGACGCAGCGTCGCCAACCACCTGAACGACATCGCGAAGGACCATCCCGAGCGTGTCGTCGACTGGGTGCGACGCCACCTTCCGGACGCGAGCGCCGAGCGGCGCGCCCTGCTCTCTCACGCGAGCCGCGGCCTGATCAAGAAGGGACACGCCGGCATGCTGGCGCTGTGGGGTGCCGGCCAGGCCTTCGCCGGCGACTGCAGCCTCAAGATCTCGCCGCGCCGTGTGGCGGTCGGCGAGCGGGTGCAGCTGACGCTGGTGCTGCGCTCGGCCTCGCGCAAACCCCAGTCACTGCTGATCGACTACGCCGTGCACCATGTCAAGGCCGACGGCCGCACAAGCCCGAAGGTCTTCAAGGGCTGGAAGCTCGAATTGGTGCCTGGCGAGACGCGCACGCTGGCCAAGACCCATTCGTTCGCGCCGGTGACGACGCGGCGCTATCACGCGGGCGAGCATCCGGTCGAGGTCTCGATCAACGGTCGTGTCGCCGCGCGGACGAGCGTGCGGCTGTCGCTGTAGGTTCTAGTCGCGCAACCGCGGCTCTTCGCACAACGGGTCGGTGTTGTAGCCCGCCTCGCGCACACGGCCGTCGACCAGCCAGACCTGGAACCAGCGGCAGGGCGAGAACCAGTCCTCGAAGCGGTAGGACCAGACCTCGCCGAGGCCGCGCCAGCCGCCGCGACGCTCCGACGGCGGGCCCAGGCGGTTGAGCACCTCGGCGGCCTCGATGCGCGGCGGCAGGGCCTCGAAGTTGCGCTCGGTCAGCAACTGGTCGATGCGCTGCACGCGCCCGGCGGCATCGAGCTCGACGCGCCAGGTGTGCTTGCCAAAGGGTCCGCGGCCATAGTCCAGTCGCGTGCCGCCGTCGGGCTGGCGCGACTGCACCGTCGGCTCGCCCATGCGCGCGCGAACGTCGGCTTCGGGTTGGCCCCGCTTCAGGTTGCCCGGGCCGTAGGCCGCGTAGCCGGCACAGCCGGCCAGCAGGCAGCCCGCAACGAGCGCGCTAACTGCGCTCGATCGACGCGTAGGCAGCGTGGTTGTGGATCGACTCATGGTTCTCGACCTCCACCACATAACGGCCGATGCGCGCGTCGGCGTTGAGCGCCAGCGCCACGTCGCGCACCAGGTCCTCGACGAATTTCGGGTTCTCGTAGGCGCGCTCGGTGATCCACTTCTCGTCCGAGCGCTTCAGCAAGGCCCAGATCTCGCTCGAGGCGTTGTCCTCGGCGAAGCGCACCAGCACGGCCCAGTCCAGCGGCGCCAGCGCCTCGACGCGGATCGTCACCGTCGAGCGCTGGTTGTGCGCGCCGTAGTCCGAGATCTCCTTCGAGCAAGGGCACAGGCTCTTCACCGGCACCGCCACCTCGGACCACACCGTCGTGCGACCCGCGCGCGTCTCGGCGATCCAGCGGCCCTGATAGTCCATCAGGCTGCTGACGCCCGAGACCGGCGCGCGCTTCCTCAGGAAGAAGTGAAAGCGCGCCTCGATGCGGCCCTCGGTGGCGTTGAGCAGCGTCAGCATCGCGGCCAGCTTGTCGCGCAGCAGCGCCGCGTCGAGCGCCACCGACTCGAGCGACTCGAGCCAGGCCACGAAGCGCGACATGTGCGTGCCCTTCTTCTCGGCCGGCAACGCCACGTCGAGGTCCCACGCCGCCGCCGTGGACTGCTCGGCGTTGCCGACGCGCAGGCGCAGCGGATAGCGCACGTCCTTCACGCCCACGCGCTGGATCGCGAGATGCCGCTCGTCGCGCTCGCTTTGCGTGTCGGGGATGTGCAGGGCCTGGGTCGGATGGGTCATGGTCAGTTCCCGCCGGGCCGTCCCAAGGGAACTGCGGCCCCCTCGGGGGGTAGCGAACGAAGTGAGCTTGGGGGCATGTTGAGGACTCAACCGTGCGAGCATCGCACCGTTGGCGCAGTCACGTTGGCGACTCAGCTATTGGCGCGCAGCAGGGCCGGGCGGGCGCCGAAACGCTGCGCGATCGAACGCGCGATGCCGTCGGCGTCCAGGCCGTTCGCCGCCAGCAGCTTGGCCGGATCGCCGTGTTCGATGAAGGTGTCGGGCAGGCCGAGCGCGAGCACCGGCGTGGCCAAGCCCGCCGCCTGCAACGCCTCCATCACCGCCGAGCCGGCGCCGCCGGGCAGGCACCCCTCTTCGACCGTGACGATGGCCTCGTGCGTGCGTGCCAGTTCGGCCACCAGATCGGCGTCCAGCGGCTTGGCGAAGCGCATGTTGGCCACCGTGGCATTCAGCCGTTCGGCGGCCGCGAGCGCGGGGTGCAGCAGCGTGCCGAAGGCGAGGATCGCGATGCGCTCGCCCTGGCGGCGCACTTCGCCCTGGCCCCAGGGCAGCTCGCCGAGCGCGGTCTGGATCTCGCTGCCGATGCCGGCACCACGCGGGTAGCGCACGGCCACCGGCTGGTCGCGCCGGAACGCGGTGGTCAGCGCCATGCGGCATTCGTTCTCGTCGGCTGGCGTCAGCACGGCCAGGTTCGGGATGCAGCGCAGGTAGGCGATGTCGTAGGCCCCCGCGTGCGTCGCGCCATCGGCACCGACCAGGCCCGCGCGGTCGAGCGCGAAGGTGACCGGCAGGTTCTGGATCGCCACGTCGTGGATCAGCTGGTCGTAGGCGCGCTGCAGGAAGGTCGAGTAGATCGCGACCACCGGCTTCAGGCCCTCGCAGGCGATGCCGGCCGCGAAGGTGACCGCGTGCTGCTCGGCGATGCCGACATCGAAGTAGCGCGCCGGGAAGCGCTTGTGGAACTCGACCATGCCCGAGCCTTCGCGCATCGCCGGTGTGATCGCGACCAGGCGCGGGTCGGCCTCGGCCATGTCGCACAGCCACTGGCCGAAGACCTGGGTGAACGTGGTCTTGGGCGGCGTGGCCGGCTTCTGGATGCCGACCTTCGGGTCGAAGGGCGTCGGCCCGTGGTACTTGACCGGGTCGGCCTCGGACAGCTTGTAGCCGTAGCCCTTCTTCGTCACCACGTGCAGGAACTGCGCACCCGGCTTGTCGCGCAGGTTCTCGAGCGTGGGGATCAGCGAATCCAGGTCGTGGCCATCGATCGGACCGACGTAGTTGAAGCCGAACTCCTCGAAGATCGTGCCCGGCACCACCATGCCCTTGGCATGCTCCTCGAAGCGGCGCGCCAGTTCGAACAGCGGCGGCGCGTTCTTCAGCACGCTCTTGGCGCCTTCGCGCGCGGCGGCGTAGAACTTGCCGCTCATCAGGCGTGCCAGGTACTTGTTCAGCGCACCGACCGGCGGGCTGATCGACATGTCGTTGTCGTTGAGCACCACCAGCAGGTTGGGCACCTTGCCGGCGTGCGGCATGCCTGCGTTGTTCAGCGCCTCGAAGGCCATGCCGGCGGTCATCGCGCCGTCGCCGATGATCGCCACCGCGTGGCGCTTCTCGCCCTTGGCCTGCGCAGCGACGGCCATGCCGAGCGCGGCCGAGATCGAGGTCGAGCTGTGCGCGGTGCCGAAGGTGTCGTACTCGCTCTCGTCGCGGCGCGGGAAGCCGCTGATGCCGCCGAGCTGGCGCAGCGTGCCCATGCGGTCGCGCCGGCCGGTCAGGATCTTGTGCGGGTAGGTCTGGTGGCCCACGTCCCACACCAGGCGGTCGGCAGGCGTGTCGAACACGTAGTGCAACGCAATCGTCAGCTCCACCGTGCCGAGGTTGCTCGACAGGTGCCCCCCGGTGCGCGAAACCGACTGCAGCACATGCTCGCGCAGCTCGCTGGCCAGGGTCTTGAGCTCGATGCGCGACAGCCGGCGCAGGTCGGCGGGGCTGTCGATGCGCGACAGCAGCGTGGTCTTGGGGTGGGTCATCACGAGGTCACGATTCTCGCTCCACCACGCGGTCGGCGAGAAGCGCCAGGCGCGAGGTGTCCGGCAGCCCGCTGCGGTCCAGCGCCGCGCGGGCCTCGTCGCGCAGTTCGAGCGCATGGCGACGGGCGGCGTCCAGGCCCATCAGCGACACATAGGTCGGCTTGTCGTGGTGCGCGTCCTTGCCGGCGGTCTTGCCCAGGGTTTCGGACGCCTGGGTCACGTCGAGGATGTCGTCGACCACCTGGAAGGCCAGCCCGATCGCCGCGCCGTAGCGGGCCAGCGCGTCCCAGGCGCGCGCGTCGGTGGGCCCGCAGGCGGCGCCCATCAGCACGCTGGCCTGCAGCAGCGCCCCTGTCTTGCGGCGGTGCATGTCGCGCAGCGCCGTCTCGTCGAGCGCAACGCCGATGCTGGCCAGGTCGATCGCCTGGCCGCCGGCCATGCCGGCGTGGCCGGCGCTGCGCGCCAGCAGTGCGCACAGCCGCGCCTGCAGCGCAGGCGCCACGCCGTCCGGGCCGGGGTCGGGAGTCAGCACCTCGAAGGCCAGGGCCTGCATCGCGTCGCCGGCCAGCATGGCCTGCGCCTCGCCGAACTGCACATGCACCGTGGGCTTGCCGCGACGCAGCACGTCGTTGTCCATGCAGGGCATGTCGTCGTGCACCAGCGAATAGGCGTGGATCAGCTCGACGGCCACACCGGCGCGCAGGGCCGCAGCGCGCTCGCCATGCACCGCCTCGCAGGCCGCCAGCACGAGCAGCGGGCGCAAGCGCTTGCCGCCGTCGAGCACGCCGTAGCGCATCGCCTGACCGAGCCCGGCCGGCGTGTCCGCCGGCACCCAGGCCTCAAGCGCCGCCTCGACCGCGGCTTGCGCGTCGAGCACCCAGGCGTCGAAACCGTCGCGCTTCATCGTCGTCCTCACGTGGCCGAAGGGCCGGCACTCCAGGCCTTCAACTCGCCGTCCTCGAGCACCTTGACCTGTTCCTCCACCGCCGCCAACCGGGCGCGACACAGGCCCAGCAACTCGGCACCACGGCGGTAGCCGTCGAGCATCTGGTCCAGCGGCAACTGCCCGGCTTCCATTCGCTGCACCAGACGCTCCAGTTCGGCCAGCGCCTCTTCGTAGGTCGGCGGCTGGACTTCGGCAGGGGGGTGGGCGCGCGGCATTCCGGTGGGTGAAAACGGGTGCGGGATTGTAGTCAGCCCTCCACGGGCAAACCCGTGACCGCTGGCAACGCCCTGGGAAGCCCCACCGCTTGTCCGGACGCAGGGCGGACCATGACCCCCTGGGTACAATCCACGCCCTGCTGCCGAGGCCCACGCGTTGATTCGAGGGTACAGCCCCCTGGGTCCCGGCGCGTGCCGGGTTGTTCGCAATGGTTCTTGGAGATCCTGGGAACTATGTCCGACCTGAGCATCAGCCGCGACGCGCTGGAACGTGGCACGTCCCAGTTGCACGTCAGCACCTATTTCGACGAGGGCCTGTTCCGGCGCGAGCAGCAGCAGCTGTTCGCCCGAGGCCCGCGCTACGTGGGCCACGCGCTGTGCGTGCCCGAGGCAGGCGACTTCCACGTGCTGGGCCATGAAGGCGACGGCCGCGCGCTGCTGCGCAACCCGCAAGGCGTGCAGCTGGTGTCCAACGTCTGCCGGCACCGCCAGGCGGTGATGCTGCGCGGTCGCGGCCACACCGGCGCCAACGTCGTGTGCCCGCTGCACCGCTGGACCTACGACCTCGAGGGCAAGCTGGTCGGCGCGCCGCACTTCGAGCACGACCCCTGCCTGGCGCTGAAGAACTACCCGCTCAGGCAGTGGAACGGCCTGCTCTTCGACGCCGAAGGTCGCGACCCGCGCACCGACCTCGCGGCGCTGGGCAGCCGCGCCGACCTCGACTTCTCAGGCTACGTCTACGACCGGACCATCGTCCACGAGTGCGACTACAACTGGAAGAGTTTCATCGAGGTCTACCTCGAGGACTACCACGTCGGCCCCTTCCATCCGGGCCTGGGCAACTTCGTCACCTGCGACGACCTGCGCTGGGAGATGGGCAGCGAGTACTCGGTGCAGACCGTCGGCGTGGCCAAGAGCGGCAGCGAGGCGCTGGGCAAGGCCGGCTCGCCGGTCTACCGCGCCTGGCAGGACCAGGTGCTGCGCTACCAGCAGGGCACGACGCCCAGGCACGGCGCGGTGTGGCTCACCTACTACCCGGGCGTCATGGTCGAGTGGTACCCCAACGTGCTCGTGGTCTCGACCCTGTACCCGAAGGGCCCGCGCAAGACGACCAACATCGTCGAGTTCTTCTACCCGGAGGAGATCCACGCCTTCGAGCGCGAGTACGTCGAGGCCCAGCAGGCGGCCTACATGGAGACCTGCGTCGAGGACGACGAGATCGCGCTGCGCATGGACGCCGGCCGCGAAGCGCTGATGAAACGCGGCGACAACGAGGTCGGCCCCTACCAGAGCCCGATGGAGGACGGCATGCAGCACTTCCACGAGTGGTACCGGCGCAAGATGAACTTCGGCCGCAGCGAGGCCTGATCCACCGCCTGCATCGATGAAGACTCTGATCGCGGCCGCCGACCTGATGCACGAACTGGCCGGTGCACACCCCCCGCTGCTGCTCGACTGCAGCTTCGACCTCGCTGATCCGGCGGCCGGCCGCCGCACCTGGAGCGAGGGCCACCTGCCCGGCGCCTTCTATCTGCATCTGGACGAAGACCTGTCGGGCGCCAAGCTCGCTGCCGACGGGCGCTTCCGCGGTCGCCACCCCTTGCCCGACCGCGCGGCCTTCGCAGCCCGACTGGGTGCGGTCGGCATCGACGAGGCCACGCCGGTAGTCGCCTACGACGCCCAGGGCGGGCCTTATGCGGCGCGCGCCTGGTGGCTGCTCAAGTGGATGGGCCACGAGGACGTGGCCGTGCTGGACGGCGGTGTGGCCGCCTGGCGTGCCGCCGGCGGCACGTTGACGGCCACGGCCCCTGCGCCGCGGGCCGCGCCGCCCTACCCGCTGCATGCGCCGGCGATGGCCACGCTCGACGCCGAGGCGGT
>JALHQP010000111.1 GCA_022841885.1 Aquincola sp. | reverse complement strand
TGTGGCGCAGCTCGGCCGGCCGCGAGGCGCGCCTGCGCCGCAGCGACGCGCCGCGCCTGTTGGCCATGGCCGGCATGGGCGCGGTGCTTGGCCCGGTGGCGCTGGCCTGGGGCCTGCAGCGCACCAGCGGCTCGAGCGCGTCGCTGATGCTCACGCTGGAGGCGCTGTTCACCGCCGTGCTCGCCTGGCGCTGGTACGGCGAAACGCTGGACCGCCGCGTCGCTGCGGCGATGGCCTTGCTGCTGGCCGGCGGCATGCTGCTGGTTCTCGAGCGCGGGCTTGCCGGCCAGACGCAGCTGCTCGGCCTGCTGGCCGTGGCGCTGGCCACTGCGGCCTGGGGCGTGGACAACACGCTGTCGCGCGGCGTGGCCGAGCGCGACCCGTCGCAGGTGGTTGCCGTCAAGGGCGCGCTCGGCGCCAGCGCCACCACCGTGCTGGCCTTCGTCGCGAGCGAGCCGCTGCCCGGCTGGGCGATCGGCACGGCGCTGCTGGCCATCGGCGCCACCGGCTACGGCCTGAGCCTGCGCTTCTACCTGCTGGCGCAGCGCGCCTTCGGCGCCGCGCGCACCGGCTCGGTGTTCGCGTTCGCCCCCTTCATCGGCGCCCTGGGCGCCTTCGCCTTCGGCGACCGCTCGGCCACCTGGCTGATGGCTGCTGCCGGCGTGCTGATGGCTGCCGGCGTGCTGTTGCACCTGGCCGAGGCGCATGAGCACGAACATGCGCACGAGGCGCTCGAGCACGAACACGCGCACACCCACGACGACGGGCACCACACGCACGCGCACGAGCCGATGCCCGCGGGCGCGCACAGCCACCCGCACCGTCACGAGCCACTGCGGCACGCCCACCCGCACGTGCCGGACGCGCATCACCTGCACCGGCACTAAGGCCGGGCGCGAGCCCTAGGGAACCACGCCGCGCAACGTCCACACCTGCAGGTTGCAACGCTCGGTCCCGTCGCTGCCGGCCGACAGGCTGGACGCCAGCACGCGGCCGGTGCCGATGGGCGCGAGGCTCAGGTCGTCAAGGCCGAGCGAACCCTCGCGCACGCCTCGTTCGGGGCAGCCGTTGCTGACCGTCGTCACCGCCGGCCGGAACACCCCCTGGAACGCGCCGTCGGCGTGGTCCATCAGCAGCAGGCTCGGCGGGGCCGAGCCCTCGTCGCGGAACCGGCACAGCGTGGACGCCGGGTCGAAGCGCGCGCAGTCGCGCAGGCGCAGCGGCGGCAAGCCCAGGGTCCGCAGTTCGGCCAACGACGACGCGTCGCGCACCGCCCCGCTTTGCATCACCAGATGACCGGCGACCTCCGTCCAACCCCAGTCCTCACCCGTGTCCTGCACCAGCAACTCCTGGAATGCACTCGGGCCGACGGCAAACCGGTTCAGCTGGTTTTGCGAACGCATGCCCGGCGCGAAGAACTCGTTCGGCACGCTCGACCACGCCACCGCGTAGGGGCCGTAATAGCCCCAGCCCCATCCGAAGGCGTCGTAGCGCGGCGCATCGCGCAGCAGCAAGTTGCCGTCGCGAAACAGCACGACCGCCCCGCGCCCGGACGACGTGCTCGCCCCCACCAGCGCCAGCACGCGGCGCGAATCGAAGGGGTCGATCGCCAGGTCGAACACGCGGTCGATGGCCACGCCGTATGGGTCCACCATCGGTGCCGTGCGGCTGACGAGCGCGAAGTCCGGCAGGCTCCACTCGGCCACGCTGCCGTCGTCGAGCCCGGCAAACAGGCGCGGCCCGTCCGGGGCCACGGCGAGCCGCCGCGGCACGGTGCCCACGCCGAGCGTGCGCAGTGGCGCGAGCGTGGCTGCGTCCAGCTCGACGATCGTGCCGCCGTTGTCCGGGCTCGCGGCATACACCCGCTCGAGCGCCGCCGAGTGCACCGCATGGTGGTGGCGCAGACCGATCGCCTGCGCGTCGGCCACGCCTGCGAACGGGATCGTGGGTGCCAGGAACACCACCCCGCCCACGCTGTTGGCGGTCAGCGACAGCGAGCCGGTCGCCACCTGTGCGCCGTTGCGCGACAGGGTCTGGGCCTCGATGCGCACCCGTCCGGCCTTCGGTGCGAACCAGCGCTGCTCGCGGCCCAGCAGGTCCACCTGTTCGCCGGTGCGCATGTTCAGCACGGCCACCTCGTAGTCGAGCACCACGCGAACGGCCTGGGGGGAGGCGCCCAAGGCGGCCACCGCCTCGGCGGGATAGGTCCGGCGCGTGATCCGGATCGCGGCGTGGATGCCGCTGTCGATCTGCAGCGCGAACTGCGAGTTGTCGTACAGCACGCGGGTGCCGACCGCCGGCGGAAACTCCAGCAGCGGCAGGTCCCCCACCTGGCCCAGCAACTCGCTGAGCAGGTCGGCGGTCACGTCCTCGCGCAGGTGCACACCAAGGCGGTCGACGATGAATGCTTCGCGCAGGTCCGGGTCTGTCGCGGTGCCGCTGCCGCAGTTGTTGATGTCGCCGGCCAAGCCGATCGAGCACGCGGAGCGGATCGTCACCGCAGTGGGCGCGAGGTGGCCCCGCACCACGGTCGAGGGCCAGGTGACATCGGTCACCGGCACCAGCCCGGCCACGTCACCCGGCCCGCCCACCGAGCCCGACTCCATGCCCGCGAGCCAGCGGTTCCACGCCGCGTTGGTGCGTGCCTCGGCCAGCAGTGCGGGCAGGGCCTGCGCAGGCGCGAGGCCGGCATGGCCGCCGAGCCACATCAGGGTCAGCAACTGCTGCGACGTGCTCAAGGCCGCCACCGCCGGCGTGGGCAGGCGCCCCGCGCGGCGCAGGCGGTTCAGCTCGGTCACCACCGCTTCGGAGCCAAGTGTCACCTCCGTCCACCCGGTGGCGAACGCGCGCAGCACCGTGCCGCCCATGGTCACGCGCAGCCACCGTGCACTGGGGTCGACCGTGCTCAAGTCGGCGGCGATCGAGAACGAACCGGTTGCGTCGGTGGGGCCGCTGGCCACCACCCGCGGGGCCGAGACGTTGGCCGCGTCGATCACGTCGACCGTTGTCCCCGCCGGGGCCGCGACGCCCGCCGCCGTGAGCACCCGGCCGCGTTCGAAGCCCGCCGCGACGCTGTGGTCAGGCGGCTCCGCGATCGGCGGCAGACGGAAGCTGCTCGACGTGACCAGGGTCGGGAAGCCTGATGCGGGCAAGCCGGCCCCTCCCGGCGAACCGCCGTCCCCGCCACCGCCGCCGCAACCGGCCAGCAGCAGCAACGCCAGCGCGCCCAAGCACGCGCCAAGCCGCGTCCGCATCCCCCTGGTCTCCCTTGTGTCTTTGTGTAGAGGCGGGGCGAAGCATAGAGGATCGGCGCCAGGGGCAAGGCGATGGCCGTTACGGTGCCCGCTCGATGCGCGCCGCGCAGCAGCCCGGCTTGGTGTCACGCGCGTGCACGTAGGCCGTGCGCGGGTTTGCCAGCAGGCGCACGATCACCGGCCCGGCCTCGCGGCCGTGCACCACGTCGGCGTCCACCATCATGTCCGCGCGTCGGCATGCCGCCACACGCCACCGTGCAAGCGCTCAGGGCGCAGCCTTGGGCAACGCGACACTCCAAGCTGCGCCGACGCCACTGTGTTCAACCAGTTGATTGGCGGGCTCCGTCGTTCCGCGAAACGAACCGGGAACGGGGCTGTGAAACGTGTACTTGGTCTCCCCGGCAATCTCTTCAATGTGGATGGTCTGCCACTGACCATTGATTCGCTGATCGACTTTCAGCCTCAGCAGATTGACCAGATCACCATTGCACGCGCCGAGGTAGGTGACCCGATTGCCTCCTTGGCCGGAGAACACCAGGGCGCCTGGGTAGAAGGTGAAGCTGACCTACTGTTGATGCAGGTACAGCGCCTCGCGGTACTTCGTGATGCCTTCGAATGAACTCTTCCAGTCGTTGATCCAGTATCCAAATGGGTCGCAGGGATAGCCCTGCGTACCCGGTGCTCCCGGCCCTCCCGGTCCTCCTGCCACCGCACCTCCAGGGGCCAGCAGCGTGCGGGGCGCGGCGCTGCCCCCCGCCAGCAACGCATGGTTGCGGCGCAGCAGTTCGGGAATCGGGGACGATGGGTGGCGCAAAGCCAGATAGATCTCCAGCGGGGTGGCGTTGAACTGGCGCGTCAGTTCGAGCGCCACCGCCGCCACGCGACGCTGGGTCCGCTCGCCAATGCCGACCTCTCCGTTGCGCAGATCGAAGAACGTCACGCGAGAGCCGCTTGGAAGGTCGATCGTGGCCACAGCGGCCGCTGCGGCGTAAGGCGGGCCGGCCCAGCGCGGCGTTACTTCCAAGGCCAGCACCCGCTCGGCGAGCGCGCGTGCTCCGTCACTCGGTGTGGTGTCTGCACACACATGACCTGTCAAGATCGACAAGCCGATGGACAGGGCTGGTGCGGCGTGGCGCCACCGTGTATGCCGCGGGTTCTTCGTGCGCAGATTGATTGCCATCGCCGATCCCCGTCTGAGTGAACGAGTGGGCATTCGAGCGCAAGGCATCGATCCTGCGAATCCCTATGTCGAGCCGAACACCGAACGAGAAGCCGGCTCGGCGAACGCGTTGGCGCGCACCACGCGCAAGCGCCGCGAGTTACGAGGCGCAACGCGGGCTTGACCACCCCACCGGCCGCGCGCAGGATCAAGGGGCCGTCCGGAGGTCCGCATGCAGATCCATCACGACGCCGCTCCCGCCCGCCCGACTGCCGAATCGATCAGCCGCTTTGCGGCGGGTCTGCTCGCCGCAGTGCCTGGCATGCACCCGCTGGACGCGGTGCGGCTGGCGATGGAGGCGACTGCCGGTACGGACCCAGGGCACGAGCGCCCGCTCTCGAGTGGTGTGGTGCCCCACCCCCGGACCGGGGCACCGACGCCTAGCGCGCGGCGGCGCTAGGGACCGCTCCGCGCCACCGCCGGCGCCACCACGTAGACCGAGTCCAGGGCCATCGTCACGCTCCCGCCGGGCGCCGCGGAGAAACGCAGCATCGCGTCGAGGCCCGGCACGTAGTGCACGCCGCGCGCCACCGGGAAGCCCTGGTAGGCGACGCCGCGCCACAACACGCGCAGGCGCTGGCCGTCGCGCTGCACCGCCACGTCGCCCACGTCGGGCACGCGGTAGGTGCCGGCGGGGTCGACGTCCGGGTCGGCGGCGGGTGGCGCCACCAGGCGCTCGGGTTCGCGGCCCTCGGCAATCGCGATCAGCGCGCGGCCGAGCGCGGGCTGCAGCCACGACGGCGGCGCATCGTTGGCCACCCACGCGATGAAGATGCCACGCGCGTCGTCGGCGTAGCCGAAGTTGTGGAAGCCGTTGTGGTGGCCGGTGTAGTAGCGCCGCGTGCCGTCGGCCGATGCGAACCAATTGCCGAGCGTCATGCCGGTGGCGCGCCCGTCGTCCAGGCGCGCCGGCGCCATCGCGGCGCGATGCACCTCGGCACCGACCACGCGGCGGTAGCCGGCCATCCAGCGCTGCAGGTCGCGCGCCGACAGATAGATGTTGGCCGCGCCGTGAAAGCCCTCGAGGTCGTAGGCGTCGTGGTCCTTCCAGCCCTCGGCCGTGCGGCGGTAGCCGCGCGTGCGCACGCCGGGCCAGTCGGCAAAACGCGCCGGCCGCACGAAGGTGGCGGCCAGGCCCAGCGGCTTGAAGAAGCGCTGCGCCATCAGCGACGTGTAGTCCTGGCCCGACGCGCGCTCGGCCACCAGGGCCGCCATGTCGTAGGCCACGTTGTCGTAGGTGAAGGCGCTGCCCGGCACGAAGTTGGGCTGCGGCAGGTCGCGCGCCACCAGCGCCATGTGGCTGGCGTTGGTGCGCACCTCGCCGGGCGGCACGCGAGGGTCCAGCCAGTCGTAGTCGTTCAGGCCCGCCGAGTGCGCGAGCAGGTGGCGCACGCGCGTGGCGGCGTGCGGGTAGCCCGGCACCACGCTCGCCACAGGCGCTTCCAGGTCGACGCGCCGCTCGTGCGCCAGCATCAGCACGGCGGCAGCGGTGAAGGTCTTGGCGATCGAGGCACCGTCGGTGGGCGTGTCGGGCGTGAAGGGCACGCGGCGCTCGATGTCGGCAAAGCCGAAGCCGGCGGCGTAGTCGATGGTGTCGCCGCGGCCGATGACCACGGCGCCCTGGAAGCGGTTGCGCGCCACCAGGTCTTGCATCAGCGCGTCGGCACGCGCGGCCACGGTGGCGGGTGCAGGCAGGGGCGGCGGGGTGCCGGGCGCAGCGCACCCAGCCAGCCACAGCACCACGACGATGGCCGCCCGCCGCTTTTGGTTCATGCGTGCGCGGCGTGCGAGCGGCTAGCGTGCCGCCGCTACCGCCTGTTCCTCATACGGCTGCACCATCACCCAGCCGTCGCCCTTGAAGCGCATCTGCACCCCTTCGCCGCTGCCGCGGCCGACCAGGGTGCCGAGCGAAATGTCGGTGTGGATCTCGGGCGTGAGCTGGCCGCTCCAGGCCACCGTGGCCTGCGGGTCGGTGTGCACCGGGCGTGCGCCGGTCACCGGCAGCACCAGCGGCTGGCCGTGCGTGGTGATCGCCACCAGCCCGCGGCCCGCGATCTGCACGTTGAACAGGCCGCCGGACAGCGCGCCGGCCACGCTGCGCAGCATCACGATGTCCCAGTCCAGCGTGGACTGCAGCGCCAGCAGGTCGTTGCCGTTGACGCACAGGCTCTCGCCTTCGAGCGCCAGCACGTGCACGCGCTTGTTGCGGTCGGCCAGGTACACGCGGCCGTTGCCCTCCATCTTCATCAGCGTCATGCCCTCGCCGGTGACCGCCTTCTTGAGGAACTTGCCCACGCCGTCCTCCAGCGTGCCCTTGCGCGAGAACTTCACGTCGCCGCGGTAGGCCACCATGGCGCCGGCCTTGGCGTACACCGTGCCCTGCAGGTTCACCTGCAGCGTGGCGCGGTTCTCCACCTCGAAGGGGCCGGCGCCGGGGCGGTCCTGGTCGGCGTGGGTGGTGATGAAGTCGGTGATTGAGTGCATCGGGTCGTCTAGGGCGTGATGATCGACTTCCCTAACGCCGCGCACAAAGGATCGAAGTCGGATGTATTCGTGGTGGCTACGGCGTGGCCCGGAGGGCACATGACAGCGAAGTAGGCATCCCCAAGCGCTCGACAGTATCTCTTGTTGAAGCTCTCAGGTCCGGCTTGCTGAAGTTCTTTGAGGGCCTTGCGACGCGAAGTCGTCTCCTGTTTCCCCTTGAGCCCGTCACTTAGCTTGCTGGGGTGCAAGGCATCCACGGCCTTAGTCACATCGGCGGCATGCTGGGCCATGTGTCTTGCGGCAGAGCACCGTTGCACCCTCGAGCAATTGAACTCGTTTCCTGGCCCACGCAGGGCTTTCGTTGACGGATCAACTGCAAGCGGCCCGCGGGAAGCGCAAGCCAGCGTCTGGGTTCTCGTGACGCCTTGCGGCGCTTGTGCTCGATGCCACAGCCGAGTGGCACGGTGCATCAGAGATTGAAGCACGTCTCGCCTCACGTCGTTCGCCGAGAACGTGCCAGTTGCACTCAGAGCCGCATGTAGTGCTGTCGCTACAGCATGAGCCTTGGCCGTCGATGTTCTTCCAGCAAACGCGGCGCCCTTCAAGACCGACGCAATCGCTTCGGCAGGGCTTGGTGCCGCTAGGACTCTGTTGTGTGCGTCACAGAGAATCTGGACGGGGCCGGCCAAGAGCTCGCGATAAGCGTATTCGGCGACGAGAGACGGTTGATTTGCGCTGACAAGAGAGATTGCCTTCGTGTGACCCGGAGATGAGGGCGTGCCCAGGTCGACGACAACCGTGGTATCCAAAAAGCTGCCGGCCACGGATCAGCTCTGAGGTTCTGCAGCTGGCGCGGGCGAAACGCTAGCCTCACTCTGATTCGCATCAGAAGAGAACAGTGCAGCGACCAGTGCTTCGACTTCCGAATGGTCACCATCCCAGCCCACAGCGTCTAGTTCGTCGATCAACTCCCCTGCGTTGTCCAGCGGAATGGTTGGAGTTTCAAACAGCATTCGCAGCGTGCGCGACAACGTGTGAAGCTGATCCAAGTTCACAGATGCGGCATCTGCTCTGAGAACTGCACGACGAATGTGCGAGACAACCATGCCAAGCGCTTCGTTGAACTCGGTCTTTGCGTGGGCGGCACTCGTTGCAGCCGCAATCTGCCCCAGTCGAGCAGACACCGCCAGCAGGTCCCCAGACGAGTAGGCCTCGGCGGCGGACTCGGCGTCCGCCATCGCTTGACTCAAGAGCTTCAATGCGACGGCGCTAGAACCTGAACCTTCAGCAAAGAGGTGTGGGTACAGGACACTGCCGTGCGGCCTACGGCGAGACGCGGCGTGACCATCGCTGTGAACACGCGGCGCATCAATCTTTGACGTAACGGCGATGCTTCGCCCGTCTTCCGCAGGGGCCGAGGCCTGGGTCTCCGACACTCCGACCAGGAGCTCGGAGAACGAAAGCTGCTCCGGACTGTCTGTGCGAGAACCGGTTGGCTTCCTCATCGCGACACCTGCTTCTGTAACGGCCTAGGCTTTCGAAGGAATGACCTTCGGAAGATCGCGGTGCAGAACATGCAAGTAGCCCTTAAGCCACTCGGCCAGCCAGAAGCTCTTCGCATCAATCTCACCGAGCGAGCCTCGGTCGAAGTCAATGTATGCACGCGCGGAGATCTTCTTCATTTGAGTTTCTGGGAATTCCGGGTGAGCCTTGATTTCGATCGTGATCTCTTCGGCTCCAACTCGGAGAAATGTGAAGCTGGCTTTGTCCTCAAACTTCCATGTGCCTTCTACGCTCGTGTTCGACTCGGTTTGGTGGTGATTGAAGACCCTGTCACTTGGAACGCGAAACAGGTTCCACGAAAGCACCTCGGCAATGGCAGCCGCCTTGTCCGAAAAGTCCCTAACGTACTTGGCGCGGCAGCTCACTCTGTTGAATGTCGACAGTTCGAGCTGCTGTCGCCAGATGTCAACCGTCGCGACCATTCTGTCTATTGTTAGTTGATCGAGTCCTTTCCCTGCGACATTGGTGACCGTCGACACGCGGACTCCAGTAGACACCGTCACCACGTCGGACCGAAGGTTTTGCTCGTTTGGTTTCGAGTCCTCCAGTGCGAGACCAGGCCATACGTCTTGCATGTGGCGCGCGATATCTCCGGCTCGATCCCAGACTATGTAGGCGTCTGGGTACGTGAACTGAAGAATCAGCGAGTGGAGCTTGAAGCTGTCGAGAATCACTATCTGTGCTCCTCTAGAAGAACGCCTGCAACCCCGTCTGCGCCCTTCCCAGGATCAACGCATGCACGTCATGCGTGCCCTCGTAGGTGTTCACCGTCTCCAGGTTGATCATGTGGCGGATCACGTGGTACTCGTCGTGGATGCCGTTGCCGCCATGCATGTCGCGCGCGGTGCGCGCGATCTCCAGGCTCTTGCCGCAGCTGTTGCGCTTGATCAGGCTGATCATCTCGGGCGCGGCCCGGTCCTCGTCGAGCAGGCGGCCTACGCGCAGGCAGCCTTGGAGCCCGAGCGTGATCTCGGTCATCATGTCCGCGAGCTTCTTCTGGATCAGCTGGTTCTGCGCCAGCGGCCGGCCGAACTGCGTGCGGTCCAGCGTGTACTGGCGCGCGGCGTGCCAGCAGAACTCGGCCGCGCCGAGCGCGCCCCAGGCGATGCCGTAGCGCGCCTTGTTCAGGCAGCCGAAGGGGCCTTTGAGCCCGTTCACGCCCGGCAGCAGGTTGGCCTCGGGCACGAACACGTCGTCCATCACGATCTCGCCGGTGGTGCTGGCGCGCAGGCTCATCTTGCCTTCGATCTTGGGTGCGCTCAGGCCCTTCATGCCCTTCTCGAGCACGAAGCCGTGGATCGCTTCCTGCCCGCCCACGGTGCCGTCCGGGTCGGCCTTCTTGGCCCACACCACGAACACGTCGGCGATGGGGCTGTTGGTGATCCACATCTTGCTGCCCTTGAGCAGGTAGCCGCCGTCCACCGGCTTGGCGCGCGTGATCATGCTCGCCGGGTCGCTGCCGTGGTTGGGCTCGGTGAGGCCGAAGCAGCCCACCCATTCGCCGGTGGCGAGCTTGGGCAGGTACTTCTGGCGCTGCGCCTCGTTGCCGTAGGCGTGGATGGGGTGCATGACGAGCGAGCTCTGCACGCTCATGGCACTGCGGTAGCCGCTGTCCACGCGCTCCACCTCGCGCGCCACCAGGCCGTAGCACACGTGGTTCAGGCCCGCGCAGCCGTAGCCTTCGATGGTGCTGCCCAGCAGGCCCAGCGCGCCCATCTCGCTCATGATCTCGCGGTCGAACTTCTCGTGGCGCGCGGCCATCAGCACGCGCGTCTGCAGCTTCTCCTGGCAGTAGGCGTGGGCGGCGTCGCGCACGGCGTGCTCGTCGTCGGAAAGCTGGTCGTCGAAGCGGAAGGGGTCTTCCCAGTGGAACTTGGTCATGGCCATGGCAGCCTCTCTATAGTCGTGCTCGTCCGCCCAGTGTAAGGAAGCGCCGGCGGCGGCGACTGCCTGCTTCCCCTACGGAGAACTTGCCTCATGTCCAACATCCAATCCATCACCCTTGGCGGCGGCTGCTTCTGGTGCCTGGAAGCGGTGTACGAACTCGTCGACGGCGTCACCGCCGTCGAGTCGGGCTACAGCAACGGCCATGTCATGAACCCGAGCTACGCGCAGGTGTGCGGCGGCGACACCGGGCATGTAGAGGTGGTGAAGGTGAGCTACGACGCCGAGCGCATCACGCTGCGCGAGGTGCTGGAGATCTTCTTCCACATCCACGACCCGACCACGCTGAACCGTCAGGGCAACGACATCGGCACGCAGTACCGCTCGGGCATCTACTTCACCGACGCCGAGCAGGAGCGCGTGGCGCGCGAGGTGCTGGCCGAGGTCAACGCGGCGCAACAGGGCAAGGTGGTCACGGAGCTGAAGGCGCTGGCCAACTACACCAAGGCCGAGGCCTACCACCAGCACTACTACGCCCGCAACCCGGGGCAGGGCTACTGCGTCTTCGTGGTGGCGCCGAAGGTGGAGAAGTTCAAGAAGACCTTCAAGGCCCGCGTGCGCGCCGCGGCCTGAGGTCGCTTGCTGGCAGCCGCAGGGGCGCGCTAAGCTCGCGCCCATGCTGCACCTGCCCACCTCCCTGCGCCGCGCCACTGCCTCTGCCACGCTGCTGGCCTTGCTGGTGGCCCAGCCCGTGTGGGCGCGCGTGGTGGTGGCCAACGGGCCGGCGCCGGCACCGTCGGCGCCCGCCGCACCTGCCACGCCGGGCCCGCAGGCGCAGGACGAAGGCAGCGTGCCGTGCAAGGTGCTGAACATGCTGGCCCAGGGCGACTTCGGGGGTTCGTCCTTCGTCGCCGCACCGGCGCCCGTGGCGCCCAAGGGCGTGGCGCCGGCGGGCGCCGAGCCCAAGCCCTGCCTGGTGCTGCGTGGCCTCGCGTAAGGGCATCACAATGGCCCGATGCTGAGCTGGCAGGGCCTCGAATTCGCGTGGAATGCAAGCGCCGGTGACTCACCGGCGCTTCGCTTTGCTGACCTCGACGTCGCGCAGGGCGCCCAGTTGCTGCTGCGCGGCCCCTCGGGCTCGGGCAAGAGCACGCTGCTGGCGCTGATCGCCGGGCTGCTGACGCCCAAGGCGGGGCGCGTGGTGGTGGCCGGCACCGACGTCGGCGCCCTGCCGCGCGGCCAGCGCGACGCCTGGCGCGGCG
>JALHQP010000110.1 GCA_022841885.1 Aquincola sp. | reverse complement strand
CCAGCCGGCGCGCGCGCCGCCGGTGTCGCCGCGGGTCTTGAGCGCACGCTTCTTGGCCGCGTCGTCGGCCCAGCTCGACGAGAGTTTCTCGGACTTGACCGACTTCTTCTCGCCCGGCTTGGCCGCGCCGGCCGGCGCCGGCGCGCCGGGCCTGGCGGCCGCCTTGTGGATCGTGCCCTTGATGCTGGCGGCGACCTCGGGCTTGGGCGGCTCCTCGGGCTTCTTCGCGACGAGCACCTTTTTCGGCGCGCTCATCATCGCACGGATCGCCGCGGCTTCGCTCTCGGCGGCTTCGCGACGCTTGGACAGGTCGGCCAGGCGCTGCTTCTCGGCCGCGCCATCGTCCGTGGCCTTGACCACGCGCACCGGGGTCGCCTTCTTCTCGACCGGCGCTTCGGCGGCGGGCGTCGGCGCGGGCTTGGGCGCTTCGGCCGGCGGCGCGCCGGCGGCCAGTTCCTCGGCAGCCTTCTCGGCCGCAGCCTGGGCACGGGCTTCGGCGGCGTCGCGTTCGCGCTGCTCCTGCTCCTCGCGCTGGCGGCGCTTCTCGGCCAGTTCTTCTTCCTGGCGACGCAGCAGCTCGGCCTGGCGGCGCGCCTCGTCGGCGCGGCGCTCCAGCTCGGCGTCGTCGATCACCGGCGCGGCGGGGGCCACGGCCTCCTCGGCACCGGCCGGCGCATCGTCGCGCTTGACGAAGGTGCGCTTCTTGCGCACCTCGACCTGGATCGTGCGCGCCTTGCCGGTGGCGTCGGCCTGCTTGATCTCGGACGTGCTCTTGCGCGTGATGCTGATCTTCTTGCGCTCGGCAGCGGGCCCGCTGCCATGGGCATTGCGCAGGTGGTCGAGCAGACGCGCCTTGTCGGCCTCGGACAAGGCATCGTCGGCCGAGCCCTTGGCCACGCCGGCAGCGCTCAGCTGATCCAGCAGCGTGGCAGCCGGGCGATTCAGCTCGGCGGCAAGTTGGGCGACGGTGGTCACGGCCATTGTGGGTTTCCTGTTGCGGCGTTCGGCGTGTGCGTTCGGGGCGTGCTCAGTCGTTGAACCAGTGCTCGCGCGCCTTCATGATCAGCGCCTTGGCCTCGTCTTCTTCGATGCCGGTCATCTCGGTCAGTTCGTCGACCGCCAGGTCGGCCAGGTCGTCGCGCGTGTGCACGCCCCCCTCGGCCAGCTTGGCAATCAGGTCCGGCTGCAGGCCACGGCCCTGGAACTCCAGGTCGCGCAGGTCCTGCGACACCTCCTCGACGGCCTCTTCCTTGGCGATCTCCATCGTCAGCAGCGCATCCTTGGCACGGGTGCGCAGCTCGTTGACGGTGTCCTCGTCGAAGCCCTCGATCTCGAGCATCTCCTGCATCGGCACGTAGGCGACTTCCTCCAGGCTGTTGAAGCCTTCGGAGATCAGCAGGTCGGCCACTTCCTCGTCGACGTCGAGCTTGTCGACGAACAGCTTGCGCACCGACTCGCTCTCCTTGGCCTGCTTGGCCTCGGACTCGTCGGCGGTCATGATGTTGATGCGCCAGCCGGTCAGCTCGGAAGCGAGGCGGACGTTCTGGCCGCCGCGGCCGATAGCGATGGCCAGGTTCTCCTCGTCGACCACCACGTCCATCGCGTGGCGCTCCTCGTCGACCATGATCGACGAGACGTTGGCCGGCGCCAGCGCGCCGATGACGAATTGCGCTGGGTCCTCGGACCAGAGCACGATGTCGACACGTTCGCCGGCGAGTTCGTTGGTCACCGCGGTGACGCGCGAGCCACGCACGCCGACGCAGGTGCCGATCGGATCGACGCGCTTGTCGTGCGAGACGACGGCGATCTTGGCGCGGCTGCCCGGGTCGCGGGCGCAGCTCTTGATCTCGAGCAGGCCCTGCTCCATCTCGGGCACTTCCTGCGCGAACAGCTCCTTCATGAACTCGGGCGAGCTGCGCGACAGCATGATCTGCGGGCCGCGGATGGTCTGGTCGACGCCGAGGATGAAGGCGCGCACGCGGTCGCCCGAGCGCAGGTTCTCCTTCGGGATCATCTCGGTGCGCTTCAGACGCCCCTCGACACGGCCCGACTCGACGATCATGTCACCCTTGTCGAGGCGCTTGACGCTGCCGACCATGATGCGTTCGCCGCGCGACAGGAAGTCGTTGAGCAGCTGCTCGCGCTCGGCGTCGCGGATCTTCTGCAGGATCACCTGCTTGGCCGCCATGGCGCCGATGCGGCCGATCGTCAGCGACTCGACCGGCTCCTCGATGTGGTCGTCGACCTCGATGTCCGGGATCTGCTCCTGGGCCTCGAACAACAGGATCTCGGCGTCGGGAATCTGCAGGCCCGCCTCGTTGGCCACCACGTGCCAGCGACGGAAGGTCTCGTACTCGCCCGTCTCGCGGTCGATCGCGACGCGGATGTCCACCTCGCCGCCGTGCAGCTTCTTGGTGGCCTGCGCAAGCGCGGACTCGACGGCACCGAACACGGTCTCGCGCGGCACGGTCTTCTCGCGCGAGATGGCATCCACCAGCATCAACATTTCGCGGTTCATCTTGTTCTCACTCTCCGCTCGCGGCCTCGGAGGCCTGCCGAGCCTTACGACCCTTGAAATCCACCACCGGCACGAGGCGCGCTTCGCGCACCTCGTCGAAAACGAAGTCGAGCGTCTGCTCGGGCGCACCCTTGGCAGCGGGCTCGAGCGCGAGGCGCCAGCCGCCGTCGCGTGGGCCCAGCACACCCTTGAATTTCTTGCGGCCCTGGAACGGCAGCTTGAGCGTTAGGTCGATCGCGCTGCCCGCGAAGCGCGCGTAATCGACCTCGCGCTTGAGCGGGCGGTCCAGGCCTGGCGACGACACCTCCAGGCGCGCGTAGTCGCAGTTCTCGACCTCGAGCACATGCTGCAGCTGGCGCGTGACGGCCTCGCAATCCTCGACCGTCACGAACTCGGATGCGCCCGTCGGGTACGCTTGGCCCGGCACCCTGTCGATCGAGACACGCAGCAGCCCGCCCCCCGAGCGTTCGAGGTCCACCAGCTCGTAGCCGAGGCCGGTGACGGTGCGTTCAATGGCTTGCTGCCAGGTCATCCGCAGAGAAAAGCGATCGAGCAAAAAAAATGGGCGGGATGTTGAAATCCGCCCATTCGGGGTTTTCAGCGAAGCGCGGATTGTACGCTGCAAGAAGCGGGCCTTCAATATCCAGTGCCAGAATCCCGCCCTGACTCAAGCACGGAGCGAAAAATGGGATTCCTCGCCGGCAAGCGCCTTCTCGTCACCGGCGTCCTCAACAACCGGTCGCTGGCCTACGGCATCGCCCGTGCCTGCCACCGCGAGGGCGCGGAGCTGGCCTTCAGCTACCAGGGCGAGCGTTTCAAGGACCGCATCGCCGAAACCGCCGCCGAGTTCGGCTCCAGGCTGACCTTCGACTGCGACGTCGGCGAGGACGCCCAGATCGAGCGCCTGTTCGCCCAGCTGGGCGAGCACTGGGACCAGTTCGACGGCTTCGTGCACGCCATCGCCTTCGCCCCGCGCGAGGCCATCGCCGGCGACTTCCTGGACGGGTTCTCGCGGGAGGCCTTCCGCACGGCCCACGAGATCTCGTCCTACAGCTTCCCGGCCATGGCCAAGGCGGCCCTGCCCCGCCTGCGGCCCGGTGCCTCGCTGCTGACGCTGAGCTACCTGGGCGCCGTGCGCTACGTGCCCAACTACAACACCATGGGGCTGGCCAAGGCCTCGCTCGAGGCCAGCGTGCGCTTCCTGGCCCAGAGCCTCGGCGCCCGGGGCGTTCGCGTGAACGCCATCTCCGCCGGCCCGATCAAGACCCTGGCCTCTTCGGGCATCAAGGACATCGGCAAGCTGCTGGCCGACTTCGCGGCCGCGGCGCCGATCCGCCGCAACGTGACGATCGACGACGTGGGCAATGCCGCGGCCTTCCTGCTGTCCGACCTGGCCGGCGGCGTGAGCGCCGAGGTGATGTACGTCGACGGCGGTTTCAGCCAGACGGCGGCCGCCCCCCCGAACCCAGCAAGCGCAGGCTGAGCGCTTCGGCCACCTCGATGCCGTCGACGGCGGCCGACATGATGCCGCCGGCATACCCCGCGCCCTCACCCGCCGGGTACAGGCCACGCACATTCAGGCTCTGGTAGTCGGCACCCCGACGGATGCGCAGCGGCGAGGAGGTGCGCGTCTCCACGCCGGTCAATACGGCGTCAGCCATCGCAAAGCCCTTGATCTGCCGCTCGAAGGCCGGCAGCGCTTCGCGGATCGCCGCCAGCGCATAGTCGGGCAGGCTGGGCTGGGCCGGATCGGCCAGGTCGGTCATCGCCACGCCCGGCTTGTACGACGGCAGCACCTGGCCGAGCGCGCTGCTGCGCTGATTCTTGATGAAGTCGCCGACCAGCTGGCCCGGCGCTACGTAGGCGCCGCCGCCCAGCCCATAGGCACGCGCTTCCCAGAAGCGCTGGAAGGCCACGCCGTCGAGCGGGTTGACCGGCCCCTCCGACCGACCGTCCTGCCGGTAGTCCTGCGGCTCGATGCCCACCACGATGCCGGCGTTGGCGTTGCGTTCGTTGCGCGAGTACTGGCTCATGCCATTGGTGACCACGCCGTCGACCTCGGACGCGGCGGCCACCACGGTGCCGCCCGGGCACATGCAGAAGCTGTAGACCGCGCGGCCATTGCGTGCGTGATGGACCAGCCGGTAGTCGGCGGCGCCGAGGATCGGGTGGCCCGCGGCGGCGCCGAAGCGTGCCCGGTCGATCACGCCCTGCGGGTGCTCGATGCGGTAGCCGATCGAGAATGGCTTGGCCTGCATGTCGACACCACGCCGGTGCAGCATCGCGAAGGTGTCGCGCGCGCTGTGGCCCAGCGCCAGCACCACATGCTCGGCGTCCAGCTGTTCGCCCGACGCCAGCGTCAGGCCGCGCAGGACGCCGTCAACGATCCGCAGGTCGGTGACGCGCTGCTGGAAACGGACCTCGCCGCCCAGCGCCACGATGTCGGCGCGCATCTTCTCCACCATGCCGACCAGGCGGAAGGTGCCGATGTGCGGCTTGCTGACGTAGAGGATTTCCTCGGGCGCACCGGCCTTGACGAACTCGGCCAGCACCTTGCGCGTCAGGTGGCGCGGGTCGCTGATCTGGCTCCACAGCTTGCCGTCGGAGAAGGTGCCGGCGCCGCCTTCGCCGAACTGCACATTCGACTCCGGGTCGAGCACGCCCCGGCGCCACAGGCCCCAGGTGTCCTGGGTGCGCTCGCGCACGGCCTTGCCGCGCTCGAGCACGACCGGCCGCAGCCCCATCTGGGCCAGGATCAGCGCCGCGAACAGCCCGCAGGGGCCGAAGCCCACGACCACCGGGCGCGGCCGGCCCGCTGCGTGGAAGTCGGCCGGTGCGTGGCCGACGAAGCGGTAGGCCATGTCCGGCGTCGGACGCACATGGGCGTCGCCCGCATGGCGGCGCAGCAGCGCTGCCTCGTCCGCGACGCTGCAGTCGACGCTGTAGATGAGCTGGATGGCGCTCTTCTTGCGAGCGTCGTAGGCCCGCTTGAAGACCGTGAAGGTGCTGAGTTCGGCGTCGCCGATGCCCAGCCGCGCGACGATGGCCGGGCGCAACGCGCCTTCGGCATGGTCGAGCGGCAGGCGCAGTTCGGTGAGTCTGATCATGGCGCCGCCTGCGCCGGGCGCCGCCGCCGGCGTCAGCCGCCCTTCTTGGCGCGCTTGCCGGGGTTCTTCTTGCTGCGCGTGTGCGAGCCGCGCTCGAGGCTGACGCGCTGGCCGCGGCCGGGCGTGAAAGCCATGCCGGTCGGCGTGACGGGACGCGGCGTAGCCTTGCGGTCGGCTTCGGTCTTGATCTTGTTGCCCATGATGGTCTCGGTACGGAAAGAAATGAAACGCGGCCCGAATTAGGCCACAAGCGGCGCCGCTGGCTCGCGGGTCGCGGCCCTAGGCCCGCACGCAGTCGACGTAGTAGCCCTTGGCCTCGTCCTCGACCAGGCCGTGCACGTCGGTGTCGAAACCGGGGAAACGGCCGTTGAACTCGCGCGTGAAGCGCAAGTAGTCGACGATCTTCTTGTTGAAGCGCTCGCCGGGGATCAGCAGCGGGATGCCCGGCGGGTAGGGCGTCAGCAGCGAGGTCGTGATGCGGCCCTCGAGCTCGTCGATGCCCACGCGCTCGGTGTCGCGGTGCGCGATGCGCGCATAGGCGTCGGCCGGCTTCATCGCCGGGTGCAGGTCCGACAGGTACATGTCGGTCACCAGGCGCGCCACGTCGTGCCTGGCGTACATCTCGTGGATCGACTGGCACAGGTCGCGCAGGCCCAGGCGCTCGTAGGTCGGGTGCGCGGCGCAGAACTCCGGCAGGATGCGCCACATCGGCTGGTTGCGGTCGTAGTCGTCCTTGAACTGCTGCAGCGCCGTCAGCATCGTGTTCCACCGGCCCTTGGTGATGCCGATGGTGAACATGATGAACAGCGAGTACAGGCCGGTCTTCTCGACCACGACGCCATGCTCGGCCAGGAACTTGGTGACGATCGAGGCCGGGATGCCGGTCTTGGCGAACTTGCCGGTCACGTCCAGGCCGGGCGTGACGATCGTGCTCTTGATGGGGTCGAGCAGGTTGAAGCCCGCGGCCAGGTCGCCGAAGCCATGCCACTTCTCGTTGGCGCCGAGCATCCAGGCGTCGCGGCTGCCGATGCCGTCGGCCGCCAGCTTGTCCGGGCCCCAGACCTTGAACCACCAGTCGCGGCCGAAGTCCTTGTCCACCTTGCGCATCGCACGCCGGAAGTCGAGCGCCTCGCGCAGGCTCTCCTCGACCAGCGCCGTGCCGCCCGGCGGCTCCATCATCGCCGCGGCCACGTCGCACGACGCGATGATCGCGTACTGCGGCGAGGTCGAGGTGTGCATCAGGTAGGCCTCGTTGAACAGGTGGCGGTCGAGCTTGTTGCGCTGCGAGTCCTGCACCAGCACCTGCGAGGCCTGGCTGATGCCGGCCAGCAGCTTGTGCGTGCTCTGGGTGGCGTACACGACGGCGTCCTTCGGTCGCGGCGTGTACTTGGCCATCGCGTGGAACTTCTCGTAGAACGGGTGGAAGGCCGCGTGCGGCAGCCAGGCCTCGTCGAAGTGCAGGTTGTCGATCCAGCCGTCGAGCTTGGCCTTGATCGTCTCGGTGTTGTAGAGCACGCCGTCGTAGGTGCTCTGCGTCAACGTCATGATGCGCGGCTTGACCTTGCTCGCATCGACCCCCGCCAGCAGCGGGTTGGCGGCGATCTTGCGACGGATCGCCTCGGGCGAGAACTCGCTCTCGGGAATCGGCCCGATGATGCCCAGGTGGTTGCGCGTGGGCGTCAGGAACACCGGCACCGCGCCGGTCATGATGATCGAGTGCAGGATCGACTTGTGGCAGTTGCGGTCCACCACCACCACGTCGCCCGGCGCCACCGTGTGGTGCCAGACCATCTTGTTGCTGGTGCTGGTGCCGTTGGTGACGAAGAAGCAATGGTCGGCGTTGAAGATGCGCGCCGCGTTGCGCTCGCTCTGCGCCACCGGCCCGGTGTGGTCGAGCAGCTGGCCGAGTTCCTCGACCGAGTTGCAGACGTCGGCACGCAGCATGTTCTCGCCGAAGAACTGGTGGAACATGTGGCCCACCGGGCTCTTCAGGAACGCCACGCCGCCCGAGTGCCCCGGGCAATGCCAGGAGTAGGAGCCATCGTTGGCATAGCCCATCAGCGCCTTGAAGAACGGCGGCGCCACGCCGTCGAGGTAGCTCTTGGCCTCGCGGATGATGTGGCGCGCCACGAACTCCGGCGTGTCCTCGAACATGTGGATGAAGCCGTGCAGCTCGCGCAGGATGTCGTTCGGGATGTGCTGGCTGGTGCGCGTCTCGCCGTACAGGTAGATCGGGATGTCGGCGTTGCGCAGGCGGATTTCGCGGATGAACTCGCGCAGCCGCAGCACGGCCGGATCCAGCTCGGGGCCGGGCGTGAACTCGTTGTCGTCGATCGACAGGATGAAGGCCGAGGCGCGGCTTTGCTGCTGCGCGAACGAGGTCAGGTCACCGTAGCTGGTGGTGCCCAGGATCTCGAAGCCTTCCTTCTCGATCGCGGCGGCCAGCGCGCGGATGCCCAAGCCCGAGCTGTTCTCGCTGCGGTAGTCCTCGTCGATGATGACGATGGGAAAGTGAAAGCGCTGCATCGCCCTGGCCGGTATTCGAGAAAGCGCGCAGTGTAGAGCCGATACACTGGCCCGCCGACAAGGAAGCGATGCAATGGACTGGAGCCTTTCGACCTGGTGGTGGATCGCCTCGGGCACCCTCGTGGCCGCCGAGCTGGCCACCGGCACCTTCTACCTGCTGATGCTGGCGCTGGGCGCCGCGGCCGGCGCGATCGCGGCGCACCTCGGCCTCGGACTCAACGCCCAGATGCTGTCGGCCGCCGTGGTCGGCGGCGGCGCGGTCGCCGCGTGGCACTGGAAGCGCGGCGGAACGCGGCCGAAGGTGCGGGCCTCGGAGAACCGCGACGTCAACCTCGACATCGGCGAGCAGGTCGAGGTCGCCGAGTGGCAGGCCGATGGCAGCGCCAGCGTGCAGTACCGCGGCGCGCGCTGGTCGGTGCGCTTCGCCGGCAGCGGCGTGCCGCAGCCGGGCCGCCATGTCATCCGGCGCGTCGAGGGCAACCGGCTGCACGTCGAACCCGCGGCCTGAAGCGCCAACTCCCGAATCCCACAGAAGAAAGGACCCGCCGTGAGCGAGATCGTCGTCATCATCATCCTGGTCATTGCCGTGATGTTCATCGCCCGCTCCGTGAAGGTGGTGCCGCAGCAGAGTGCCTGGGTCGTCGAGCGCCTGGGCAAGTACCACGCCACGCTGTCGCCGGGCCTGAACTTCCTGGTGCCCTTCGTCGACCGCGCGGCCTACCGCCATTCGCTCAAGGAGATTCCGCTCGACGTGCCGAGCCAGGTCTGCATCACCAAGGACAACACCCAGCTCACGGTCGACGGCATCCTGTACTTTCAGGTCACCGACCCGATGCGCGCGAGCTACGGCTCGTCGAACTACATCATCGCCATCACGCAACTGGCGCAGACCACGCTGCGCTCGGTGATCGGACGCATGGAGCTGGACAAGACCTTCGAGGAGCGCGACGTGATCAACGCGTCGGTGGTGCAGGCGCTCGACGAGGCGGCGCTGAACTGGGGCGTCAAGGTGCTGCGCTACGAGATCAAGGACCTGACGCCGCCGGCGGCGATCCTGCATGCGATGCAGGCCCAGATCACTGCCGAACGCGAGAAGCGTGCGCTGATCGCCGCGTCCGAAGGCCGGCGCCAGGAGCAGATCAACATCGCCACCGGTGAGCGTGAGGCCTTCATCGCGCGCTCCGAGGGCGAGAAGCAGGCCGAGATCAACACGGCGCAGGGCGAGGCGGCGGCGATTCTCGCGGTGGCCGAAGCCAGCGCCGAGGCGATCCGCAAGATCGCCGCCGCCATCCAGTCTCCCGGCGGCGACCAGGCGGTGCAATTGAAGGTGGCCGAGAAAGCGGTCGAGGCCTACGCACAGCTGGCGCAGAAGAACAACACGATGATCGTGCCGGGCAACATGACCGAGGTGTCGGCGCTGATCGCCAGCGCGATGGCGGTCATCAAGCAGGGCGGCAGCTCGGCATCCGCCAGATAGAATTCTGCTCTCCCGCGGAGGGATGGATGAGCGGTTTAAGTCGCACGCCTGGAAAGCGTGTGGGGGTTAACAGCCCCCCGCGGGTTCGAATCCCGCTCCCTCCGCCAGCCATGCGGCCACCCACAAGGCACAACGCCCGCTGACGCGGGCGTTTCTGTGTCGTGGCCCGCTCAGGCGGCCAGCAACAGGTCCTGGATCCACAACGCCGACTGGCCCATGCCTGCGGGCGGCGGCGGCGCCTGGTGGCGCAGGCCGATGGCCACACGGCCGGTCCAGTAGACGGTGCGGCCGTTGCCGGGCAAGGTGACCGGGCCGGTGTAGTCGGCGGGCACCTCCATGGGCAAGCTGTCGCGGTTCAGGCGGATGCTGGCGGGCGAGGTGTTCATGGAGGCTTTCGAAGTCGTCATGGCGCCATGATTCACGTGCTCGGGCCCGCTGGCATTGCCGCACCTTGGGGGGTTCGTCGCGTTGCGGCATCGCCTCCCCCAAAGACAAACGCCCGCGAATGCGGGCGTTTGTGTCGTTACGGTGTAAGCCGCTTCGGTCTGGCGATCAGCGCACGACGGCGATCTGCTCGCGGTTGCCGCCCTTGTAGGTGAACAGGGTCAGCGCGCCGTTCTTGATGTCGCCCTTCTCGTCGAAGGCGATCGTGCCGGTGACGCCCTTGTAGCCGGACGTCTTGGCCAGCACCGGCAGGTAGACCTTCGGGTCGGCCGACTTGGCCTTGACCATCGCGTCGACCATCACGTTCAGGGCGTCGTACACGTACGGTGCATAGATCTGCACGTCGGCGTTGAACTTCTTCTTGAAGTCGGCCTTGAACGCATCGAGCGACTTCTTCGACTCGCCTTCGACACCGCCGGCCTCGGCACACACCACCTGGCCGTCACCCATGGTGCCGGCGGCCAGCTTGGGCAGCTCGCCCGAGCAGATGCCGTCGCCGCCCATGAACTTGGCGTTGATGCCCAGCTGCTTCATCTGGCGCAGCATCGGGCCGGCCACTGCGTCCATGCCGCCGAAGAACACCACGTCGGGGTTCTTGGCCTTGATGGAGGTCAGGATGGCGGTGAAGTCCGTGGCCTTGTCGTTGGTGAACTCGCGCGCGACCGTCTTGCCGCCCGCGCCCTTGACGCCCTTTTCGAACTCGTCGGCGACGCCCTGGCCGTAGGCGGTGCGGTCGTCGATCACGGCGATGCTCTTGCCCTTCAGCTGCGTCACGGCGTACTTGCCGAGCGTGCCGCCCAGGTGCACGTCGTCGGCCACCACGCGGAAGGTGGTCTTGTAGCCGTTGCGGGTGAACTTCGGGTTGGTCGCCGAGGGGCTGATCTGCGGGATGCCGGCGTCGCTGTAGATCTTCGACGCGGGGATCGAGGTGCCGGAGTTCAGGTGGCCGATCACGCCGTTGACCTTGCTGTCGACCAGCTTCTGCGCGGCAGCGGTGCCTTGCTTCGGATCGCCGGCATCGTCTTCGGCGAGCAGCTCGAATTTGGCCTTCTTGCCGCCGATCATGACGCCCTTGGCGTTGAGCGCGTCGATGGCCATCCGGGCACCGTTCTCGTTGTCCTTGCCCAGGTGCGCGATCGCGCCGCTGGTGGGACCGACGTGGCCGATCTTGACGACCATGTCCTGGGCGCTGGCCGTGCCGGCCGCCAGGAACGCGGCAGCAGCGACGATCGGGAGCATCTTGATTCGCATGAGGAAAGCCTCCAATGAGGATGTTGAGAAGCGAGCGGAAACGGTTGTTGTCTCAGCGGCCGACACAATACTGCAAAAGGCCCCCGGTTCCGCATCGGGTATCTGCCTAAGGACGCTGCCCACGACGGGCAGCGGGCCTTCGGCTGATGCCTCGCTAACGCCGGCGTCCGCAGGCCGGATGACCGCGTCAACCCGCTTCAGCTCTCGAAACCGTCGGGACGCACCGCGTCCAGTGCGGCGCGCGCCAACGACGGCAGCTCCGAGCGCAAGCGCCGTGCCACGTCGGCCGCGGCGCGGCCGACGTGCGCATGCAGCGCCTCGCGCACGGCCACTTCCAGCCCCTCCTGCACCGCCTGGCCCACCTGCGCGCGCACCCAGGTTTCGAGCTGCGGCTGCAGGCGCGCCACCACCGCGTCGACGAGGCGCGCCGCCTCCTCGGCG
>JALHQP010000109.1 GCA_022841885.1 Aquincola sp. | reverse complement strand
CCGCGGCGGGCAGCGCGACCGGCACGCGCTGGCAGCGGCTGCGCAGCGTCGGCAACAGCGCCTCCGGGTCGCTCGCGGTGAGCAGCAGGCGCAGCCGCCCCGGCGGTTCCTCGAGCGTCTTCAGCAAGGCGTTGGCTGCGGTCTCGTTCATCGCCTCGGCAGGGTGGATCACCAGCACCTTGCCGCGGCCGCGCGCGCTCGTGCGCTGCGCCCAGTCGATCGCCGCGCGCACGGCGTCGACCTTGATGTCGCGGCTCGGCTTGGCCTTGGACTTGGCTCCGGCCTCGCCACCCTCCTCGACCGCGAGCCAACCCAGGCGCAGCGCGGTCGCCTCGGGCACGAGCACGCGCAGGTCCGGGTGCGTGCGGCTGTCGAGCAGGTGGCACGCCACGCAGCGACCGCAGGCCCGTCCCTCGGCGGCAGGCGACTCGCACAGGGCCGAGCGGGCGAGCGCCAGGGCCAGTTCGAGCTGCCCGAGTGCGCCCGACGCATGCAGCAGCAGCGCGTGCGCCGGCAGCGCCACACCGCGCGTCAAGGCGGGTTCGAGCCAGGGCGGCAGTGTGTCAACCGAAGGACTCATCGTGCCGGCCCCAGACGGCCCATCGCGGCTTCGATCTGGCCCCAGACCTGGGCCGGCGCCAGCGACGCGTCGATGCGCGCAAAGCGCCCCGGATGTGCGGTGGCCCGCGCCGCGTAGCCGGCGTGCACGCGCTCGAAGAAGGCCTGGTCCTCGGACTCGAAGCGGTCCGGCGCCCGGGCCGCGGCGCGCCGCTGGGCGGCCAGCGCGGGCGGCAATTCGAACCACAGCGTCAGGTCGGGCTGGCGGCCCTGCTGCACCCAGGCTTCCAGGCGTGCCAGCACCTCGAGGTCGAAGCCGCGGCCGCCGCCCTGGTAGGCGAAACTGGCGTCGGTGAAGCGGTCGCACAGCACGGTGGTGCCGGCGGCCAGGGCGGGCTCGATGGCGGTGGCCAGGTGGTCTCGCCGTGCCGCGAACACCAGCAGCGACTCGGTCAGCGCATCCATCGGCTGGTGCAGCACCAGTTCGCGCAGGCGTTCGGCCAGGGGCGTGCCGCCCGGCTCGCGCGTGACCTGCACCGACTGGCCACGTGCGCGCAGCCATGCCGCCAGCGCCTCGATGTGGGAGGACTTGCCGGCGCCGTCGATGCCCTCGAAGGTGATGAAGCGGCCGCGCCCGTTCACTGGCCGCCGCGCTGGTACTGGTTCACCGCGCGATTATGGTCGGCCAGGTTCTCGGAGAAGACGCTCGATCCGTCGCCGCGCGCCACGAAGTACAGCGCCTTGCCCGCCGCCGGTTGTACCGTGGCCTTGAGCGACGCGGCGCCCGGCAGCGCGATCGGCGTCGGTGGCAGGCCCCTGCGCGTGTAGGTGTTGTAGGGTGTGTCGGCGAGCAGGTCGCGCTTGCGCAGGTTGCCGTCGAAGGCCTTGCCCAGGCCGTAGATCACCGTCGGGTCGGTCTGCAACGGCATGCCGATGCGCAGCCGGTTGGCGAACACGCTGGCCACCTTGGTGCGGTCGGCCTCGAGACCGGTCTCCTTCTCGACGATCGAGGCCAGGATCAGGGCCTCGTCCATCGTTGCCAGCGGCAAGTTCGGCGCGCGCTCGGCCCAGGCCGCCTCCAAGCGCGCCTGCATCGTGCGCATCGCGGTGCGCAGCACGATGAAGTCGCTGGCGCCGCGGCTGTAGTGGTAGGTGTCCGGGAAGAAGCGCCCTTCGGCCGCCAGGCCCGGTTTGCCGAGGAGCGACATCACCTGGGCCTCGCTCATGCCGCGTGTCGTGGGCTTCAGGCCCGGGGCCGTCGCCAGGGCCTCGCGCATCTGGGCGAAGGTCCAGCCTTCGATGATGCGCACCGTCTCCATCTGCTGCTCGCCGCGCAGCAGACGCTCGAGCAGCTGGCGCGGCGTGGTGCCGCGCTCGATGGCATAGGTGCCGGCGCGCATCTGGTGTGCGCGGCCGGAAGCCCGGAACCACAGCCACAGCAGCTCGGGCGGCCCCTGCACTCCGGCGGCGACCCATTGCTCGGCGACGCTGCGCGGCGAGGTGCCGGGCTCGATCGTCAGCTCCACGGTCGGCGAGGCCAGCGGCAGCGGGCGCTGCAGCCACCACCAAGCGGCGCCGCCCAGGGCCAGCGCCGCCAGCAGGGTCAACAGCAACAGCCAGCGCAGGACGCGCATCACCGCAGGCGTTCAAGGTTCATCGCGGCTCATGATAATCAGCCCATGCAAGACACTGTGACCGCTTCTTTCGAAGGCGCCGCGCGCCTGCCGGATTGGGGCGTGATCCGCGCCGCGGGGCCCGAGGCCGCGAGCTTCCTTCACTCGCAGCTGACGCAGGACATCGTCGGTCTCGATGTCGGCCGCGCCCGCCTGGCCGGCTACTGCTCGGCCAAGGGCCGGCTGCTCGCGAGCTTCGTGGTCTGGCGAGCGTCCGCCGACGAGCTGCTGCTGGCCTGCAGCGCCGACCTCCTGGCGCCCACGCTCAAGCGCCTGTCGATGTTCGTGCTGCGCGCCAAGTGCAGGCTGAGCGACGCGAGCGCCGAACGGCCGCTGTATGGCGTGGTCGGATCGGCCGCACGCGCGCTGGAGGCGGCGTGGCAAAGCCGGACGGGCGACCACGGGGTGCTGATCCGCATGCCCGATGCCGACGGCGTGCCGCGCGCGCTCGCCATCGGTGACCCCGCCCTGCCCTCACTCGACGCCGCGGCCTGGTCCTGGCTCGAGGTCGGCAGCGGCGTACCGCGCATCGTCGCGGCAACGGTCGAGCAGTTCGTGCCGCAGATGGTGAATCTCGAACTGGTCGGTGGCGTCAACTTTCAGAAGGGCTGCTACCCCGGGCAGGAGATCGTGGCCCGCAGCCAGTACCGCGGCACGCTGAAGCGTCGCGCCTTCCTGTTCTCGAGCGAGGCGGCGGCGCTGCCCGGGCAGGAGATCTTCCACGAGGCCGACCGCGAGCAACCCGCCGGCCTGGTGGCCAATGCCGCGTCGTTCGATGGCCGCCACCGCGTGCTGGCCGAGCTCAAACTCGCCGTGCTCGGTTCGGGGCACCTGCGCCTCGGCGTGCCCGACGGGCCGCTGCTGCAGCGCGAGGACCTGCCCTACCCCGTGCCGCTCGAAGTCGCCTGACCCCGCCCGGCCGATGGCGCCACAGCTCTTCGTCTACTACCGCGTGCGCGCGGCGCACCGCGTGGCGGCGATCGCGGCCTTGCGCGGCCTGCACACGCGCTGGCGCACCGCCGACCCGGCGCTCGGTTGCGAACTGATGCAGCGTGTCGACGGCGACAGCGCGACCGACCTCGTCACGCTGATGGAGGTTTATCGCCGCGGCGCGGGCGTCACGCCGGCCTGGCAAGAACGAATCGAGCGCGAGGCGTGCGCCGCACTCACGCCCTGGCTCGTCGGCGAGCGCCATGTCGAGGTGTTCGCGCCTTGTGCCTGATCGGCCTGGCGCTCGACGCCCACCCGCGCTTCGCGCTCGTGATTGCGGCCAACCGCGACGAGTATTTCGAGCGGCCGGCGGCCGGCCTCGACTGGTGGCGATCGACCGCCGACAGCCCCTGGCTGCTGGCCGGGCGCGACCTGTCCGCCGGTGGCACCTGGATGGGCCTGTCGTCGCAAGGGCGGCTGGCGATGCTGACCAATGTGCGCGACCCGGCGCGGCAGCGCGCCGACGCGCCCTCGCGCGGCGCGCTGGTGCCAGCATGGCTGGCCAGCGCGCAGCCGGCCGATGCGCTGTGGCCCGCCCTCGCAGGCCGCGACTGCAACCCATTCAACCTCGTCGCCGCCGACCTTGTGCAAGGCCACTGGTGGTGGGGCGACGACCGCGCGTTGCAGCCACGGGCCCTTGGACCGGGCGTGCACGGGCTGTCGAATGCCTCGCTCGGCACCGACTGGCCGAAGGTGCGCCGGCTCGAACGGGCGATCACGGGCGCGCTGTCGCGGACCGAGGATGAAACGGACCTGGCCGCGCAGTTGTTTACCGCCCTCGCCGACCGCTCCCGGCCGGACGACGACGCGCTGCCCGACACCGGCGTCGGCCTGGCGCGCGAGCGCATGCTGTCGCCGGCCTTCATCGGCTCGCCCGACGGACGCTACGGCACGCGCTGCAGCACGGTGCTGATCGGCCAGCGGCAGGGCACGCTCTGGCGTTTGCGCCTGGCCGAGCGCAGCTTCGATCCGCAGGGCCGGCCGATCGAGGACCGCACGGTGCAGCTCGAGGGCTGGCCCGCGGCGGCGACGCCGCCGGTGCAGGTCAAGTCGCTGCGCTGAGTGGCAGCACCATCTCCTGGTGCTCGATCCCGGCCTCGGTGAAGGGCGCCCCGCGCGACTGCCAACCCAGGCGCCGGTAGAAACCGACCGCGCTGGCCTGGGCATGCAGCATTGCCTCGCGGTCACCGCGCGCGCGTGCGGCCTGAACCAGCGCATCGAGCAACTGGCGACCGACGGTCGAACCGCGCAACGGCGCGATCACGGCCATACGACCGATCCGGCCGATCCGGCCGCTTGCGGCCTCACCCCGCAGCAGCCTCCCGGTGCCCACCGCCTGCCCGAGCCGGTTGCGCGCGAGCACATGCACCGCTGCGTCGTCCGCGCCATCGCTGTCTAGCGCGGCGTCGATGCCCTGCTCCTGCGTGAACACCGCGTGCCGGATCGCTGCGGCCTCCTTGCCGAGCATCGCCCAGTCGCCGGTGTGCACCTCGACCATCGGCTGACCCGCCTCGAAGCCTTGGAACCACTCGCGCAGCAGCGGCGGCACCGGCCTGGAGGTCTGCGTCGCCGGGTCGGCGAAGACGTAGACCAGCTCGCCATGCACCAGGCGCCGGTCGCCGCGGAACACCGCGCAATGCAGCCGCATCGACGAGGTGCCGATGCCCGCGCAGCGCACGCCGACCTCGAGCTGCTCGTCGTAGCGCGCCGACGCCTCGTACTCGAGCGTGGCCTTGCGCACGTAGAAGTCACCCTGCAGTGCCTGCATCGTGTCGTGGTAGGGCATCGCCAGCGCACGCCAGTAGCCAGCCACCGCGGTGTCGAAGTACATCAGGTAGTGGCCGTTGAAGACGATGCCCTGCAGGTCCACCTCGGCCCAGCGCACGCGCGAGCGCTCGACGAAACGGAAGTGACTGCGCTCGGGCGGCGGGGCGGTGGTCATCGGGCGATTCTCCAGGCTTCGGCCAGCGCGTCGGCGGCGAACTGCTGCGCGGCGCCAGCCTCCCTGAGCGCGCGGCCCATCTTGATGAAGTCGTGCGTCACGCCGCGCACCAGGTCCAGCGCGACCGGCACGCCGGCCAGGCGCAGGCGGTCGGCGTAGGCCAGGCCCTCGTCGACCACCGGGTCGCATTCGGCCAGCACCACGCAGGCCGGGGCCACGCCCGCCAGGTCGTCGGCTTCGAGCGGCGCGAAGCGCCAGTCGTGGCGCGAAGAGCGGTTGATGACCTGGTCGAAGAACCAGTCGATCGTCACCGCATCGAGCAGGAAGCCGTCGCCGAACAGGTGGCGCGAGGCATGGGTGTCGTGCGCGGCAGTCCCGGGTGTGATCAGCAACTGCAGCGTCAGCGGCAGGCCGGCGTCGCGCGCGCGGATCGCGGCCACGGCGGCCAGCGTGCCGCCGGCGCTGTCGCCGCCGACCGCAAGGCGCAACGGATCCAGGCCGAGCTGCATCGCGCCCTGCCCGTGCAGCCAGCGCAGCGCGGCCCAGGTGTCGTCCTGCGCCGCCGGGAAGCGGTGCTCGGGCGCGAGCCGGTAGTCGAGCGACAGCACGGCGCCGCCGCTGCGCAGCGCGAGCTGGCGGCACAGGCTGTCGTGCGTGTCGATGCCACCGACCACGAAGCCGCCGCCATGGCAGTACAGCAGCAGCGGCAGGCGCTCGCGCGAAGCGGCGTAAAGGCGCGCTGGCAACAGGCCCGCCGGCCCCGGAAGCTCGATGTCCTCGACCCGCGGCAGCGGTGCGCGCGGCAGGTCCAGCACCTCGGCCCCGCTGCTGTAGGCCAACTTGGCTTCACGTGCACTCAGCGCGTGAAACGGCGGGCGGTTGGCGCGCCGGATGCGGTCGAGCAGGCCCTGCATCGCCGGCGTCAACAGGCTCGTCGGGTTCATCGGTCGCAAAGCATACTTGGCGTATGGCCCACATCCAGTACCTGACCCAGATCTACCTCGACCCCGGCGTGATCAAGCTGCTCGGCGGCGAATGCGAGCGCGTCGGCATGCGCAAACCGCTGGTCGTCACCGACGCTGGCGTGCGCGCGGCCGGCGTGCTCGACCAGGCGCTGCGCGCGCTCGGCGACCGACCGCATGCGGTCTTCGACGGCACACCGTCCAACCCGACCGAAGCGGCGGTGCGCGCCGCCTGCCGCGTGCTTGCTGCCGAGCGCTGCGACAGCCTGATCGCCGTGGGCGGCGGCTCGAGCATCGACCTGGCCAAGGGCGTGGCGATCGCCGCCACGCACCAGGGCGCGCTGAAGACCTACGCCACGATCGAAGGCGGGGCGCCGAAGATCACCGACCGCGTGCTGCCACTGATCGCCGTGCCGACGACCGCAGGCACCGGCAGCGAGGTGGCGCGCGGCGCGATCGTGATCGTCGACGACGGCCGCAAGCTCGGCTTTCACAGCTGGCACCTGGTGCCCAAGGTCGCGCTGCTCGACCCCGAACTCACGCTCGGGCTGCCGCCGCTGCTGACCGCGGCGACCGGCATGGACGCGATCGCGCATTGCATGGAGACTTTCATGGCGCCGGCGGTGAACCCGCCCGCCGACGGCATCGCGCTCGACGGCTTGGCGCGCGGCTGGGTACACATCGAGCGCGCGACCGCGAACGGCGCCGACGTCGACGCGCGCTGGCAGATGCTGAGCGCGAGCATGCAGGGCGCGATGGCGTTCCAGAAGGGCCTGGGCTGCGTGCACTCGCTGTCGCACAGCCTGGGCGGCGTGAACCCGCGCCTGCACCACGGTACGTTGAACGCGGTGTTCCTGCCCGCGGTGGTGCGCTTCAACGCCGCAGCCGACTCGATCCGGCGCGAGGGGCGCCTGCAGCGCATGGCACAGGCGATGGGCCTGGCATCGTGCGACGACCAGGGCAGCGAGGTCGCCGAGGCGATCCGCACGATGAATGCCCGGCTCGGCCTGCCGAGCGGCCTCGCGGCGATGGGCGTGGCGCCCGATCTGTTCGAGCGAGTGATCGACGGCGCCATGGCCGACCATTGCCACAAGACCAACCCACGCCTCGCGTCGCGCGACGACTACCGCGCGATGCTCGCGGCGTCGATGTAGGCGGCCAGGATGAAGACGATCCTCCTCGCCGCGCTGGCCTTGCTCACCGCCTGCAGCTCGACGCCGCCTCCGGCCGCCGTGCTCGCGCCCAACGCCAACCTGCTCGCCCAGGGCATCCCGCCGGTGCCGATGGCGCTCGTCGAGCGCGTCGCGCGCTACACCGACTTCCGCGGCCACAGCTTCGTCGAATGGCACCCGGTGCGCGACGAGATGCTGGTCGCGCACCGCAGGGCGGGCGACAACAAAGCGCAGATCTACCGCCTCGCGCAGCCCATGGGCTCGCTCGAACAGATCACCGATGGCGACGAGCCGGTGACAAGCGCGACCTGGGAGCCGCGCGAGGGCAAGTACCTCGTCTTCGAGCGCAGCAGGGGCGGTGACGAGGCGAACCAGATCCACCGCCTCGACCTGCCGTCGCGCCAGGTGACGCTGCTGACGAATCCCGACGAAGCGCACAACATCGCCGGCTGGAACCGGTCGACGTCGACCTTGCTCTTCACCGCGGTGCCGCTCGACCGCACCGCGGCGGGCGGCAGCCGGCCGACGATCAACACGACTCTGTGGGCCATCGACCCGGCACAGCCGGCGACGACGCGGCGCCAGGTCGCCGAGCTGCCCGGCCCAGGCTGGTTTGCCGGTGGCGTGAGCGACGACGGCAAGTGGGTGGCGTTCACCCGCTACCGCTCGGCCAACGAGTCGCAGGTGTGGATGGTCGACTTGACCAACGGCCAACTGCGCCAGTTGCTGCCGGCTTCAGGCGAAAACGTGCGCGCGACGCACTTTGCCGAGGAGTTCTCCAAGGATCACAAACGGCTGGTCGTCATCAGCGATCGTGCCGGCGAGTTCCGCGAGGCGATGTCGCTCGACCTGGCGACGGGAGCGCTCGAGCGGATCAGCGGTCACATCCCTTGGGACGTGAACGCCAGCGCCTTATCCGACGACGGGCGCTGGCTGGCGGTGCAGTTCAATGCCGACGGCCGCGACGAGTTGCGCCTCTTCGACGCGGCCAGCGGCAAGGAACTCGCCACTCCCGCTGTCCCGGCCGGCGGCATCGGCAGCCAGATGGACTTCCACCGCCGAACGCACCGGCTGGCGATGTCGATCAACAGTTCGCAAGGGCCGAACCAGGTCTTCGCGCTCGACCCCGCAAGCGGCCGCAGCGTGCAGTGGACGCGCGCGCGCGCGCCGGCGGGCGTCGACACCAGCGCCTTCGGCGACCAGCGCATCGTGCGCTGGAAGAGCTTTGACGGCCTCACGATTTCGGGCCTGCTCAACACGCCGCCCGCGCGCTTTGCCGGCAAGCGGCCCGTGATCGTGTCCATCCACGGCGGGCCCGAAGCGCAGGCGACGGCGGGCTTTCTCGGGCGCTGGAACTACTTCGTCCAGGAGATGGGCATCGCGATCCTGCAGCCCAACGTGCGCGGCTCGGCGGGCTATGGCAAGACCTTCCTCACGCTCGACAACGGACTCAAGCGCGAAGACTCGGTGAAGGACATCGGCGCCTTGCTCGACTGGATCGCGCAACAGCCGAACCTCGATGCGTCGCGCGTGCTCGTCACCGGCGGCAGCTACGGCGGCTACATGACGCTGGCAACGGCGGTGCACTACAGCGATCGCATCGTCGGCGGATTGCCCGTCGTCGGGCCGTCGAACTTCGTCACCTTCCTCACCAACACCGAAAGCTACCGACGCGACCTGCGGCGCGTCGAGTACGGCGACGAGCGCGACCCGGCGATCCGGGCGTGGATGGAGAAGACCGCGCCGCTGAACAACGCCGACAAGATCCGCAAACCGCTGTTCGTCGTCCAGGGCAGGAACGACCCGCGTGTGCCGTTCACCGAGAGCGAGCAGATCGTCGCCAAGGTGCGCGCCAATGGTCTGCCAGTGTGGTACTTGCGCGGCGAGAACGAAGGCCACGGCTTCGCGCGCAAGGAGAACGTCGACTTCGAGTTCTACGCAACGGTGCTGTTCCTGGAGCAGACGCTGCTGAAGTAGCCGGCGCTGCCGCGCCCTGTCGGCGGCGGCCGGCGTTCGTCGCACGCCGCTCGCCCGGCGGGCGGACCACGCCTACGCTTGATGGCGCACCGCACCCCGCGGTGGGAGTCCCGCCATGCGCGCACCGACGATCCCCCTCGCTTTCGTGCTCTGCCTCACCTGGCTGCCGGCCGCGGCCCAGGTCCAGGTCAGCGCCGAACAACGCCGCGACGCTCTGCTCGACGCGATGGGCGGCGCCGCGGTGTGGCGCCAGATCGTCGGCGCACGCATCACGGCCACGCACTACAGCACCGCCACCCGCCTGCCCTATCGCAACGTGATCTGGAACGACTTCCGTCGCTTTCGCCTGCACATCGAAGCCTCGAACAGCGAGTTGCTGCGCGTCTTCGCGTACGACGGCGCGCAGGGCTGGCGCGACGACGGCAACCAGGTGACGCCGCTGGCGCCAGAGCGCGTCGCCGACGAGCGCGCGTGGTGGTCGGCCAACGTCTACCGCACGCTGCACCGGCTCGCGGTGCCCGACCCGCAGCTCAGCGTACGCCTGCTCGGCGACGGGCGGCTCGCGGTGTTCGAGGACGGCAAGGGGCTGCTCGCCTGGTTCGCCCTCAATCCGCGCGGCGAGCCGCTGCGCTTCGGCACCGCGGAGAACTCGCCGGGCACGCTGTTCGGCCCGCTCGCGAGCCACGTGAGCGGCGCGCGCTACCCGCGCTGGGGCAGTGACAGCGACGGCTCCTGGCGCTACGAGGTGCACGACGCCGAGTTCGCGACCCGTCCCCCGGTGATGCCCCCGGTGCCCGGCTCCTAGGCCGGCAACGAAAGGGCCCCCGCAGGGGCCCCTTGGTTGCACGGCGTGCAGGCACTCAGTGATGCGTCCCGTCGAAGAACTGCTCGTCTTCGGTCGAGCCCTTCAGTGCCGCGGTCGACGCGTCGCGCTCGATCGTCGTCGTCACCGCATCGAAGTAGCCGGTGCCGACCTCGCGTTGATGCTTCACCGCGGTGAAGCCCCGCTCGGCGGCCGCGAATTCCTTCTCCTGCATCTCGACGAAGGCCGTCATGTTGTTGCGTGCGTAGCCGTAGGCCAGCTCGAACATCGAGTGGTTCAGGCTGTGGAAGCCGGCCAGCGTGATGAACTGGAACTTGTAGCCCATCGCGCCCAGCTCGCGCTGGAACTTCGCGATCGTCGCGTCGTCGAGGTTCTTCTTCCAGTTGAAGCTCGGCGAGCAGTTGTAGGCCAGCAGCTTGCCCGGGAACTTGGCGTGGATCGCGTCGGCGTAGGCCTTGGCGAATCCGAGGTCGGGCGTGCCGGTCTCGCACCACAGCATGTCCACGTAGGGCGCGTAGGCCAGGCCACGGCTGACAGCCTGGCCCAGACCCTTCTTCGTGCGGTAGAAGCCCTCGACCGTGCGCTCGCCGGTCAGGAAGGGCTTGTCGTTCTCGTCGACGTCGCTGGTCACCAGGTCCGCCGCCTCGGCATCGGTACGCGCCAGCAGCACGGTGGGCACGCCCATCACGTCGGCCGCCAGGCGCGCCGCGACGAGCTTGGCCACGTTCTCCCGCGTCGGCACCAGCACCTTGCCCCCCATGTGGCCGCACTTCTTCACCGAGGCCAGCTGGTCCTCGAAGTGCACCCCCGCCGCGCCCGCCTCGATCATGGCTTTCATCAGTTCGAAGGCATTGAGCACGCCGCCGAAGCCGGCCTCGGCATCGGCCACGATGGGCGCGAAGAAATCGATGTCGTCCTTGCCTTCGCTCCACTGGATCTGGTCGGCGCGGGCGAAGGTGTTGTTGATCTTCTTGACCACCTTGGGCACCGAGTCCACCGAGTAAAGGCTCTGGTCGGGGTACATCTCACCGTTGCTGTTGGCGTCGCCCGCCACCTGCCACCCCGACAGATAGATGGCCTTCAAGCCGGCCTTGACCTGCTGCAGCGCCTGGTTGCCGGTCAGCGCGCCCAGCGTGTTGACGAACGGTTCGGTGTTGACCAGCTGCCACAGCTTCTCGGCGCCGCGCTTGGCCAGCGTGTGGTCGACCTGCAGCGAGCCGCGCAGGCGCACCACGTCGGCGGCGCTGTAGCCGCGTTGGATGCCCTTCCAGCGCGGGTTCTCGGCCCACTCCTTGGCGAGGGCGGCGGCTTGTTGTTCACGGGTCAGCTTGCTCATTGGAGGCTTCCTTCAGCAGGTTGGAATGAACCAAGCATAGCCATGACAGCTGACTTATGTCTTATATAAGATTAAAAAACTTTCCTTTAATAATCAAAGTCTTATGAACACAATTCTGCCATACGGAATGATGTTGCTGCGCACAAAATCGTGCCGCCCCCCCCGGCTCCTTCTGGCTTTCGTGATGCGAAACGCTGATGGGCTTCTCCGAAATGCACCCCGCGCTCCTTATTGAGCCGGCATCAATGAACTTGGATCAAGCAGCATAGCGAACCGGATCATGTTCGAAGTATTTGCGAATCCGCTCGGGCTGTCGCTGCACGCTGCGCAGGTGACCCGCGGTGGCCT
>JALHQP010000108.1 GCA_022841885.1 Aquincola sp. | reverse complement strand
CCACGCGCCGCGCGTCTGGAGCGTCGGCGCGCTGCTGGCGCTGCCGATCTTCGACGGCGGCCGGCGCGAGGCCGGCGTGGCCGGTGCCCAGGCCGGCCTCGACGGTGCACTCGCCGCCTACCGCGAACAGCTGCTCGTGGCCTTCAAGGACGTCGAGGACGAACTCGCCTCGCTGCGCCTGCTCGACGCCCAGGGCCGCACGCAGGCGCAGGCGGTGGAGGCCGCCGCGCGCGCGACCGCGCTGTCCGACGTGCGTTACCGCAACGGCCTGGTCAGCCAGCTCGAGCTGCTCGACGCGCGCCGCAGCGAACTGCGCAACCGGCGCCAGGCGCTGCAGGTGAAGGCGGCGCAGTACCAGTCGACGGTGGGCCTGATCCGCGCGCTCGGGGGCGGCTGGGCCTGACCCGGCGGCAGGTGGTGGGGCGCTCGCCGATGGCCCGTGCCATCGCGGGGCATGGCCCGCCGGATGGCTCTCTCGGGTGATGCCCTGGGCGGGGGTGCCCGGCACGATGCGGTTCATCGCACCACCCCGTCCCAAGGACCCCCGCCATGAACCTGCCCAGCATCCACGACGTGCCCGCCACCCGCCCGCAGTGCATCGCCCCCGACACCTGGCTCATCCCCAACCTCGCACCGGCCGGCGAGGGCCTGTACCTGCCGGTCAACTCGATGGTGATCCGCGGCCGCGAGCCGGTGATCGTCGACACCGGCGCGCCGCTGCACCGCGAACTGTGGCTCGAGAAGGCGTTCTCGGTCGTCGAACCCGAGGACGTGCGCTGGATCTTCCTGTCGCACGACGACGGCGACCACACCGGCGGCCTGCTCGACGCGCTCGAGCGCTGCCCGAACGCGACGCTGGTGACCAACTGGTTCAGCGTCGAGCGCCTGGCCCTGGAGAAGCCGGCGCTGCCGCTGCACCGCATGCGCTGGATCGAGCCCGGCGGCAGCTTCGACGCCGGCGACCGCGTGCTGCAACTGTTCCGTCCGCCGATCTTCGACGGCCCGACCTCGCGCGGGCTGTTCGACACGAAGACGCGCGCGATGTGGATCGTCGACTCGTTCGCCTGCCTGACGACGGGCTCGCTCAACGCGGACGATCTGCCGCAGCAGATGCTCGCCGAGATGATGCCGGCGTTCAACAGCGCGGTGTCACCCTGGCACGCGTGGCTGGACAGCGCGACCTACGGCCGGCACGTCGATGCGGTCGAGGCCTTCGGTGCCACGACGGTCGCGTCGGCGCACGGCCCGGTGTTGCGCGGCGAGCGCCTCGACGACGCCTTCGACCGCCTGCGCGGCCTGGCTGGCGCGCCGATCATCCCGACGCCGGGGCAGGAACTGCTCGACACGCTGCTGGCGCCGACGCTGGTCGAAGCCGCGGCCTGAGCGAGGCTCAGGCCGGGTGGGTGGCCTGCGCAGGGCCGAGGAAGAACTCGACCGCGCGCGCCACCACCCACGGCACGATCACATGGTCGCCGTCGAAGGGTTGCAGCGTCAGGTCGTAGCCGCTTTCCAGCAGCCGCCGCGCGTGCGGATGCGCGCTGGTCTCGATCGGCAACTGACCGTCCGAGCGCCCATGCGCCAGGAACACCTTCGGCGTGCCGGTCTGGGTGAAGGTGTTCAAGAAGCCGGCCGACAACCCGATCACGTGGCTCGCCACGTCGCCATTGGTCAGGCCCACCGACAGCGCGTAGCTGCCGCCGTCGGAGAAGCCGGCAAAGGCGAGGTGCGCCGGGTCGACCCGGAAGTGCGAGGCCACCACCGACAGCGCCCCGTTCAGGCGCTGCAGGTCCGGGCCGTGGCCGCCGATCACGACGTCCCAGGTCGGCAGCATCGACTGCGGCGCCAGCAGCAGGAAGCGCCGTGCGCGCGCATGCGGCACCAGGTGCGGCAGCACGCGGTTGGCCTCACCGCCGGCGCCGTGGAACATCACCAGCAGCGGCACCGGTTCGTCGGCGCCCAGTCCGTCCGGCACGACCAGCACCGCCTCGCGGCCCTCCGGGAAGGCCAGGCCATGGCGACCGGGCGGCAGCGGCTGGGCAACCGGCGGATCGCCGGGCCGAAAGCTCATGCGGCCCGCCAGCGGACCGTTGAGCAGGCTGGGGTCGATCATGCGGCCGCGCCCACCGTCGCCGCACGGGCGATGCCGCGGAACACCGCGCACTGCGCGAAGGCCTCGGCCGACAGGTCCAGGCCTTGGCGGCGGCAGTACTTGCTGGTGAGCTTGAGCAGCTCCTTGATGTCGCGGCCGCTCGCGCCGGCATAGTAGGCCAGCAGCCGTTCGACCAGCAGGGCCGGCAGCTCGATGCCGAGCTGCGCCGCCAGTGTGGACCACAGGCGCCGCGCATCGTCGGCCCCCGGCGGCTGGTAGTCGATGACCGCGATGCAGCGCGACAGGATGGCCTCGTCGATGTCGCCGACGCGATTGGTGGTCATGAACAGCAGGCCGTTGAAGTACTCGAGCGTGCGCAGGAACTCGGCGACGATGGCGTTGTGCTCGAGGTCGTTGTCGCGGCGGCGGATGTAGACGTCGGCCTCGTCGAGCAGCAGCACGCAGTCCCAGCGCGCGGCGCGCTGCAGGATCTTGGTCAGACTGGCCTCGACCGAACTCGCCGTCACGCCGAGCTGGCCCGAGTGCACGCGGTACAGCGGCTTGCCCACCACCTCGGCATAGACCTCGGCGGTGAGCGTCTTGCCCAGGCCCGGCGCGCCGCGGCACAGGATGGTGGTGCCGCCCGACTTGCCGGGCACCACATCCTCGACCAGGAAGTTGCGGTCGGCGGTCAGGATGTCGATCAGGTCGCGCTGCGCCTGCGGCAGCACCAGGCGCTCGCGCAGCGCGGGCTGGTAGCGGTAGGCCTGCACATGCGTCGCGTGGACCCAGATGTTGCGGTGCCAGTCGAGATGGAACAGGTGCAGATAGCAGTGCTGTGGAATGCGGTCGAAGCCGGTCGCGATGCCGCTCTCGCGCCAGTAGTGCGGGTCGGCGGCGAGGTCGAAGCGGCGCTGCAGCAGCGCCTCGTCGTTGACGCAGCGCGCCGCGGCGCCGTCGGGCAGGCGCAGGCACTCGAGCCCCGAGCGCGGGCCGTCGCCGGCACACCAGGCATGGGCGCTGACGCTGAACTGGGCGCCGAATTGCGGCTGCAGCTGCATGAAGCGCCCGACCTGCGCCTCGTACTCGCGCTTGAACTCCGGGCACTCCTTGTAGAAGCCCTGGTCGGCGAACAGGCCGGCCAGCGTGCGGCCCGGCAGGTCCTCGGCGTAGAAGCTCAGGCCCCAGGTCATGCCGGCGAAGCGCAGCCGCGGGTCCGACGGCGGCTCGCGGCCGGCGGCCTGCAGCGTGTTGGCCAGCAGGCCGACGACGACGTAGGACGTGCCGTCGGTGGGCTTGACCAGGCGCACCGAATGCACCAGCCAGGCCAGCAGCGCGCCGTCCCGGCCGCGCTGGTAGAGCCAGCCGTCGATCAGGTCCTGCCCCAGCCACTCGATCAGCGCCGGCACCATCAGCTCCAGGCTGGGGATGGGCCGCACCATCGGCTCGCCATTGAGGTTGTCGAGCGCGAGCAGCTGGAACACCAGGTCGCGCGCGCCCGCGCGCTGGCCCAGCTGGTAGAGCAGGGTCAGCGAGTGGCCGTCGAAGTGGCGGCTGGACACGACGCGCGTGCCGCTGCCGCTGCCCTGCCCGCCCAACTGCAGGCCCAGCGACGATTGCGCGCCGACCAGGCCCTGCAGCGCCGCGGCCAGCGTTTCCGGTATCTCGAGTTCCAAGCTGCCTCCGGGTGTGAAGGCAATGCTAGCCGCCAACGCGCGGCGCCGCGCCTGACCGCGGTCAAGACCGCGCGCCCACCCGGCCTCAGGGGCGCTCGGGTTCGCTGACGAAGCCGACCTTGGCCAGGCCGGCCTTCGACGCGTCGGCGAGCGTCTCGGCGACATGGCGGTAGGCGGTGGACTGGTCGGCGCGCAGGTGCACTTCAGGTTGCGGGGTTCGCTTGCCCTCGGCGGCGAAGCGCTCGGCGGCCTGCGCGCGCGTCATGGCTTCGCCGTTCCAGAAGCGCGTGCCGGCGGCGTCGATCGCGAACTCGATCTTGTCGGGCTTCAACGGATTGGCCTGCGAGCTGGCGCGCGGCAGTTCGAGCTTCACGGCGTGCGTGAGCAGCGGCGCGGTGACGATGAAGATCACCAGCAGCACCAGCATCACGTCGATCAGCGGCACCATGTTGATGTCGGCCATCGGCGCGGACGTGCTCTTGCGGTCGAAGGAGGCGAAGGCCATGGCAGGGTCTCGCGGTCCTCAGGCGTTGGCCGCGCCAGCGCGCAGCGGGCGCACGTTGGCACGCGCTTCGGCCGCGCCGGTGTGCAGCGACTGGCCCATCGACAGGAAGGTGACGAGTTCGAACGCGAAGGCATCGAGCCTGGCGTTGAGCACGCGGTTGCCGCGCGTGAAGGCGTTGTAGGCCACGACCGCGGGAATCGCCACGCCCAAGCCGATGCCGGTCATGATCAGCGCCTCGCCCACCGGGCCGGCCACCTTGTCGAGCGTGCCCGCGCCGCTGATGCCGATGGCCACCAGCGCGTGGTACACGCCCCAGACGGTGCCGAACAGGCCGACGAAGGGCGCAGTGGCACCGATGGTGGCCAGCGTGGTGAGGCCGCCCTCCATGCGCGTGGTCTCCTCGTCGAGCACCTTCTTGATGGTGCGGGTGACGAAGTCCTGCGCCGTGCCGGCCTCGGCCAGCTTGGCGGCACCGTACTTGGCGTGGTGCGTCTGCGCGTGCATCGCATGCGCGGTGAGGTGCGCAAACGGGTCGCGCGCGCCGTGCGTGGCGATCTCGCTGCCGACCTCGTCGAGCGAGCTCGCGTTCCAGAAGAAGTTCAGGAAGCGTTCGCTGCGCTTGCCGCGGATCAGCTGCACCAGGCCCTTGATCGCGATCAGGGCCCAGGACAGCACCGACATCGCGAGCAGGATCACCAACAGCATGCGGCCGACTGCGTCGGTCTGGCCCAGGAAGTGGGCGAAGCCCAGGGTGGTTGGCGTGTCGTTCATGGTCTGTGGATCAGTTGAGTTCGAAGATCAGCGGCATCACGACCCAAAACGGCAACGCGACGCCGTTCTCGGTGTAGGGCTTGAAGCGGGTGGCGTGCACGGTCGCCAGCGCCGCGTCGTCCAGGCGTGCGAAGCCCGACGAACGGATCACCACCATCTGCTGTGGCGTGCCGCGGGGGTCGACCAGCACGCGCACATGCACCGTGCCGTTCTCGCGCAGGCGCTGCGACGCCATCGGAAAGTTCAGCGGCGGCGGCGTCAGATAGTCGACCGCGGTGATGGCGATCGTCTTCGGTGGCGGCGGGGCCACCGGCGCCGCTGGCGCCGCCTCGACCACCACCATCGGCGGCTCGGGCGGCGGCGGCGGCGGTGCGACGAAGGCGGCGGGCACCGGCGACGGCGCGGCGGTCACCAGCGGCGGTGGCTGGATCGGCTTGGGCAACGGCTTCGGCGGTGGCGGCTTTGCGGGCGGCATCTCGGTCGGCGGTGCGACCCAGTCGACGAACACCGGCGCGAGCTCGCCCACCGCCTGTCGCACCGGCTCGAGTTGCAGCAAGGCCCAGCCGGCCGCCAGGTGCGCGCCCAGCATGCCCACCACGAGGCCACGGCGCTGCGTCGGGCTCAACGCCGCATCGGGTTCGAGAGCAGGGATCGGTGTGGTCACGCGCCGGCCGTTGCGACGAGAGGCAGCGAGGTCTCGGCCTGCGCCGGCACGACCCAGAAGACGACGGCACCGACCAGCACCACCAGCAGCACGGTCACCAGGTCGTAGCCCCAATGTGTTTGCGACTTCGGCATGGCGTTCAGTGCAGCGCGGCTCCGCCGGATGCCGCCTCGGCGGCCAGGTCCTGCGGCGGCGTGGTGATGGTGGCGTCCTGCGCGATCATGATCCAGCGCTGGTGCAGGCGAGCGACCACCTGCTGCAGGCCGGGCCCGATGTCCGGGTGGTCGCGCAGGAAGAACAGGTTGGAGACGACCTTGCGCGCCATCAGCGAGCGCTGCTGCTGGGCGTCGACCTTGGCCTCGGGCTCGGGCGCGACCCAGCAGGTCATCAGGGCCAGCGTGCCGGCCAGCAGGCCGCCGGCGCAGGGCCGCGGCGCGGTGTCGTCGTCGAGGGTGTCGGAGGGGTTCATGCCAGTCCTTCATCGGCCCGCACGGGATCGGCGGGGGGTGGGCGACGGGGCTGGCAGAAGGCTGGCGGTCGGGAAGCGAAACGGATCGAGTGGGGCTACTTGGTCAGGATCAGCTTTCCCAGGGAGGTGCAGCGCAAGCGGTAGATGTGCCCGGCGTGCTCGATCTCGACTTCAGCGGCACCCCGGAGCAGTTCGCGGCTGTGGATGCGGCGCACCGGCGCGGCCGCCGCACCCGAAGGCGGCGCCGGCCGGCGCGACGGCAGCGGGTCGTGATCGGCTTCGGCCATCAGACCGCCTCCGCCGGCTGGCGCGCCCGGCCGCAGCCGCCCCGCATGGCGTGGGCGATGTCGCGGTCGAAGACGCGGTGGTTCACGCAAACGATCATGGTGGCCGCATGTTAATGCGAACGATTCTCATTTGCAAGAGCCCGAATCCGGCCGGGTGATTCCGGTCGGGCGCCGGCTGCTCAGCTCGAAGGGTTCTGCGCTCAGCGCAACCCGTCCCACAGCAGCTTCACTCCGGTGAAGAACATGCCGCCGTAGGCGATGCGGTAGAACCAGGTCGAGTCGATGCGGCGCGTGGCCCACACGCCGGCCCACACGCCCAGCGGCGCCAGCGGCACCAACACGAGCGAGGTGGCGAGGTTGCGCGCGTCGAGCAGGCCGAGCCAGGCGTACGGAACGATCTTCGACAAGTTGATCGCGCCCATCAGCACCGCCAGCGTGGCGGTCAGGCGCAGCGGGTTCATCTTCAGCGGCAGCACATAGGCCTGGATCGGCGGGCCGCCCGCATGGGCGACGAAGCTCGTGAAGCCGCCCAGCGTGGTCAGCACGAAACCGGCCGCGCGCCCGGGCGGTGCCGCGTCGCGGCGCGGCGGGAACAGCAGGCGCTGTGCGAGGAAGAGCAGCGTGATCGCGCCCACCACGCCGGCCACCGCCTTGGAGGTGAAGACGCCGAACAACAGCGTGCCGATCACGGTGCCGAGCAGCCCGGCCGGCAGCATGAGCTTGAGCATCTCGCGGTCGCGCTCTTTCCACAGCGCGCCGATACCGGTGGCGTCCATCACCAGCAGCAGCGGCAGCATGATCGCGGCCGCCTGCGGCACCGGAAGCGCCAGCGCCATCAGCGGCGTGGCGAGCGAGCCGAAGCCCATCAGGAAGCCGCTCTTGCCCAAGCCCATCAGCAGCACCGCCGGCACCGCGACGGCGTAGAACCAGGAGTCGGTGATCAGCGGCAGGCCGCTCACACCAGACGGCACGCTTCGTCGAACGGCAGGCGCAGGTTGCGTGCCAGCACCTTGGTCGGGTCGCCCTCGCCGAGCGTGCAGATGAAGTTGGTCTTGACCGTCGTCCCAGCCCAGAACGCGGCGTCCATCTTCGCCGCGTCGAAGCCGCTCATCGGCCCGCAGTCCAGCCCGAGCGCACGCGCGGCCAGGATCAGGTAGCCGCCCTGCAGCGACGAATTGCGGAACGCCGTCTCGTGGATCTTGGCCTCGTTGCCGGCGAACCAGCTGCGCGCGTCGGTGTGCGGGAACAGCACGGGCAGCTTGTCGTGGAACGAGAGGTCCATGCCGATGATCACGGTCACGGGCGCTTCCTTGACCTTCTGCGCGTTGCCGACGCTGACGCAGGCCAGCAGCTTGGCCTTGCCCTCGGCGCTGCGCACGAACTGGAAACGCGCCGGCGAGCTGTTGGCCGAGGTCGGCCCCCACTTGAGCAGATCGTAGAGCGCGCGCAATTGCTCGTCGCTGACGGCCGTGGGTCGGTAGCCGTTCTGTGTGCGGGCTTCGGTGAAGAGGCGTTCGGTCGTGGTCTGCATCGGGGGCTCTCGGTCAGGACGCACAATTGTCGTGTCATGTTCAATCCCTCACAGCTCGATGTGCGCCGCTTCTTCTGCGAGGCCTGGCGCAAGGAGTGCGACGGCATGCCACTGACGCCGATGGAGACGTTGGCGGTGCAGTGGATCGCCGAGCACCCCGAGCACCACGCGGACCTGGCCGACGTCGACGCGGCGTTGGCCGCCGTCTACACGGTCGAGGACGGGCGCAGCAACCCCTTCCTGCACCTGTCGATGCACCTGACGATCAGCGAGCAATGCTCGATCGACCAGCCGCGCGGCGTCAAGCAGGCAGTGGAGCTGCTGGCGGCCAAGCGCGGCTCGCTGCACGACGCCCACCACGAGGTGATGGAGTGCCTGGGCGAGATGGTGTGGGCCTCGCAGCGCTCGGGCCTGCCACCGGACGGCTTCGCCTATCTCGACTGCGTGCGCACGCGGGCGACACGCTGACGACTCACTCTCCGACCAATCCGTTGCGGATCGCGTAGACCGTCAGCTCCGAGTTGTTGGCCAGGCCCAGCTTCTCGAGCACGCGCGCGCGGTACACCGACACCGTCTTGGGCGACAGCGTCAGCTCGAGCGCGATGTCCGACAGGCGCTTGCCCGAGGCGATCATCACCAGGGTCTGCAGCTCGCGGTCCGACAGTTTCTGATGCGGGTGCTCGGGTGCCGGCGCGGTGAGGCTCTCGACCAGCATCTGCGCGATCTCGGGCGTGACGTACTTGCGGCCCTGGGATACCGTGCGCACCGCCTGCACGATCAGCTGCGGATCGCCGCCCTTGTTGACGTAGCCGAAGGCGCCGCCACGCAGCGCGCGGATCGCGTACTGGTCCTCGGGGTACATGCTGACCACCAGCACCTTGACCGTGCTGCCCTCGTCCTTGAGCGCATGCAGCACGTCCAGGCCGCTGCGCCCGGGCATGTTGATGTCCAGCACCAGCACGTCGCAGTGGGTGCCGCGCATCAGGCTGCGCAGTTCGCCGTAGTCGCCGGCCTCGCCGACGACGCGGATGTCCACCGCATCCGACAGCGTGTCGCGGATGCCACGCCGGATCAGCGCGTGGTCGTCGCACAGGATCACTTCGATCACAGGTCCCCCCAGGCCGACGGATTGTGGCGTTCGTCTTCGCGCTCGTCGAGGCTGCCCTCGTCGAACTGGCTGTCGCGACCCAGGCGCTGCGTGCCGGACACCGGCACCGACAGGATCACCGTGGTGCCCGCTCGCTCGCCCATGCCGCTGGACACGTCGACCCAGCCGCCCACCGTCTCGGCGCGTTCGCGCAAGCCGCGCAGGCCGAAGCTGCGTGCCTTGGCCAGATCCTCGGCCGCCAGCCCGCGCCCGTTGTCGCTGACCTCCACCGACAGCACGCCGCGCGCCAGCGACATGTCGATCGCGACCCGCGTGGCCTGGGCATGCTTGCTGACGTTGGTCAGCGCCTCTTGCGTCGCGCGGTAGGCCACCAGCGGCACGCCCACCGGCAGGTTCAGGTGTTCGTGGCTGGTTCGGAACGCGCACTCGATGCCGGTGCGCTTCTCGAAGCGCTGCGCCATCCATTGCAGCGCGGCCACCAGGCCCTGCTCCAGGATGGCCGGCCGCAGGTTGTGCATGATGCGCTGGCTGGCCTCGATCGCGTGGCCGGCCATCTCGAGCGCCGACTGCACGCGCTGCTGCAGCGCCGCGTCGTCGCTGTGGCGCGCCAGCCAGGCGAGGTCGAACTTCAGCGCCGTCAGTGCGCCGCCGACGTCGTCGTGGATCTCGCGCGCGATCGCCGCACGCTCGCCCTCGATGCTGGTCTGCAGGTGCTGCGCCAGCTCGGACAGCTGCTGGCGCGACGCGGCCAGCTCCTGGTCGGCCGCCAGGCGCGCGCGCCGGGTCTCGTTGGCCTCGATCGCCCGGTCCAGCGCCGGCACCAGGCGCGTCAGGTTGCTCTTGAGCAGGTAGTCGCTGGCGCCTTGCAGCATGGCCTGCACCGCCACGTCCTCGCCGATCTCGCCCGACAGGATGACGAACGGCAGCAGGCGCCCGCTGCCCTGCAGGATCTCCAGCGCCGCCAGGCCCGAGAAGCCCGGCAGGTTGTAGTCCGACAGCACCGCGTCCCAGTCTTCCTCCAAGGCGGCGCGAAACCCCGCCTCGTCCTCGACGCGCAGCGTCTGCACGCTGCGGCCGTCGCGCAGCAGCCAGGCCAGCGCCAGTTCGTGGTCGACCTCGGAATCCTCCAGATGCAGCAGCTTCAGGCTGCGGTGGCGCGGCGGGGTCGGCATGAAGGCAGTGGAATCAAGCGGTCCTGGGCGGCGAATTGAGCGGACTTTAGCCCGGTGATCTGGGCAATGCCCCCGGGGCGCCTACCGAGAATCATTGCATCGAATTCCACGCCCTGTGCGCCGGCCCTGCCGCCGCGCATGCATCGACGCCTGAGGACGCCTTCTCCAATGATCGCGACGCCCGACCCTGCCGGCAGCGGCTCGCAACCGCTCGGCCTGCTGCTGGCCGCCGAAGTGCAGGACCACCTGCTGACGGCCAGCAACGATCTCGACCGCCTGCAGACCCTGCTGTCGGACGCCTGCGACACCCTGTCGTCGAGCTTCCTCGACGCCAGTGCGCGCGTCGATGCGCTGCGCGCGGCCGACGCCGCCGAGGCCGCCCAGGAGCTGACGCAGCACCTGGGTCGCGCGATCACGGCACTGCAGTTCCAGGACATGGCCTCGCAGCTGATCGCCCACACCCACAAGCGCCTGCGCAACTGCGCCGACCGCCTGGCGGCCGACGCCTTCGAGCCCGATGACGACGAGGCGGTGATCGAAGCCGCCCCGCTGCGCCCCAACCCGGTGACCCAGGACGAGATGGACGCCGGCTCGATCGAACTCTTCTGACGACCTCAAAGAAACCCGGAGCCACAACATGCATTCCATTCTTGCCGTGGACGACTCGGCCTCGATGCGCCAGATGGTGTCCTTCACGCTGAAGAACGCCGGTTTCAACGTGGTCGAAGCGGTCGATGGCGTCGACGCCTACGAGAAGGCGCAGCAGCGCGACTTCAGCCTGGTGCTGACCGACCAGAACATGCCGCGCCTGGACGGCATCGGCCTGACGAAGAAGTTGCGCGAGAACCCCAAGTTCAAGACCACGCCGATCCTGGTGCTGACCACCGAGTCGAGCGACCAGATGAAGCAGGCCGGCCGCGCCGCGGGCGCCACCGGCTGGCTGGTCAAGCCGTTCGATCCGGCCAAGTTGATCGAGGTCATCGGCAAGGTCGTGCGCTGAAGGCGCCGCAAAGAAGGAGCACGACAGCCATGGGTGCCAACGACGGCAACAACGCAGGCGCAGGCATCGACCTGTCGCAGTTCTTCCAGGTCTTCTTCGAGGAAGCCGGGGAGAACCTGGACAACATGGAGCAGATGCTGCTGTCGATCGACCTCGAGTCGGCCGACGACGAGACGCTCAACGCCATCTTCCGCTGCGCGCACTCGGTCAAGGGTGGCGCCGCCACCTTCGGCTTCAAGGACGTGGCCGAGCTGACGCACCAGATGGAGACGCTGCTGGACAAGCTGCGCCGCCACGAGCTGGCGCCCAGCGCCGGCATGGTCGACGTGCTGCTGGCCTCGGGCGACGCGCTCAAGGCCCAACTCGCGCGCCACCAGACCGGCAGCGGCGACGTGGTCGACACCACCGAACTGCTGTCGCAGATCAAGGCCTATGCCGACGGCAGTACGCCGCCCGCGGCGGCGGTACAAGCCGCCCCGGCCCCGGCGGCGGCGCCCGCGGCGCCCGCCGCCGC
>JALHQP010000107.1 GCA_022841885.1 Aquincola sp. | reverse complement strand
CGCGCGCAGCGCCGGCGGCAGCGCGACCAGGTCGAGTAGCGCCAGCGCCGACGCGGCCGCGTCCAGGCGGCCGATCAGGATCAGCCGGCGCAGTGCCACCAGTCGCGCCTGCACCGCGTTGGCGTGGTCGCCGCGCGCGTCCAGGGTGGCCACCGCGGCGTCCAGGCGGCGAAGGCTCATCGTTGGGCCGGCCACGATGTCGCGCTGCGCCAGCGCCACCTCGGCTTCGGCCACCACGCAGCGCGCCCGTGCGAGCGCCTCGTGGGCACCGAAGCCGCGTGCTGCGCGCTTCAGCAGCTCACGCGCACGCGGGTGCTCGCCCAGCTGCGCCATCGCGATGCCGCGCAGCGCCAGCGCCGGCGGGTCGTCGCGCAGGCTCACGCGCTGCAGCGCGCCGAGGGTGTCGCCGGTGGCCAGGGCGCGGGCAGCAGCGGTGAGGAGGGAGTCCATGGGGCAAGGCTACCGCGGACGCATCCGCGCGCCCAGACGACGGCCGAGGACTCGCGCCGTTCTGTACTTGTCGATCAACGAGATCGGGTGTCTGCTGCCGGTCGGGAGCTCGAAAGGACATGACACGTGGATCGGAGCGGGCAAGAACGCATGCCGTAGCGGGGGGCAGCAGATCCTTGAACCGAGCACGAGGCCCATCAAGAGTCAGCAAGTTGGAGCCAACGCGGTACTCCCATCTGGCGCACGTAGATCACCGTGTAGTCAATGCCCCGGATTGGAAGTCTTGGATCCACAAGGTCCGAGTCCCCAAGGTATTGGAATCTGCGGCCTAACGGTTAGGCGTCACGGCCTATCACTTTGCCGCTGGGTCGGCCTCGATGAGGCCAAACTTCAGGCCCCCTGGCTCTGCACACGTGGCGTACCAGCCAATGCCAGGGATCGGGATCCGCGGCTCAACGATGGTGCCGCCGTGCGCGACCACGCGGGCCAGGACCTCATTCAGGCTTTCCACGGGGACAGTTACTTGAGTCATGGGGCGTCCCTCGCTGAGTGGTGCGTCCTTGACGGCTCCGATTCCGCCATCGATTCCTGTCTCGCTCTCGGAGCCCGCGTTGATGCGGTAGTACTCGTATGGCATGTCGAACTTCTCGAACCGCCAGCCGAGTGTTGCCTCGAAGAACGCGCGGGCGTGGCCGATGTCGGACACCGTGAGATCAAAGTACGTGGGCTTCACAAGTGTTGGGTTCCAGAGGTGCGCTCGAGCGATGGGCTAGGTCGCATCGCGGGTTTCGAGACTCATGAGGAACTCATTCGCTTCGGTGAACTGCTCCTCACTGAAGACCCTGACGCCCGAGTTCTCAAGCAAAGCTGCGGCAACGCCACGCTCGAGCACCTTGGCTCTGCTGAACGTGCCGTCGTAGATGTAGCCGGAGCCGCACGACGGGCTGCCTTCCTTGAGTACGGCGACGCGGACACCATTAGCGTGAGCCTGTTGAAGCGCGTACTTGGCTCCGGCGATGAACTCTGCTGAGACGTCGTTTGCTTCAGGGTCCACCACCTTGGCGAGGCCAGCAAGAACCGCGGCCCCTCCTGCTCCGGCGACAACTTCAGCTGGAGGACGCGGCACGGGTAGCCCACCAGCAACCTCGGGGCATACGGAGACGACCCTTCCTTCTGTCAGCCAGCGTTGCAGCACGTCACTACCGGAGCGCTTGTGCGCGCCGTTGTAGCGGACGGGGCTACCGAGCAAACAGGAACTGACGAGCACGAGTTGCATTTGCGGTCTAACGATCCGGTTCAGTGGTGTACTGCTGGAAGGGGTTGGGCACTTGATCTGACGGCGTTGGATCTCGTATCCGCTGACAACGGGGTCCGGCCCTGTCCTACGCAGGATGCGGCCAGAACGGACTCAAATGCAGTCGCTGCCTCCCGAGCGACACGGTTGCTAGATGGGGTGCATGAAACCCAACGGAGATGTCTATGAACGGGCTACGTGTTGCTGCCATTGCAATCATTGTCTTCGGTGTGCTTGCCCTTGCGTACGGTGGCTTCTCCTACACGAAAGAGAGCACCGCCCTGAAACTCGGCTCGGTTGAGTTGAAGGTCAAGGAGAAGGAGACAGTCAACGTACCTGTCTGGGCCGGGATCGCTGCGATCGTGGTCGGAGGGCTCGTTCTCGTCGGTGCGGGCAGAAGGCCGTAGATCGCCTCGATGCGACCGAAGATCAGCTCCAGGACCTGATCCGGCCGAGCTCGGGGAAAGTCGGTTCCTACCGAGTGAGCGGCGCGCCAGCCCGCATCAGCGCCTCGATGAGCGGGCAGCTGATCTTGCGCTTCGCTGTTGCGCATTGGGTGACCAACTGCTGCAGCGCCGCCTCCAACGCTTGCAGCGTCCGAATGCGTTGTCTCACGTCTGCCAGCTTGTGTTCGCCGATCGCTCTTGCGGCAGTGCAGTGTTGGCCGTCGTCGAGGGACAAGAGCGCTTGGACGTCGTCGAGCGAAAAGCCAAGCGACTGCGAGCGCCTGATGAAGCGCAGGCGAGTCAGGGCGCCCGGCGCGTAACGGCCAATGTGGCCCGCCGGACGGTCCGGCGGCGCCAGCAGTCCGCGCCGGTGGTAGTACCGGATGGTCTCGACGTTGACCCCCGCGGCCGCGGCCAGCTGGCCGATCGTCATGGGTTCCGTCATGGGCTTGACTCCGTACTCAGGTACGTACCGAGACTATCCCAAATGGCTTCCACAGAACCTGCGGTGTCGACGCGCTGGGCCACCCCCGGCTCGGTTCTCGCAGGCATGCTTGCGGCGATCGGTGCGTCGGCCTGCTGTGCCGGACCGCTCTTGCTGGTGGTGCTCGGGGCCGGCGGCGCATGGGGCTCGCGCCTCGTGGCGCTGGAGCCGCTGCAGCCCTTCTTCGTGGCCGCTGCGTTGGCGTTCTTCGGTCTTGCCTTCCACCGCCTCTACCGCCGTCCAGCGGCATGTGTCCCGGGCGAGGTCTGCGCGACACCCGCGGTGCGCCGCCGTCATCGCGTCATTTTCTGGATCGTCGCGGCATTCGCGGTGGTGCTCATGTCCTTCCCCCTGTACGCCCCGCTGTTCTACTGAGGATCTGTGTGTCATGAACCAGTTTCACGCCTTTGTCCTGGCTGCCCTCGTGACGGCGTCTTCCGCAATCGCTGGTGAGACCCGCACCGCCACACTCGACGTCACCAAGATGGACTGCGCGGTGTGCCCGATCACCGTCCGCAAGGCCCTGGAGAAGGTTCCCGGCGTGGGCTCGGCGAAGGTCGATCTCAAGACACACCGTGCCGTCGTCTCATTCGACCCGTCGAAGACGACGCCGGAAGCGCTGGCGAAGGCGACGACCGACGCCGGTTTCCCGTCTTCCGTCAAGCAAGTGCAGTGACATGCGCGAAGTCGTTCTTCGGTCGACTATCACGTGCCCCGGCTGCGGGCACGCCAAAGACGAAACGATGCCGACGGACTCGTGCCAGTGGCTCTACGAGTGCGAGAGCTGCAAGACGGTCTTGCGCCCTCTGGCCGGCAACTGCTGCGTGTTCTGCTCCTACGGCACGCACAAATGCCCGCCCGTCCAGGCTGACACGACATCCTGCGGCTCGCGCTGACACACGTCAGCAGGGTCGCGGGCGAGAGGCGCAAGGCGATCGCCCATCGACAAGAGTATGAGATCGAATCGTGAGCAATCCGTGAGGACTGTGGCCGCGCTCGCTGCTTCACTCGGGTTCCCGCCGTCCTGGCGTTCACCCCGAGGAGCATTGCATGCTGTCAACCGTCTCTCGACTCACGCGCCGCCTGGCGCTGGCTGCCCTTGCCGCTGCCGCGTTCGGCGCGCAGGCCAATGAAGGCCGCTGGACCTACGAGGTCACCGTCACCAACATCACCTACAACCAGCAGTTCACGCCGCTGCTGTTGGCCACGCACAAGCCCACGATCACCTTCTTCACGCTCGGGCAGCCCGCCAGCGCGCCGCTGGCGACGCTGGCCGAAGAGGGCAATGTCGCACCGCTGCGCACCTTGCTCGACGGCAGCCCGCTCGTCAACGCCACCGCCGCCGGCAGCGGCCTGCTCGACCCAGGCAAGTCGTTCACCTTCCAGATCCAGGGCAACCCGTGGCGCGACCGCTTGAGCCTGGCGGCGATGCTGATCCCGACCAACGACGCTTTCGTCGCGCTCAACGCCGTGCAATTGCCCTACCCCGGCTGGCCGGCGCAGAGCCATGTCGCCATCGCCTACGACGCCGGCAGCGAAGTCAACGACGAGTTGTGCACGTCGATTCCCGGTCCGTTCTTCGCCGAGTGCGGCGGCTCGGGCGGTGGCGCCAGGGTCCACGGCGGCGAAGGCTTCGTACACGTGCACCGCGGGGTGCATGGCGTCGGCAACCTGAAGCCCCACGCACGCGACTGGCGCAACCCGGTGGCCGACGTGCGCGTGCGCTTGGTGCGCTGAGCGGCACCGTCCTCGCCTCTGCGACAGGGTCGCACCACACGTTCAAGGACGGGTGGTGCGTGCCCAGGCGGTCCCGCCCTGCGGGATTCGCGAGACGCTGCCGAGTCAGCGGACTCGTTCGGCCGGGGTCGGTGTGCGAAGTCGTACACGGCGCTTCACCACGACGCCCTCAAGTCATGGCCGGTCCAGCCGAGAAGCCTGTGGCGACCTCCCGACTCCAGGAGGTCGGCGAGCAACGACAGGGCAGACACCACGATGGCTTCAACAAACAAGACAGTCGACCCTGCGCTGCGCCGGGCCGCTCGGAGGGTGACGTGGGCTCTGGGGTTGTTGGCGGCGGTCGCTGTGGGCTGGCTCCTCATCGCACGGGCGTCCGGGACCCTGCTGACGCGCAGCGCCGAAGCGACGGCGATGGGCTATGCGCGTTACGTGTCCGACGTGACACCGGGTTTGCCGGCGCTGTTCGACACCCACGTGCTCTCACCCGAAGTGCGCGATCAGCTCAAGCGCTTGACGCGTCTGGGTGAGGTCTTCCGCTTCAAGCTCTTCGATCGTGAGGGGCGGCTGGTCCTGGTCTCCGACGACCTGGATCGGGACGTCAAGGCTCCCACTGACGCCGGTCAGTCGCTCGGCGGTCACCACGGTGCCAACAGCCACGTGAGAACGATCGTGCTCGGTGGCGCCAACTTCATCGAGATCAAGAGCGGTCAAGGCAAAGCGGATCGGCCCGAGACCTACGTCGAGGCCTATGTGCCGATGATCACTGCCGGTCGCGTGATCGGCGTCGTGGAGGTCTATGTGGACCAGACGGCCGCGGCAGCGCGCATTCAGACTGCATTCGTGCAGGTGAGCGCCGTCGTGGGCGGTCTGTTGATCGTTTTCGGCGTTGCGTTGGGCGTCCAGGTGCGGTCCCGCTTCGCCGAGCGACGCAAGGCTGCCGAGCGAATGCGCTTCCTTGCCGAGCACGATGTGCTTTCCGGCGCGCTCAATCGCGCGAGTTTCCAGGACGCACTGCAGTGCGCGGCGTGGCGCACCGAGCAGGGTGGACCGGGCTTCGCCGTGTTGTGCATCGACCTCGACCGATTCAAGGAGGTCAATGACACCTATGGCCATGGGGCCGGAGATGCGGTGCTGCGCGAGGTGACCGACCGCCTGCGCTCGCTCCTGCGCCACGGGGACCTGATTGCGCGCCTCGGCGGCGACGAGTTTGCCGTGCTGCAGAGCGCGGTGCAAAACGCCGGCGACGTGGAGCGACTGGCCAGCCGGATCGTCCATGCACTCGGCGAGCCACTGGAGTTCTCGGGGCAGCGAATCCTGTGTGGCGCCAGTGTCGGTGCTGCTCGGTTCGGTGCCGATGCAGACACTGTGTCTGAGTTGCTGCACAAGGCCGACGTCGCCATGTACCGCGCCAAGAGCGGAGGGCGCGGTCGTTACAGCTTCTATGACGCCGAGCTGGACAAGCAACTGGCCGAGCGGCGCAACCTGGCGGTAGACCTGCGCCGTGCCATCGCCGACGACGCAGTGAGTCTTCATTTTCAGCCGCTCTATGCGGCCGACGGCAGCAACCTTCTTGGCTACGAGGCTCTGATGCGCTGGACGCACCCCACCCGCGGCGCCGTGCCGCCAGCGGAGTTCATTCCGCTGGCCGAAGAAGTGGGGCACATCGAAATACTCGGTGAGTGGGCACTTCGACGCGCGTGCGCCGAGGCGGCTAAATGGCCGGCACCCCTGTCCGTGTCGGTGAACTTGTCCGCGGCGCAGTTCCGTGGGCGCACGAGCCTCGTGCAAGTCGTGGCTCAGGCCCTCGACGCGGCGGGTCTGCCGGCCAATCGCCTGACCCTCGAGATCACCGAGTCACTGTTGATGACGAACACCGAGGCCTCGCTGAAGACGCTCGAGGCCCTGGCAGCCATGGGTGTCCAGATCGCGATGGACGACTTCGGCACGGGCTACTCCAGCCTCGCGTATCTCTGGCGCTTCCGATTCGACAAGGTCAAGATCGATCGCGCTTTCACGCAGGATCTCGACAAGGACAACCGGGTCGCCCTGATCGTCCGATCCATCGTCACGCTGGCCCATTCCATGGGCATTCGCGTCAACGCAGAAGGCGTGGAGACGGCGCCGCAGCTGGATCGGCTGCGTCGCCTTGGGTGCGACGAAATGCAGGGGTTCCTGCTCGGGCGGCCGCAACCCGTCGAGCGGCTGGTGCACGACGAGCCGCCCGGGGTCGTGCCATCGACTCCGACCTCGCCGGAGCTCAAAGACATCAACACGGCTCCGATGGTGTTCTAGGGACCGGTCATTGCGCGCCAGAATGCGCGCACGGACATCCCTCGAGGAGACGCATGATGCCAACGCTCACGCTCTGGGCCGGTGCCAGCGGCTACGCCTTCAAGGAGTGGAAGGGCCACTTCTACCCGGAGAAGATCGCGCCCGAGGCGATGCTCGCGTACTACGCCGAGCGCCTGCGTTCGGTGGAGGTCAACAACACTTTCTATCAGATGCCCAAGGCCGAGGTGCTGGCGCGCTGGGCGCAGTCCACGCCCGAGGCCTTCCGCTTCTCGATCAAGGCGTCCAAGCGCATCACGCATGTGGCGCGCATCGCCGCCGACGCCGCCGCGGCACCGCTGGCCTATCTCTACGAGCACCTGGCACTGCTGGGTGCCAAGCGCGGTCCGGTGCTGTTCCAGCTGCCGCCGTTCCTGAAGAAGGACCCGGCGCGTCTGCAGGACTTTCTGCAGCTGCTGCCCACCGGCCACCGCGCGGCCTTCGAGTTCCGCCACGACAGCTGGTTCGACGACGAGATCTACGCGCTGCTGCAGGGCGCCGGCGCGGCGCTGTGCGTGTCCGAGCGCGAGGACGCGTCGCCGCCGCCGCTGGTGCCCACCGCCTCCTGGGGCTACGTGCGGCTGCGCCTGGAGCAGTACTCGGACGCCGACCTGGCGGCCTGGGCCGAGCGCCTGGCCGCGACGCCCTGGCAGGAGGTGCATGTGTACTTCATGCACGAGCCGACGGCGCCCGCCTACGCGGCGGCGCTGCAGGCGAAGTGCCCAGCGTCCTGAGCGCGGCCGTCAGCGTCTGCCGGCAGGCCCAGTAGTCGCGCCAGGGGTCGACCGACTGGAACGACAGGTGCTCGCGCGCCGTGCGCACCGTCCACTGGTCGCTGCGCTTGAGCGCGTCGAGGTCCTCCCAGGCCAGCGGCATCGACACGCCCAGCCCCGGCCGCGAGCGCGCCGAGAACGCGGCGGCCGTGGTCGCGCCATGGTTGTTGCGCAGGTAGTCGACGAAGATGCGGCCCACCCGGTTGGCGGCGCCGGACCGGGCGACGAAGCGCTGCGGGATCACGCGCGCGAGGTGCTGCACCACGGCCTGCGCGAAGTCGCGCACCGCATCCCAGCCCGCGCGCGGCGCGAGCGGCACCACCACATGCAGGCCCTTGCCGCCGCTGGTCTTGAGCCAGGCTTCGAGGCCGAGCTCCTGCAGCAGGTGGCGCACCAGCGTCGCGGCCTCCTGCATCCGCTCCCAGCGCTCGCCCTCGCCGGGGTCGAGGTCGAAGATCACGCGGTCGGGCCGCTCGATCGCGCGCGCGCCCCTCGGTACGCGCGCGTTCCAGGCGTGGAACTCGATCACGTTCATCTGCGCCGCGGCGATCAGCGCCTTGCGCGACGGCACTTCCAGCAGCGACGCATGGTCGGGCCACAGCGCGGGGTCGAGCTCCTTGAGCCCGGTGCCCTGCAAGGACTCGATGTGCTTCTGATAGAAGAGTTCGCCGCCCACGCCCTCGGGCCCGCGCACCAGCGAGCAAGGCCGGCCCTTCAGGTGCGGCAGCATCCAGTCGGCCACCGACTCGTAGTAGCGCACCAGCTCGAGCTTGGTGATGCCGCTGCTGGCGTCGATCACCCGGTCGGGGTGCGAGACCTTGATGCCGCCGACGACGCTGTCGCCCAGGCGCGTGAGCAGCGCCGGGCCCGAGGGCATCAGCGCGCGCTCGCGCCGCACGGTCTTCGCGTCCTTGTCCAGCCGCAGGCCGAGGAACTTGGCGTGCCGCACCTGCTGCTCCGGGGTCCAGTCCGAGAACTCCACCTCGGCCACCAGGGTCGGCTGGACCCAGCGCTGCGCGGCCCGCTCGCGTGCGCTCCAGCGCTGCGAGTGCAGCGGCGCGCTGCCGAACGGCGAGCGCGCGACCTCGATCTTCTTCAGCTGCGCCTTCAGCCGCGCCGCCGTCCGGGCGTCCCAGCCGGTGCCGACGTTGCCGACATGGACCATCGCGCCGGCGTCGTCGTGCACGCCCAGCATCAGGGCGCCGACCTCGGCCTCGCCGCCTGCGCGGTCGGTGTAGCCGGCCACCACGAACTCCTGGCGCAGCTTGTTCTTCACCTTGAGCCAGCTCTCGCTGCGGCGCGATTCGTAGGGCGCGTCCTTGCGCTTGGCGACCAGGCCCTCCAGCCCCATGCGCCGCGCCGATTCGAGCAACGAGCGCGCGTCGACGTCGAAGGCGGCCGAGAAACGCAGCCGCTCGCCCGGATGGTCGGTCAGCACCTGCTCGAGCAGTTGCCGCCGCTGCTGCAGTGGCACCTGGCGCAGGTCGTAACCCTCGAAGTAGGGCAGGTCGAACAGGAAGTAGACGATCGCACCGGTGCGCGAGCGGTCGAACGCGTTCTGCAGCGCGTTGAAGTCGGGTGTGCCGCTCTCGCCCATCACGACGATCTCGCCGTCGAGCCAGCTGCTCGCCAGACCCAGGCCCCGCACCGCCGCCACCAGTGCCGGCATCTTGGCCGACCAGTCGTGGCCGCCGCGCGTGATCAGTCGCACCTCGCCGCCGTCGATGCGCGCCATCAGGCGGTAGCCGTCGAGCTTGATCTCCCAGCTCCAGTCGGGCGAGGTGGGCGCCGCGCTGGCCAGGGTGGCCAGCTGCGGCGCCAGTGTCTCGGGCAGCGGCGCCCTGACCGCGGCGGCGGGGCGGGTGCCGGCGTCGGGCTTGAGCTTCAGCGGCTTGGCCACCACGCTGTCGGGCAGCGCGCTGACCACGTCGTACTCGCTGCGTGGCCGCGCATGGCGATCGCGCTTCTTGAACAGCAGCCAGGCCTCCTGCCTGTCGCCAGGCTTGGCGATGCGCACCAGCTCCCACAGCCCGAACAGCTTGTGGCCGTGCAGCGCGAAGACCAGCTTGCCGTCCTTCAGGCCCTGGCGCGGGTCGGCGGCGGGCGCCCAGGTGCCTTCGTCCCAGACGATCACGGTGCCGGCGCCGTATTGCTTCGGCGGGATCGTGCCTTCGAAGCCCGCATACGACAGCGGGTGGTCCTCGACATGGATCGCCATGCGCTTGTCGGTCGGGTCGAAGCTCGGCCCCTTGGGCACCGCCCACGACAGCAGCACGCCGTCGAGTTCGAGCCGCAGGTCGTAGTGCAGCCGGCTCGCGTGGTGTTTCTGGATCACGAACGAGAGCGCGGGGCCCTTTGCGGCGGCGTGTTCGCCGCGCGGCTCGTTCGTGATCGCGAAGTTGCGCTTGGCCCAGTAGCGGGCGAGCGGGTCGGGCGGGGGCTTCTTGTCCGCCATCTGCTTCCTCGCCTCAGCGCTGCAGGCGTCGATAGGCGCTGAAGTGCTGCAGCGCGCCGCGCGCATCGCCGGCCTGCTCGCGCAGCCGGCCCAGGTTGTAGTGCGCGTCGGCCAGCGCGGGGTCGAGCGCAAGGCTGCGCTCGTAGCTCGCCACCGCCTCGGGCAGGCGCTCGAGATGGTCGAGCGCGACGCCGCGGTTGAAGTGCAGCAGCGGCGAGGCCGGGCAATGCGCGAGCGCCTCGTCCGACAGCGCGGCGAGTTCGGCGAAGCGGCCGGCCTCGCTGAGCAGCGCGCCCAGGTTCAGGTAGGCCGCCTCGTAGTCGGGCGCGAGCGCGATCGCCTGCCGGTAGGCGGCCTCGGCGGCTGCCGGATCGCTTTGCTCCAGCGCGACGCCGAGCTCGAAGCTCGAGTCGGCGTCGCTCGTGTCATCGTGGTCGAGGAAGGTCACGCTGCCCGCGACCGGCGCGACGTCGAAGTCCATCAGCAGCTGGCCGCTGTCGGCCTGCCACTGGCCTTGCGCCGAGCGCACCGCGACGTCGGCGCCGATGGCGGTGATGCGCAGCCCGGTCAGCGGCAGCTCCTGCGGCAGCGTGGCTTTCAGGCGGGCGAGCGAGCGCAGGATGCGGCGCGGCGGAATCTTCGAGGCCTGCAGCGCGTGCGCGGTGCGCAGCAGCAGCAGGTCCTGGAAGGTGAAGCGCCACTGGTTGCGCGGGCCGCGCGTCGGGGCGACGAAGCCTTCGGCGATCAGGCCGGTGACGATGGTGCGCGACAGGCCCAGCAGCGCCTGGACCCGGCTCAGGGTGTAGGTCGCGTGGGCGTCGTCGGCGCGCGGGGCCACTACTTCCGGGCGCGGCTGCGTGCCGGGGCGGCGGCCTGTTCGGCCTGCGGCGCCACGGCGCGCTTGGCGCCCTTGCGCTCCTTGGCTTCGGCCGCCGGCGCCGCGGCCGGCTCGACGACCACCGCCTTGGCCGCCGGCGCCTTCTTGCCCAGGCTGGCGCGCAGCGCCTCCATCAGGTCGATCACCTGGGCCGTGCTGGGCGCTTCGTCGTGCGCGGAGGCCACCACCTGCTTGCCGGCGATCTTCTCGTCGATCGCGGCCAGGATGCGCTGGCGCTCCTCGTCGACGTACTGGGTCGGATCGTAGGCGTCCTGCGAGATCTGTTCGATCAGCTGCAGCGCGAGCTGCAGTTCGCCCTGGCTGACATCGACCTTCTCGATGCCCAGGTCCTTCAGCGAACGCACCTCGTCGGCGTAGAGCAGCTGCTGCAGCACCAGGCCGTCCTCCACCGGGCGCACCTGCACCACGTACTGCTTGGACTTCCAGGCCCACTTGGCGAGCGCGCAGCGGCCGCTCGCGCGCATCGCCTCGGTCAGCAGCGCGTAGGGCTTGCCACCGCGCTTGTCGGGCGCCAGCAGGTAGGCCTTGTCGTAGTACAGCGGGTCGACCGACTTCTCGGGGATGAAGGCCATGATCTCGATCGTCGGGCTGCTCGACTCCTCGAGCGCCTTCAGCTCCTCGGGCGTGAAGAGCACGAAGCGGTCCTTCTCGAACTCGTAGCCCTTGACCATGTCGGCGCGCGCGACCACGCTCTGGTCCTTCTCCGACACGTACTGCTGCTTCAGGCGCGAGCCGTCCCGGGCCAGCAGGTTGAACTTGACCGCGCTCGCGGTCTCTGTCGCGGAGTAGAGCTTCACCGGGATCGACACCAGGCCGAAGCTCAGGGTCAGGGAAGCGATCGAACGTGCGGCCATCACCAACCTCATTGCCGGGAGGGGAAGCCATACTAGCCCGGAGCGCCCCTGCCATGGAACACCCTTCAACCCGCAGCCTGCGCATCCCCCTCGACGACGGCGTGACATCCGTGTCGGCCTTGTTGCGTGCGGCCGACGCGGCCTGGGCCGGCTACGTGTTCGGGCATGGCGCCGGGGCCGGCATGGCGCACCCCTTCATGGCGGCCGTGGCCGACGGCCTGGCCGGGCGCGGCATCGCGACGCTGCGCTATCAGTTCCCGTACATGGAGCGGGGCTCGACGCGGCCCGACGCGCCCGCGCTGGCCCATGCGGCG
>JALHQP010000106.1 GCA_022841885.1 Aquincola sp. | reverse complement strand
GCGCGCTGTGGCGCCGTGGTGCCCCGGCCGCGGCGCGCGGCCCGGACCGGCTGGTGTTCGGCCGCCTGTCGCTGCACCTGCGCGAGCGCCGCGTCCAGCTCGGTGCCGAGCCGGTCGAGTTGACCGAGTGCGAGTTCGAGGTGCTGTGGCTGCTGGCCGCGCAGGCCGGGCGCGCGGTGTCGCGCGCCGAGCTGCTCGAGCGCGTGCGCGGCCTGCCCTACCAGCGCATCGACCGCTCGATCGACTGCCGTGTCTATCGCATCCGCGCCAAGCTGCGCGACGGCGACGGCGCGACGCAGCACATCCGCACCGTGCGCAACTGCGGCTACCTGTTCTCGCCTTCGCGCTGGTGAACTGAGGGCTGCGCCGGCGTCGCCGTGGCGGCGACTTCGCGGATCGACTGCCCGATCACGGCCACTGAGCGGTCGATCGTGAAAGCGTCGAAGGCGCCGAAGCCGACGATCAGGCCGTTGCCGTGCGCCGGCTCGATGCAGCCCGAGGACAGCGCGATCGCGAGCACCCCGCGTGCGCGCATGCGCCGGACGACCTGCAGGTCGTTCAGGTGCGGCGGCAGGTGGATGCAGGCGTGCAGCCCGCCGTCGATCGGCCCCAGCCGTGCCTCGGCGGGCAGGTGGCGCGCGCAGCTGGCGCGCAGCGCGTCGCGCCGCTCTCGTCCCACCTGGCGCAGCGTGCGCAGGTGCGTCGCCAGGTGCCCTTCGTCGATGAACCAGGCCAGCGCGAGCTGCAACTGGGTGTTGGTGCTGTCGCCGAGCAGGCCGCGCATCGCAATGAAGACCTCGGTCAGGCGCTGCGGCACCACCAGGTAGGCCACGCGCAGCGACGGGTACATGATGCCCTCGAGTGTGCCCATCATCAGCACGCGGTCGCTGTCGTCCATGTTCCACAGCGCGCCGGGCGACTCGCGGTCGTAGACGATCTCGTCGTTGAAGTTGCCCTCGACGATCCAGGCCCCACTGGCCTCGGCCCAGCGCAGCAGCTCGGCACGACGCGCCGCGGTGGTACGCACGTTCAGCGGGTACTGCGTGATCGGATGGAAGTAAGCCAGCGCCGCGTCCGGCGCCATCGCCCGGCCGGCCTCGACGTCGATGCCCTGGCCGTCCAGCGGCACGCCGAAGACCTGGTTGCGCAGCACCTGGAACAGCGACACCAGGCTGGTGTGGCCCGGGTCCTCGAGCCAGACCTTGTCGCCCGGCTCGAGCAGCACGCGCGCGATCAGCTCGAAGGCCTGCATCGGGCTGTTGACGACCAGCACCTGCTGCGGCTGCACCGGCGTGGCGCGCGCCAGCGACAGGTGACGCGCGATCGCCTCGCGCAGGCGTGGCAGCCCCGCCGCCGGGCCGTAGGTCAGGTGGTCGCGGTAGGCCTCGCCGTGGGCGCGCGAGATCAGCTTGCGCCAGACCTCGAGCGGGAACTCGCGCAGCATCGGCGCGCGCGAGAACAGCGGCTGCTCGGCGAGCATCACGTGCGGCAGCTCGATCTGGCGCGGTTTGCCCAGATAGGCCGAGAAGCGGTCGAGCACCTGCTGCGCCGAGCGCGACAGCGGCCGCGCCGTGGGCGGCAGCGACGGGGTCGCCGGCTGCGCCGTGGCCGCCCGCGTCGCCACGTAGCTGCCGTCGCCGACGCGGCGTTCGATGAAGCCCTCGATCTGCAGCTGGGCAAAGGCCTCCTCGATGGCCCCGCGCGCATAGCCCCACTCGGCGGCCAGCTGGCGCGCCGACGGCAGCCGGGTGCCCGGCGGCAGCGCGCCGCTGCGGATCGCGTCGACGATGGTGCAGTAGGCGCGCACGCGGCGCGCGACCCGGCGGTCGCCCGTGCCCTGCGGCGCCGCCATCACCACCCCTGACGCCTGTTTGACCAAACGAAGACTCCGAGTGACTGCAGGCCAGTCTATGGTCGCACCAGCCGACCGACCGCTTCCGGGCGACGAAGCGCGGAAAGGCGGGGCCGAAACACGGTGCGCCTACGGACGCAAGTGCACGTAGCGGCCGTCGAAGGCCACCGCCCAGGTCGCGCCCCCGTCGTCGGACTGCTCCCAGAGCTGGCGCACGGCGCCGTCGGGCAGTGGCGTCCAGCGGATGCGCTGGCGGCGCGTCGCGTCCGGCTTGTCCGGATGGGGGCCGCTCGATTCGAGCACCATGCTGCCGCCCTCGAGGCGGCCGGTCAGGCGCAGCAGGCCGCCCTGGTTGTCGACCCAGTGCTGGCGCCACTGCTTGGCACCGCGGTCCCAGCTGTTCAGGCTGGTGCCGCTGAAGCCGCCTCGACCGGTCCAGCGCTCGAGCAGCGCGCAGCCACCGTCGATCGCCTCGATGACGTTGTCGCCGGCCTTCTTGCCGTCGGGCGTGAAGACCTCCCAGCGCCCGATCCAGAAGTCGAACTGGCGCGGCTCGGCGGCCTGGCAGGCAGGGGGTCTGGGGGTGGGTTGGGCCATCGCGGCGCCGCCGGCAAGCAGCGCAACCAAGCCGAGCAGGCGAAGGAGGTGCGTCATGGCCGCAGCCTAGGCGAGCTGCAGCCGCCCGAGGGTGCGGAAATTGCGCGTTCGCGCCGCCCGGTCAGTTGCCGTGGCGCGCCAGCGCGCGGGCCAGCGCGAAGCGGTTGCCGAAGCCGGCAGCCAGCGCGACCGCTTCGCGGTCCGCCTCGCCGGTGGCCAGCAGCCGGCGCGCCACCCGCGCGCGCTTGCGCAGCAGGTAGGCATAGGGCGTGATGCCGTGCAGCGCGCGGAAGTGGCGCACGAAGTGGTAGCGCGACAGGCAGGCCACGTGCGCCATGTCGTCCAGCGTCAGCGGCTGCGCGTGGCAGGTGTCGATGAAGTCCGCCGCCAGGCGCAGCCGCCGCTGCAGCTCGGCGCGTGCGCTGCGGCTCGCCGCGGGCGGCGGCGTGTCACCGAGCAGTTCGTCCATCAGCAGCAGGGCCTGCGTCTCGAGCCAGTCCTCGCTGCGCTCGCCGGCCAGCACCTCGTGGTGCAGCAGGCGCAGGCGCCGCGACACCGCGCCGCCGTGCGGCCGCAGGTGCTCGGGGAACTCGGGTGCCGTGGCGGCTGCCTCGGGCGCGTCGAGCCAGACCGGCATCGCGCGCGGGCGCTGCGCCGCCACCTGGCCCGGCAGGTCGGGGCGGAAGAACAGTGCCAGCGAGGTGACCGGCCGCACGCCGCGCAGCTGGCTGCCGTAGGCGCGGCCATGGTTGAGCAGCAGCCAGTGGTCGTCGTCGACCGCGACCTCGCGCTCGCGCAGGAAATAGCGCTCGCGCCCACCCCAGGCGGCCTTGACCGACAGCGTCTGCGGGTGGGTCTCGTAGCTGGCGTCGCGGCTGGCGCCGCAGACGAGCGCGTTCTCGCGCCCCCAGCGCCGGTAGAAGGACTCGCGAAACGCCGCGTTGGCCGTGGTCAGCGGCCGCGGCGGCAAGTCGGGCATCGACGCGAGGATCATGGGCGCGATGCTGCCGCATCGCGCCCGTTCGGCTCATTAGAACTTGTACGTGAGCCCCGCGTAGTAGTAGCGCCCGCGCGGGTCGGCGTACACGGGGTCGTAGCCCCCCTGGAACGAGGTCTGGCCGCCGGCGTTGGAGTACGGCGGGTCCTTGTCGAGCAGGTTGCGGATGCCCGCGCGCAGCTCGAGGTTCTTGAACCCGCTGTAGCGCGCCTGCAAGTCGTACAGCCCGTAGGTGCCGACCCGGCGCAGCGGCGTGCCCCCCGTCGGCGCCATGTCGTCGTAGCCCTTCTGCCAGCTCTGACCCAGCGTGAAGCCCCAGGGGCCGGTCGAGTAGTCGATCGACGCGTAGTGCTTCCAGCGTGGCACCACACCGCCGGTGGCGGTATTGACCTGGTCCAGACCGTTGCCGAAGCTGCCGTCGGGGTTCTGCACGTCGAACTTCGTGAAGTAGGTGCCGGCCAGTGACGCCGTCAGGCGCGCGCCGCCCAGCGGCTGCACGAACTTGAAGTCGAGGTCGATGCCGCTGACCTTGGCCTCGCCGAGGTTGATGTTGGTCTGGTTGATCTGGATGATCGGCCCCGGCAAGGTCGGGAACGCCGGATCGACAGGGCCGCGCGTGACCAGGCTGCCGTAGGTCGCCAGATCGCCGAGGATGATCGAGGGCGTCACGCCGTTGGCGATGATGTCCTTGACGTGGATCTTGAAGGCGTCGAGCGCCAGCGTCATCTGCGGGATCGGCGACAGCACCGCACCCAGCGTGTGGTTGGTCGACTTCTCCGGTCGCAGGCTGGGGCTGCCGCCGTTGAGCGTGGCGAACTGCGTCGAGCAGTCCGTGCGCGAGGCGGTGGTCGGGCAGCGCAGCGGATCGGACAGGCCGGGTGTCGAGACGCCGGTGGTGTTGGGCAGATACAGGTCCTGCAGGCTGGGCGCGCGGAAGCCCTTGCCGACGGCGGCGCGCAGCACCACCTGCGAGACGGGCTGCCAGCGCACGCTCATCTTCGGCGTCGTCGAGTTGCCGACGCCTTCGTATCGGTCCCAGCGCACCGCACCGTTGAGCTCCAGGCCCTTGAGCAGCGGCAGGTTCAGCTCGGCGAAGACCGCGTCGACGCGGCGCGACCTGTCGGTGACGAGGAAGTTGCCGCCGTAGCCCGAGATGTCGCCGGTCTGGATCGTCGGGTGGGGGTCGAAGAGGTAGTCCTCCTTGCGCACCTCGGTACCCAGCGCCAGGCCGGCCGCACCCCCCCCGAGCTGCATCAGCTCGCGCGAGCCGCGCGCGGCCACGCTGGTCAGGCGCGAGTCGATCTTGAAGGCGTCGCCCGTGAAGTTGGTGGCACGCAGTTCGGCCACCACATCGGGCGTGTTGGGGCCGAAGAAGTTGACGCGCCCGCTGTTGAGGATGGGCAGGATCAGCGAGTTGGCCGGAAAGCCATCGTTGACCTGCTGACGGACCTTGCTCTGGCTGCGCAGCAACGCCGCTTCCCAGTCCCAGCCGGCGGCCAGGCCGCGCAGGCCGAGCACCAGGCGCGGCGCCTCGGCGATGTCGGTGATGTCGCGGTTGCCGGTCTCGTTGGAACGGTAGAACACGGTCAGCGGCGGCAGCGGGTCGCTCGGGTCGGCCAGTTGCGACTGGATGAAGGCGGTCGGGTAGTACGGCGTGCCGGGCTGCAGCAGGATCGTGGTGACCGCGCTGCCCAGCCCGTGCGGCGTGCCGCTCAGCGCGCCGTAGCCGGCCGGGTACAGGCCGTTCCACGGTGCGATGCTGTTCAGCGGGTTGTTCGGCGGCAGCGCGAACAGGAACGAGAACGGCACCGGCTGGATCACGGTGCGCGTCTTGGTCTTGGTGAAGGAGGCTTCGAAGAAGGCCTCGAGCGCGTCGCTGAAAGTCCACTTGCCGGTGGCCATCAGGGTGCCGCGATCGGTCCTGGGCAGCAGGGTCACCAGCGGCGACGGATCGAAGACGCAGAACGGATCGTCGACCGGGCCGCGGTTGATCGCATAGGGCAGCTGGCAGCCCGGCGCCGACGGGTTGCCGCCGTAGGTGGCCACCGTCTCGACATCGAGCACGTTGGCCGGGAAGGTGTGGAACGAGGTCGGGTCGTTGCCGTTGGCGAGGCTGTAGCCGACGCTGGCGAACTTGCGGTCGCGGCCCATCAACGCCGAGTCCTTCTGGAAGCTGCCCGACAGCATCAGGTTGAAGCGCTTGCCGTCGCCGAAGCCGTAGGTCAGCGCGGCGCGCTGGCTGGCGGCGCCGCCACGCTGCGTGTCGCCCGCGTCGAGCTGCAGTTCGCCGCCGGTGAAGTCGCGGCGCAGGATGAAGTTGACGACACCAGCCACCGCGTCCGAGCCGTAGATCGCCGACGCACCGTCCTTCAGCACCTCGACGCGGTCGATCATCCCGATCGGGATGCTGCCCACGTCCACCGACACCGAGTCGCCGACGAAGCCGATGCCGTAGGGCGCGATGCGGCGGCCGTTGAGCAACACCAGGGTGCGGATCGAGGTCAGCCCGCGCAGCGAGATCGACGAGATGCTGCCGGTGGTGGCGCCCGAGGCGCCGTTGGCCATCTGCGCGCCCGAGCTGACGTTGCCGCCGATGGTCTGCATCAGCTGCTCGACATTGGTGGCGCCGGACTTCTGGATGTCCTGGCGCGTCAGCACCTGGACCGGCAGCGCGGTCTCGGCGTCGATGCGCTTGATCGACGAGCCGGTGATCTCGATGCGCTGCGACTCTTGCGCTGCCGCCGGCAACGCGAGCAGTGCGCCCAGCAGGGCCTGGACCGCACACGACGTGGCGGTCGGACGAAAGCGGGTCATGGAATTCCTCCGGGTGTTCGTGGTCGGGCCAATCTAGGAACGAAGCCCGTGCTGCGCGGAAGCGGCGCATCGCCGTGTCGCGACGCGGCGCGACAGGCATCGCTGCGGCGCCGTGAGCGCTCCAGGCCGTCGCGACAGCGACACGCCGCGACGGCAGCCACCGACAAAGCGGCCTGGGATCAACCCGCGGTGTGGCCGCCCCGCGACAGCCAGGCCGTCCGGACCCCGCCGCTATACTTTCGCTTTACCACCACGGCCCGCGCGAGTGCGCACCCCGCAGCACCCCGCCGGGCCGCACGACATGACCAAGTTCGTCTTCGTCACCGGCGGTGTGGTGTCCTCCCTCGGCAAGGGCATCGCGTCAGCATCCCTCGCCGCGATCCTGGAATCGCGGGGCCTCAAAGTCACCCTCATCAAGCTGGATCCCTACCTGAACGTGGATCCGGGCACGATGAGCCCGTTCCAGCACGGCGAGGTCTACGTCACCGACGACGGCGCCGAGACCGACCTGGACCTCGGGCACTACGAGCGTTTCATCACCACGCGGATGAAACGCAGCAACAACTTCACCACCGGCCAGATCTACAAGTCCGTGCTCGAGAAGGAGCGCCGCGGCGACTACCTGGGCAAGACGGTGCAGGTGATCCCGCACGTCACGAACGAGATCCAGGAGTTCGTGATGCGCGGCGCCAAGGCCGACCGGATCGACGTGGCCATCGTCGAGATCGGTGGCACGGTGGGCGACATCGAGAGCCTGCCCTTCCTCGAGGCGGTGCGCCAGATGAGCCTGAAGCTCGGGCCGACGAACTTCGCCTTCGTGCACCTGACCTACGTGCCCTTCATCAGCGCGGCCGGCGAGTTGAAGACCAAGCCGACGCAGCACACGGTGCAGAAGCTGCGCGAGATCGGTATCCAGCCCGACGTGCTGCTGTGCCGTGCCGACCGCACCATCCCCGACGACGAGCGCGAGAAGATCAGCCTGTTCACCAACGTGCCGCTGCACGGCGTGATCTCGATGCCCGACGTGGACGTGATCTACAAGGTGCCGCGCGTGCTGCACGAGCAGGGCCTGGACGAGCAGGTCTGCATGAAGCTGCAGCTGCTGACCAGGCCCGCCGACCTGCGGCGCTGGGACGTGCTGGTGCAGGAGGTGCTGCAACCGAAGCACGAGGTCACGATCGCGATGTGCGGCAAGTACACCGACCTGTCGGACTCGTACAAGTCGCTCAACGAGGCGTTGCGCCACGCCGGCATCCACAACCATGCGCGCGTCAAGATCGAGTACGTCGACTCCGAGACGCTGACCGAGCAGAACGTGAGCCAGCTCGCCAAGTTCGACGCCGTGCTGGTGCCCGGCGGCTTCGGCAAGCGCGGCGTCGAGGGCAAGATCCTGGCCGCCAAGTACGCGCGCGAGAATCGCATCCCCTACCTGGGCATCTGCCTTGGCATGCAGGTCGCCACCATCGAGGTCGCGCGCCACCTGGCCGGCTTGGCCGACGCCAACAGCACCGAGTTCGACCCCGCGACACCGCACCCGGTGATCGCGCTGATTGACGAGTGGCAGGACCGCGACGGCACGATCCAGAAGCGCGACGCCAACTCCGACCTCGGCGGCACGATGCGCCTGGGCGCGCAGAGCTCGGACGTCGTGCCCGGCACGCTGGCGCACCACATCTACGGGCCGGTGGTGACCGAGCGCCACCGCCACCGCTACGAGGCCAACGAGCACTACCTCGACCGCCTGCAGATCGCCGGCCTGGTGATCAGCGCGATCACCCAGCGCGAGAAGCTGACCGAGATCGTCGAGCTGCCCCAGGACAAGCACCCCTGGTTCGTCGGCGTGCAGTTCCACCCCGAGTTCAAGAGCACGCCCTGGGACGGGCACCCGCTGTTCATCCACTACGTGAAGGCGGCGCTCGACCACCAGATGGCACGCACCACGTCGCCCGTGAAGGTCGTTGCATGAAGCTGTGTGGCTATGACGTCGGGCTCGACAAGCCCTTCTTCCTGATCTCCGGGCCCTGCGTGGTCGAGAGCGAGCAGTTGCAGATGGACGTGGCCGGACGGCTGAAGGAGATCACCGCCGCGCTGGGCATCCCGTTCATCTTCAAGTCGAGCTACGACAAGGCCAACCGCAGCAGCGGCACTTCGTTCCGCGGGCCCGGCATGGACAAAGGCCTCGAGATCCTGGCCAAGGTCAAGCGCGAACTCAAGGTGCCGATCCTGACCGACGTGCACACCGAGGGCGACGTGAGCGCCGTCGCGAAGGTCGTCGACGTGCTGCAGACGCCGGCCTTCCTGTCGCGCCAAACCGACTTCATCCGCGCGGTGGCGCAGAGCGGAAAGCCCGTGAACATCAAGAAGGGTCAGTTCATGGCGCCTTCGGACATGAAGAACGTGATCGACAAGGCGCGCGCGGCGGCCCGGGAGAGGGGCCTGCCCGAGGACAGCTTCATGGCCTGCGAACGCGGTGCCAGCTTCGGCTACAACAACCTCGTGTCCGACATGCGCTCGCTGGCGATCATGCGCGAGACCGGCGCGCCGGTGGTGTTCGATGCCACGCACAGCGTGCAGCTGCCGGGCGGCCAGGGCACGAGCAGCGGCGGCCAGCGCGAGTTCGTGCCCGTGCTGTCGCGCGCCGCGGTCGCGGTGGGCGTGGCGGGCCTGTTCATGGAGACGCACCCCGACCCTGCCCACGCGCTGTCCGACGGCCCGAACGCGGTGCCGCTCAAGCACATGAAGGCCCTGCTCGAGCAGCTCGTCGCGCTCGACCGCGTGATCAAGCAGCAGCCGCTGCTCGAGAACGATTTCTCCTGCTGAGGATTGCCCATGCCCGTCGCCTACCTGATCGTCGAGATGCACATCACCGACATGGAGCAGTACAAGCAGTACATGGCCGAGGCGCCAGCGGCCGTCAAGGCCCATGGCGGCGAGTACCTGGTGCGCGGCGGCAGGCACGAGTCGCTCGAAGGCGACTGGACACCGCACCGCGTCGCGATGTTGCGCTTCCCCAGCTTCGAGCGGGCCAAGGCCTTCTACGGCAGCGAGCAGTACGCGGCCATCCGCGCCAAGCGCAAGGGCGCAGTCGAGTACTTCAACAGCGTGCTGGTCGAGGGCGTCGCGGCACCCGTCTGACCGAGAGAACTTCAAAACGAGAGGAACTGAATGAGCGCCATCGTCGACATCGTCGGCCGGGAGATCCTGGACAGCCGCGGCAACCCCACCGTCGAGTGCGACGTGCTGCTCGAGTCCGGCACGATGGGCCGCGCGGCGGTGCCCTCGGGCGCGTCGACCGGCAGCCGCGAGGCGATCGAGCTGCGCGACGGCGACAAGAGCCGCTACCTCGGCAAGGGCGTGCTCAAGGCGGTCGAGCACATCAACACCGAGGTCAGCGAGGCGGTGCTGGGCCTGGACGCCAGCGAACAGGCCTTCCTGGACAAGACCCTGGTCGACCTCGACGGCACGGACAACAAGGCACGCCTGGGCGCCAACGCCACGCTGGCGGTCAGCATGGCGGTGGCGCGCGCCGCGGCAGAGGAGTCCGGCCTGCCGCTGTACCGCTACTTCGGCGGCATGAGCGCGCGTGAACTGCCGGTGCCGATGATGAACGTCATCAACGGCGGCGCGCATGCCAACAACAACCTCGACCTGCAGGAGCTGATGATCATTCCGGTGGGCGCGCCGACGTTCCGGGAAGCGGTGCGCTACGGTGCCGAGGTCTTCCACGCGCTGAAGAAGATCATCGACGCCAAGGGCATGACCACGGCGGTCGGCGACGAAGGCGGCTTCGCACCCAACCTCGCGAGCCACGAGGCGGCGCTGCAGATGATCATGGAAGCGATCGACAAGGCCGGCTACAAACCGGGCGAGCAGATCGCGATCGGGCTGGACTGCGCGGCCAGCGAATTCCACAAGGACGGCAAGTACCACCTCGAGGGCGAAGGCCTGGTGCTGTCGGCCGCCGAGTGGACCGACATCCTCGGCACCTGGGTGGCCAAGTACCCGATCATCAGCATCGAGGACGGCATGGGCGAGTCGGACTGGGACGGCTGGAAGCACCTGACCGACAAGCTCGGCGCCAAGGTGCAGCTGGTCGGCGACGACCTGTTCGTCACCAACACCAAGATCCTGAAGGAAGGCATCGACAAGCGCATCGCCAACTCGATCCTGATCAAGATCAACCAGATCGGCACGCTGACCGAGACCTTTGCCGCGATCGAGATGGCCAAGCGCGCCAACTACACGGCCGTCATCAGCCACCGCTCGGGCGAGACCGAGGACGCGACCATCGCCGACATCGCGGTGGGCACCAACGCCGGCCAGATCAAGACCGGCTCGATGAGCCGCAGCGATCGCGTCGCCAAGTACAACCAGCTGCTGCGCATCGAGGAAGACCTCGGCGACGTTGCCCTGTATCCAGGCCGAGCGGCGTTCTACAACCTCCGATAGGTCCGTGCGCCGCCTGCCCTGGTCCACGCTCGCGCTGCTGGCGCTGCTGCTGCTGGTGCAGGCCCAGCTCTGGCTCGGCGACTCGGGCAAGCCCTACGCAATGAACCTGGCGCTGCAGCTCGAGCGCCAGCAGGCCGCCAACGCCGGCGCGCGCGACCGCAACACCCAGCTCGCGGCCGAGGTGCGTGACCTGCGCGAGGGCCTCGAGATCGTCGAGGAGCGTGCCCGCTGGGAACTCGGCATGGTCAAGCCCGACGAGATCCTGGTGCAGATCACGGCGCGCCCGCCCTCGCCAACGACGCAGCCTTGATCGACGCCCTGCTCGACGCCGCGCGCCCCGCGCTGGCCGTCGCCTTCACGCTGTTCGGCAGCCCGGTCACCTGGCTCGAGATCGCCGCGTTCTGGATCGCGATCGCGATGGTGTTCGCGAACTTTCGCGTCCACCCGGTGGCCTGGCCGCTGGCGATCCTGAGTTCGCTGATGTACGCGCTGCTCTTTGCCGACAGCAAGCTCTACGGCGAAGCGGGGCTGCAGATCGTGTTCGTGGTGGTCGCCTTCTGGGGCTGGTGGGAATGGCTGCGCGGCACCGGCGCCGGCGGCGCCCCGCTGCGTGTGCACCGCCTGAGCGCGCGCCTGCGCATCGCCGCCGTCGTGGCCACGCTGGCCGCCTGGCCGCTGCTCGGCGGGCTGCTCGACCGCTTCACCGACAGCGATGTGCCCTACCTCGACGCCCTGCCCACCGTCGGCAGCCTGGTCGGCCAGCTCCTGCTCGGGCGCAAGCTGGTCGAGAACTGGCTCGTGTGGCTCGCGGTCAACGTGGTCAGCGTCGGCCTGTTCGCGGTCAAGGGCCTGTGGCTCACGGTCATCCTGTACACGTTGTTCGCCTTGCTGTCGGTGGTTGGCTGGCGTGCCTGGCGCCGCTTGGAGCAGCAGGCTTGAGCAAGAGCGCCCTCGTCATCGCCGTCGTCGGCGCCGAAAGCACCGGCAAGACCACGCTCGCCGCCGCGCTCGCGCCGCGCATCGCTGCCGACACCGGTCTCGTCTGCACCCATGTCGACGAACACCTGCGCCACTGGTGCATGGCCGCCGGCCGCACCCCGCGCATGGACGAGCAGCGCGGCATCGCCGAAGCCACGCAGCAGCGCATCGCCGAGGCGGCGGCAACGCACGACGTGGTCGTCGCCGACACCACGGCGCTGATGATCGCCGTCTACAGCCGCTTCGTCTTCGGCGACCGTTCGCTCGACGCCTGGGCCGGTGCCGAACACCGGCGCCGCACGGCGCTGACGCTGGTCACCGCGCTCGACCTGCCCTGGGTGCCCGACGGCCTGCAGCGCGACGGCCCGCACGTGCGCGCGCCGGTCGACACCCTGCTGCGCGAGCTGATGGCCGCGCTCGGCATCGGCTGGTCGCTCGTCAGCGGCAGCGGCGACG
>JALHQP010000105.1 GCA_022841885.1 Aquincola sp. | reverse complement strand
CGGGGGTCGCGGCGGCTATGGTGGCGGCGGTGGTGGTGGCGGCGGTCGCGGTGGTTACGGCGGCGGCAGCAGCGGTGGCGGTGGCAGCTACGGCGGCGGTGGCCGCGGCCAGGGCTACTGAGCCGCCCTCCCGGTCAGTCTGAACGAGGGCGCCTGCGGGCGCCCTTGTCATTGGTGCGGCGGCGCGGTGCGCGTCAGAGCGCGAACGCGGCCTTGACGAAGACCTCGTCCTTGCGCTCGCGGCCCGGCTCGATGCGCGAGTGCGTGACGCCGACGCTCAGGTTGCGGCCAAGGCCGACGCGGTGCTGGAACACGACCGACAGCGTGCGCAGGTCCTCGCGCGCCTGGGCAATCGACAGCGCCGGGTCGGCGGCGCGCCGGTAGCGCGAGGCCTGCCACACCGCGCGCAAGGAGTCGCGCGCGCTGAAGTGCAGCACACCGAGCCAGCGCGCCGCGCTGTCGGTGAGCACGCGCCGGCCGCCATGCGCGATCTGCGCGTGCTGGAGCTTCTGCTCCGACTCGACGCCCAGACCGGCGATCGAGCCGCGCAGGATCACTTCGACGAAGCCGTCGCCGCCGCGCCCCACCCGATCGGCCTCGACGTCGACCATGTCGCCGAGGTTGAGCTCGGCCGTCGCGCGCGGCATCCAGGGCGCGGGGTTGAAACCGAACTGGGCCGCGACGGCGCGCGTGCCGTGCAAGCGGCCACCCGGTCGGGCGCGTTGCGCATCGAGCTCGAGCTGGACCCAGCCCTCGGAGTTCAGCGGCCCGGCGAACCAGATCCCTGGATGCCAGCGCCGCGTGACCATCTGGTTGCCGGCTACACCGGCCGCCGCGTCCTCGCGCGTGGCCACCTGCTGGGTCCAGACATAGGTCTCGAACTCGTGGGCATCGAAGCCGAAGGCCTGCGCCTCGCCCCAGCGCCGGATCACTTCGGCCTCGATGCGGCGCACGCCGGCCTGCTCGACAAAGCCGTTGTCGTTGCGAAAGCGCGGTGACAGGTCGTCGAGGTCGAGGTTGACGATCCAGTCGTTGTTGCGGCGGTTCCAGCGCAACTCGATCCAGCGCCCGCGCTCGGGCGGGCCGGCGACGGCCACACCCTGGGCGTCGAAAGTGGCGCTGGTGCGCGAGCCGAGCGCGCGCGCGCGCAACTGGTCCTGTGCGTTCGGTGCCCAGTACAGGTCCACGCCGGCCACGGTGTTGCGACCCCGCTCGGCCCCGTAGTCGCGGTCGGACAGCAGCACGCCGCCGGTGATTTCGCCCTCATGCCGGCGCGCGCGCAGCAGCGTCGCCTGCGAACGGCCGTCCTGCGCGTAGACCACCGTGCCGAACGGGCCGGGGCGCAGCACCAGGCCGCCGCCTTCGTCGCGCAAGGTCAGCGCCGTGGCGTCGGCCTTGGGTGCGCGCCAGGTCGCGCGCAGCCCGTAGCGTGGGTCGGTGACCGAGCGCGAGTAGAAGCCCGCCAGCGGCTGGTCGATCACGTCGGTGCTCTCGAGGAAGAAGGGCCGCTTCTCCGGCACCGAGAGCGCGAAGCGCGTATTGCCGGCGAGCTGCGGCGCGTCGAGCTCGACCTGTGAGAAGTCGGGGTTGAGCGTGGCGTCGATCACCCAATCGGCGCGCGGCCGCCACTTGAACTCGGCGCCGAGCGAAACCTCCTCGTCGCGCCGCGGCGGTCGGCCCGCGGCGCGTTCGCGCGTGCCGCGCACCGTGAGCTCGGGACGGAACCACAGCAGGCTGTGCGCGCGCGCCTGCTCGGCCACCGCGTCCAGCCCCTCGATCACCTGCAGCTCGGCGATGAAGGACAGCCCGTCCTTGGTCAGCGGCGCCGACAGCAGCAGCGTGCTCGATGCGCGCGGCACGCTGCGCGCGACCATCAGGCGCCACGGCGCACCGCCCTCGTGCGGGTAGCGCAGGGCGATGAAGGGCAGTCGCAATTCGACGCTGTAGCCGTCGGGCAGGCGCTGCACCGCGGCGTCGACGTCGAAGTCGGGCGCGAAGTCCTCGCTGTCGCCGGCGGCGATGTACATGCCGTCGGCCAGCACGCCCGCCGCGTTGACCCGCACGAACTGCGCCGCGCGGCGGTCGCCCACCGCGTCGATCAGCACGGCGACGAAGTCCTGGTCGCGCTTGACCTGGTCGCGCCGCGTCAGCGGCGCGCGGATCTGCTGCGGCGCGGGGTCGAAGGCGCGGATGCCGAGCACCAGCGCGTCGCGCTCGGCGAGCACCTGCACCGTGGTGCGGTAGCCCGCGGGTGGCGGCTGGCGGTCCAGCGGCAGGTACTGCACGAAGCGGTCGTGCAGCGGTGCGCGCTGCCAGGCCGACTCGTCGAGTCGGCCATCGAGCGCGATGCGTTCGCCGGGATCGAGGATCAGCGCGCGCGGCTGCGCCAAGGCCGGAGCGGCCCAGGCGGCCAGAAAGAGCATCAGCGCCGCAGCAAATGCGCAGCGCAAGAGCGTCCAGATCGGATGCATGCGAGGGTTTCCGGTGGGCCCGCGCCGCCGTCAGCGCGGCTGGGCGTTGCGAGCAAGGGTTCGGTCGTGCGGCGCGCACCGCGTACGGGGCGCGCTGTCGTGGGCTGCGCGGGGCAGCTAGCCGAGGATGTCCTTCTGCGTCACGGGAACCTCCTTGCCGCATCGTGCGCGGCGGCGGGAAGGCGCGCACTGTACCGGCGCGCCCCGCACGCCACAAGACGGCTGTGGCTTATTCGCCGCGCCGCCGCTTGCGCCCGCGTCCCTGCACCAAGCGGTCGAACAGCGCGTTGGGCAGTGCACGCATCAGTTTGGCCACGACGCCCATCTGCCAGGGGATCACGCGGTAGCTGGTGCCGGCCTCGATGGCGCGGAAGGCGCGATCGGCGAACACGTCGGCGCTCAGCAGGAAGGGCATGCCGTAGCGGTTGCCGGCGGTCAGCGGCGTGGCGACGTAGCCCGGCACGAGGGTCACGACGCGCACGCCGCTGCCGTGGCACTCGGTGCGCAGGCTCTCGCAATAGGCCACCACGCCGGCCTTGCTGGCGCAGTAGGCACCATGCCCCGGCAGGCCGCGGATCGCGGCCACGCTGGCCACGCCGACCAGCGCGCCCGAGCCACGCGCGCGCATCGCGGCGAGAAAGGGGTGGAAGGTCGCGGCTAGGCCGACGTTGTTGATCGCCAGCGTGTCGGCCATGACGTCGAGGTCCTCGCGCCGCGCGGTGTCCATGCCCACGCTGATGCCGGCGTTGGCGATCACCACGTCAGGCAGGCCCTGTTCGGCGATGCACCGCCGCGCGGCGCCGACGATGCTGTCGATGCGCTGCACATCGGCGGTATAGGCCACGCAGCGGTCGCGCGCCAGGCCCTGCGCTTCGGCCCAGGCCTCGATCTCACCGCTGCGCCGGGCCGCCAGCGCGAGGCGCCAGCCGGCCTTGGCGTAGCGCGCGGCCAGCGCCTGGCCGATGCCACTGGAGGCGCCGGTGATGAAGGCCAGCGGTGGCGCGGTCATCGCGCGGGCAGCGTGAAGCGCGCTCGCAGCGGCCCGCCCAGGCGCGCGGTCTTCGACAGGTTGTCGAACTCGATCGAGGCCACACGCAGCTCGCTCGCACCCTGCCGCAACACCACCGGCAGGTGCGAGCGAAGGCGCTCGGTGGCCAGGAAGGCGTGCAGGAACTCGCTCTCGAACTCGATTGCCTCGCCAGCAGCGGCGGAGCCTTCGGCGCCATGCACCACGCGCGCCTGCCCGAGCAGCTGGACCTCGGTGGCGTCGCCGTTGGCCAGCGCGCGCTGCGCAGTCGCGACGGTGACACGGCCGTCCTGCCCCAGCGCGCGGATCGACACACCGTCGATCTCGAGCGTGTCGGTGTCCGGGTAGTGGCGCATCTGCGTGCCGCGCACCTGCACGCGCAACCGTCCATCGGCGGCGTAGCGCTGCATCGTGAAACCCTGCATCAGGTAGTCGGGTTCGTGGCGCGGCGCTGCCTTTTCGCCCGGGTCCTGCAGGCGCGGCGTGTTCTGCACCAGCCACCAGGTGGCCAGCGCGAGCAGGCCCATCAGCACCAGCGGCAGGTAGGCCGAGAGCCACTGCCCGACGCGCCACCACAGCGGCTGGCGCACCCGCGGCGGCGGGTTCTGTGGCCCCGACGCCGGCAGCGGGTCGAGCGGCTGGATGAGGGTGTCGAGGTCGATCGCCATCGAGCGCGCTGATGCCCCGCTCAATGGCTGTCGAGCGTCGTCAGGTGGCCTTGCAGCAGCGCGGCGTAGCGGCCCGACGCCATCAGCAGCAGGTCGCAGCATTCGCGCGCCGCCCCTTCGCCGCCGCGCGCTGCGGTGACGTGATGCGCCGCCGCGCGCAGCTCGGCGTGCGCGTTGGGCGGCGCGCAGGCGAACGCCGCGCGCTGGAACAGCGGCAGGTCGGGCCAGTCGTCGCCCATCACGGCCACGTCGGCCCAGTGAATGCCGAGCGCCTGCAGCAGCTTGGTGGCTGCCGGCAGCTTGTCCTGCACGCCGAACAGGGCGTGGGCGATGCCGAGGTCGTCGACTCGGCGCCGCACCGCCGGCGAGTCGCGCCCGGTGAGGATCACCGGCGTGATGCCGCCCTGGGCCAGCAGCTTCAGGCCCTGGCCGTCGAGCACGTGAAACGCCTTGAAGGCCTCGCCGTCCTCGCCGACGAACAGGCGCCCGTCGGTGAGCACGCCGTCGACGTCGAAGATCGCGGCCTTCAGGCCGGTGCCGCGGCCCTGGGCCTTGAGCAGCAGTTCGGGCGCGAAGTGCAGCGCGGGCGTCATCAGATCACCTTGGCGCGCATCAGGTCGTTCGAGTTGAACGCGCCGACGAGCGTGCCCGTCTCGTCCACGACCAGCATGCAGTTGATCTTGGACGTCTCCATCAGGTCCGCCGCTTCGGCGGCCAGGCGGTCGGCGCGGATCGTGCGCGGCTTGGCTCGCATCACCTCGCCGGCATTGACGCTGCGCAGGTCGGCGCCTTTCTCGATCAGGCGCCGCAGGTCACCGTCGGTGAAGACGCCGATCGGCCGCCCCGCGTCGTCGACGATCGCCGCCGCGCCCATGCCCTTGCCGCCCATCTCGCGCAGCAACTCGGTGAACGCGGCGTCGGGGCGCACGCGCGGCACGCCCTCGTCCTTGCGCATCAGGTCGCGCACATGCACCAGCAGCTTGCGCCCCAGCGCGCCGCCCGGATGCGAGCGCGCGAAGTCGTCCTCGGCGAAGCCGCGCGCGTCGAGCAGCGCCACCGCCAGCGCATCGCCGAGCGCCATCTGCGCGGTGGTGCTCGCGGTGGGCGCCAGGTTCAGCGGGCAGGCCTCCTGCTCGACCGTGCTCTCGAGCACGATGTCGGCATGCTCGCCCAGCGTCGATCCCGGCTTGCCGGTGATCGCGATCAGCGCCACATGCTGGCGCTTGAGCACCGGGAGGATGACGTTGAGCTCGTCGCTCTCGCCCGAGTTGGAGATCGCGATCACCACGTCCTCGCGCGTCACCATGCCCAGGTCGCCATGGCTGGCTTCGGCCGGGTGCACGAACAGCGCCGGCGTGCCGGTGGACGCCAGCGTCGCGGCGATCTTGCGCCCGACATGGCCGCTCTTGCCCATGCCCATCACCACCACGCGGCCGCGGCTGGCGAGGATCGTGTGCACGGCTTCGGTGAAGCTGGACGACAGGCGCGCCTTCACGCCTTGCAGCGCTCGCGCCTCGATGTCGAGCGTGCGGCCGGCCAGCTCGAGGGCGCGGGCGGCGTCGAAGGCGGTGGTGGATTCGGGCATCGGGCTTGCGTGGTCTACTGGCAAATCATTCTAGGCTTCGCGCCCCCGAACCCGCGATCATTGGCCGTCCATGGCGTCGACCCTCGAACTCGTCCTGCTCTACCTGGTGGCCGCGGTGCTCGGCGTGGTGGTGTGCCGCTCGCTGAAGCTGCCACCGATGCTGGGCTACCTGGTGGTGGGCGTGCTGATCGGCCCCAACGTGCTGGGCATGGCGCAGGACTCGGCCGACGTGGAGTATCTGGCCGAGTTTGGCGTCGTGTTCCTGATGTTCGTGATCGGGCTGGAGTTCAACCTGCCCAAGCTGCGCGCCATGCGTTCGCTGGTGTTCGGGCTCGGCCTGTCGCAGGTGGCGCTGACCATCGTCGGCGCGCTGATCGGCAACGCGCTGCTGATCTGGCTCTTCGCCTTCACGACCCGGCCCTGGGAGCTCGGCTACCCCGGCGCCCTGGTGCTGGGCAGCGCGATGGCCATGTCGTCGACGGCCATCGTCGTCAAACTGATGGCCGACCGGCTCGAACTCGAGAGCGAACACGGCAAGCGCGTGATGGGCGTGCTGCTGTTCCAGGATCTGGCGGTGGTGCCGCTGCTGGTGCTGATCCCCGCGCTCGGCCAGTCCGGCGGGGCGATGGCCGCCTCGCTCGGCTGGGCCTTGCTGAAAGCGGCGCTGCTGCTGGCGCTGCTGCTCACCGGCGGACAGCAGGCGATGCGCTGGTGGCTCACTTTGGTGGCGCGGCGCAAGAGCGAAGAGCTGTTCGTGCTCAACCTGCTGCTGGTGACCCTGGGCCTGGCCTGGGTCACCGAACATGCCGGTCTGTCGCTCGCGCTCGGCGCCTTCGTCGCCGGCATGCTGGTGGCCGAGACGGAGTACAAGCACCAGGTCGAGACCGACATCCGGCCCTTCCACGACGTGCTGCTGGGCCTGTTCTTCATCACCATCGGCATGAAGCTCGACTGGCGGCCGGTGCTCGACCAATGGGCCCTGGTGCTGCTGCTGACGCTGGCACCGGTGCTCGCCAAATTCGTGCTGGTGGCACTGCTGGCGCGCCTGTTCGGCGCCGCGCCCGGCGTGGCGTTGCGCACGGGCCTGTACTTGGCGCAGGCCGGCGAGTTCGGCTTCGTGCTGCTGACGCTCGGCGCGCAGGGTGGCCTGGTGGCGCCGCAATGGGTGAGCCCGGTGCTCGCCAGCATGGTGCTGTCGATGATCGCGACACCCTTCATCGTGATGTACAGCAACCGCATCGTCTCGCGCCTGTCGGCCAGCGACTGGATGATGCAGTCGGTGGCGCTGACCACGATCGCGAAGAAGTCGATCGCGACCGAGGCGCACGTGATCATCTGCGGCTACGGGCGCAGCGGCCAGAACCTGGCACGCCTGCTGGCCAACGAGCGCATTCCCTACATGGCGCTCGACCTCGACCCGGACCGCGTGCGCCAGGCCGCGGCGGCCGGCCAGAGCGTGGTGTTCGGCGACGCGGCGCGCCTGAAGAGCCTGATGGCCGCCGGTCTGGCGCGGGCCAGCGCGGTGGCGGTGACCTACCACGACACGCCCTCGGCGCTGAAGATCCTGCAACTGGTGCGCTCGCACGCGCCGCAGGTGCCGGTGGTCGTGCGCACCGTCGACGAGGCCGACATCGACAAGCTCAAGGCCGCCGGGGCCACCGAGGTGGTGCCCGAGGCGATCGAGGGTTCGCTGATGCTGGCCAGCCACGCGCTGGCGCTGGTGGGCGTGCCGATGCGGCGCGTGATCCGCATCACGCGCGATGCGCGCGACGCGCGCTACGGCCTGCTGCGCGGCTACTTCCACGGCGCCGACGACGACACGGTCGAGGAGCGGCAGCAGGCGCGCCTGGCCAGCGTCACGCTGCCGGCGGCCGCGCCCTGCCTGGGCCGCGCGCTGGCCGACCAGGCGCTGCATGCGGTGGGTGTCCAGGTGGTGTCGGTGCGGCGGGCGTCGGGGCCAGTGCAGGACGCACACGACGGGCTGATACTCGCCGCCGGCGACACGCTGGTGCTGGCCGGCCTGCCCGAGGCGCTGGCGCTGGCCGAAGAGAAGCTGCTTCGCGCATGATGTGCCCCGCCTGCCGCCACCTTGCCGAGGAGACCCGATGAGCCGCACACCGACGGCCGTGGCCGACCCCGTGGCCTACATCCGCGATCGCATCCGTACCGTGCCCGACTGGCCCGAGGCCGGCGTGATGTTCCGCGACATCACGCCGCTGCTGGCCGACCCCAAGGTGTTTCGCGTGCTGATCGACCAGTTCGTGCACCGCTACTTCGACGTGCGGCCCGACCTGGTGGCCGGGCTCGATGCACGCGGCTTCATCCTCGGCGCGGTGCTGGCCTACGAGCTGGGCGTGGGCTTCGTGCCGATCCGCAAGAAGGGCAAGCTGCCGTTCACGACCGTGGCCGAGACCTACGAGCTCGAGTACGGCAGCGCCACGGTGGAGATGCACACCGACGCGGTGCGTGCTGGTGACCGCGTGCTGCTGCTCGACGACCTGATCGCCACCGGCGGCACGATGATGGCTGGCAAGCGCCTGCTCGAGCGCCTGGGCGCGACCGTGATCGAAGGCGCGGCGATCGTCGACCTGCCCGAACTCGGCGGCTCGGCCAAGCTGCGCGAGGCCGGGTTGGCGCTGTTCACGCTGGTCGCCTTCCCCGGGCACTGAGGCCGCGCGAGGCCGGTTCAGCTGACCGCCTGGCCGACCTCGATGTTGGCGCGCATGCGCACGCCCATCACCGCTGCCGCGGCGCGCACGAGTTCGAGCGTCAGCGCCGGGTTGCGCGCGGCCAGTTCCTCGTAGCGCGGGCCGCGCAGCGCCCACACCACGCAGGCCGTCATGGCCTCGACATTGGCCATGCGCGGCTGGTCGCTGAACAGGCCCGCCTCGCCGACCACCGAGCCCGCGCGCAGGATCGACAGGCGTGACACGCCGGGCTTCGGCTGGTTCACGAACACCTGCAGGGTGCCGGCCTCGAGCAGGTAAAGCGTGCGGTCGAGCTCGCCCTGCTTGACCAGCAAGTCGCTGGCACGCACCTCGTGCCGCGTCATGAAGGTCTGCAGCAGCCGCCATTGTTCGAGGCCCAGGCGCGGCTTGAAGGCGTCCGGCGCGTTGAGCGAGCGCACGGCCTCGACCAGCGGCTGGATGTCGTGCCTGATCTCGGGCATGGTGCGGCCGATTGTCGAGACAGGCCCGGCTCGTCACAAGCGCCTGTCCGGGGCGGATCGTCCTTCCGTCTTCCTGGCTTCACCGCCCGTCGGTCGCGCCGTCACTTCCCGATGCAGAAGCGGCCGAAGATCTCGCCGAGCAGGGCATCGGCGCTGACGCGTCCGGTGATCTCCCCGAGCGCGTCGTGCGCCAGGCGCAACTCCTCGGCCAGCAGGTCGAGCGCGGCGTCGGCACGCGCCGCGAGCTCGCGCGCGGCCGCGAGGTGGCCACGCGCAGCCTGCAGCGCCTGCACGTGGCGCGTGCGCGCGATGAACACGCCCTCCGGGCTGGCGTGCCAGCCGGCGCGTTCGAGCAGCGCACGCCGCAGCGTGTCGAGGCCTTCGCCGGTGCGGGCCGACAGGCGCTGGCCGGGCACGTACGTCGCAGCCGCGGCGTCGGCCTTGTTGAAGACCTGCAGCACGCGTTCGGGCGCGCCCAGGCGCGTCGCGATCTCGGCGTCGGCCGCTTCGTAGGCGGCCTCGCCGCGGCGCGTCAGGTCATGCAGGAAGACCACCGCGTCGGCACCCTCGATCTCGGCCCAGCTGCGCGCGATGCCGATGCGCTCGACCTCGTCGTGCGCACCGCTGCGCAGCCCGGCGGTGTCGACCACGTGCACCGGCACGCCCTCGATCTGGATCGTCTGGCCGATCTTGTCGCGCGTGGTGCCGGGAATCGGCGTGACGATCGCCAGCTCGGCGCCGGCCAGCGCGTTGAGCAGCGAGCTCTTGCCGACGTTGGGCTGGCCCGCCAGCACGACCGTGATGCCCTCGCGCAGCAGCGCGCCCTGGCGCGTGCGGTCGAGCAGGTGCTCGAGTTGCGCCGCCAGCCGGTCGAGCCGGCCGCGCGCGTCGGCCTTCTCGAGGAAGTCAATCTCCTCCTCCGGGAAGTCGAGCGTCGCCTCGACCAGCGTGCGCAGGTCCAGCAGTGCCCTGGCCAGTGCCTCGACCTCGCGCGAGAACGCACCGGCCAGCGCTCGGCCGGCCGAGCGTGCCGCGGCCTCGGTGCCGGCGTCGATCAGGTCGGCCACCGCTTCGGCCTGGGCCAGGTCGAGCTTGCCGTTGAGAAAGGCGCGCTGGGTGAACTCGCCCGGCTGCGCGAGGCGCAGGTGCGCCAGGCGCGGCCGGCCGGTGCGCGGGTCGGTCTCGGCCGCCGCCTCCAGGCAGCGCGCCAGCAGCAACTGCAGCAGCACCGGCCCGCCGTGCGCCTGCAGCTCGAGCACATGCTCGCCGGTGTAGGAGTGCGGCGCCGGGAAGTGCAGCGCCAGGCCCTGGTCGATCGGCTCGCCCTGCGCGTCGCGCAGCGGTCCGTAGGTGGCCACGCGCGGTGCCAGCGGCCGGCCGACAAGGGCCTCGATCAAGCCCCCGAGCGCTGGGCCGGAGACGCGCACGATGCCCACCGCGCCACGCCCCGGCGCGGTGGCCACGGCGATGATCGGGTCGGCGAGCGCGGGGATCAATGACGAAGGCACCGGGCGATTGTCATCGCCGCGGTGCCTTCCGGTGTTGGCGCGGGGGGAGTGGAGTCTCTCCCTCCGGAGCCGGACGCGCTGTCGTTGTCGGACTGCGCCGGGTCTCATCCCCGCATGCATCCATCGTCGTCGTAACGGGCGCCGACCTCAACCCCCGGAACGCGGCATCACCCCCGAGGCGTGCGATGCCACCGCCCGGATTTCACAGCGCTCACTTCACGCCGAGCTGGCGGTTGATCCACCACTGCTGCGCGATCGACAGGATGTTGTTGGTCAGCCAGTACAGCACCAGGCCGGCAGGGAAGAAGAAGAACATGACGCCGAACATCAGCGGCATCATCCACATCATCTTGGCCTGCATCGGGTCGGCCGGCGCCGGCTGCAGCCAGACCTGCAGCAGCGACGACGCGGTCATCAGCAGCGGCAGGATGAACCAGGGGTCGGGCAATGCGAGATCCTGGATCCAGCCGATCCACGGCGCGTTGCGCATCTCCACCGACGACAGCAACACCCAGTACAGCGCGATGAAGAAGGGCATCTGCGCCAGGATCGGCAGGCAGCCGCCGAGCGGATTGACCTTCTCCTCGCGGTAGATGCGCATCATCTCCTGCTGCATCAGCTGCGGCTTGTCCTTGTAGCGCTCGCGCAGATCGGTGATACGCGGCGTCAACGCCTTCATCTTGGCCATCGAGCGGTAGGCGCTGGCGTTGAGCCAGTAGAACGCGATCTTCAGCAGCACCACCAGCGCGACGATGGCCCAGCCCCAGTTCTTGATCAGCTTGTGCAGCTGATCGAGCACCCAGAACAGCGGCTTGGCCAGCACCGTGAACCAGCCATAGTCCTTCACCAGTTCCAGGCCCGGCGCCATGCCTTCCAGCTTGGTCTCTTCCTGGGGGCCGGCGAACAGCTGCGCCTCATGCGCCTTCCTGGCGCCGGGCGCGAGTTCGCCCAGCGGCATCACCATTTGCACCGCATAGAGGTTGTTGCTGACCTTCTGGGTGCGGAACTCGCGTGGCGCGGCGGCGTTGACAAGCCAGGCCGACGCGAAGTAGTGCTGCACCATCGCGATCCAGCCTTCGTTGGCGCTGGTCACGTGGCTGGCCTTGCCCTTCTCGACGTCGCCGAAATCGATCTTCTCGTACTTCTTGGCCTCGGTGTAGACCGCAGGCCCGGTGAAGGTGAAGTACCACTGCGACTCGCCGCGCGCCGGATTGCCGTCGCGCACGAGTTGCAGGTACAGCTGCGGCGACACCGGTGTGCTGCCGCCGTTGACCACCTCGTGCTTGACGTCGATGACGTAGCTGCCGCGGCGGAAGGTGTAGGTCTTGGCCAGCGTCACGCCGCCGGGCGCGTCGGTCTCGAAGCGCAGCGCGAGTTCGTTGCTGCCGGCGGCCAGCGTGTCGGGTCCGGGCACGCGCCGCATCGCCGTGTAGTGGTTGGGCAGGTTGACGCCCGGCTGCGCGGTGATCAGGCCGGTCTGCGCCGCATACACGCGCTCGGCGCTGCGGTCGAACAGCAGCACCTTGCGTTGACGGTCTTCGGCGTCGGCATGCTCCAGCAGTTCGAGCCGCACCAGGCTGGCTCCGGCGCTGTCGAACTGCGCCTTGACCAGGTCGGTGGTGATGGTCGTGAGTTCGGCCGCCGGCGGCACGGCCGATGCGGCGGCGGGCACGGCGCCCGGTGCCGCAGCCGCCGGGGTGGTCCCGGCCGTCGCGACCGGCAC
>JALHQP010000104.1 GCA_022841885.1 Aquincola sp. | reverse complement strand
GCTCGGCGCTGGCCGCCTTCGGCCCGCGGCTGCCGATCGGCGAGGCGCTGTGCATCGCACGCACGCACGATCGCGCGGCCGCGCTCGCACGCCTGGCGCGCTCGGCCTGGGCTCGCGGCGAGACGATCGATGCCGCCGAAGCACTGCCGCTGTACCTGCGCGACAAGGTAGCGCTGACGACCGCCGAGCGTGCGGCCGCCAAGGCGGTGGGTGCTGCCTCATGAGCGCGCCGGGCCGCTCCCAAGCGCGAATCCCGCAGCGCGTAGCGCGCAGGGTGGTGCAGTGAGTGCATTGCCTAGCGACCGCGACGACGCTGCACCGCAGGCGGCGCCGATGACACTGGCCGACCTCGATGCGGTACTGGCCCTCGAGCAGGTCGTGTATCCCTTCCCTTGGACACGTGGCAACTTCGTCGACTCGCTCGCGGCGGGCCATGTGGCGCAGCTGCTGCGCACGCGCGCGGGCGCGCTGCTCGCGTACTGCGTGGCGCTGCCGGGTGTCGAGGAGATGCACCTGCTGAACCTCACCGTGGCGCCCGCGGCGCAAGGCCGTGGCCTGGCGCGTTGCCTGCTCGATGCGCTGGTGGCACGTTGCCGCCGCGAGCACCGCGGCGCGCTCTGGCTCGAGGTGCGAGAAAGCAACCAGCATGCGCTCCGCGTCTACGAGCGCTACGGCTTCGTGGCCGTCGGGCTGCGGCGCGGCTACTACCCGGCCGCGGGCACGCGCGAGGACGCCCTGGTGATGCGCCTGCCGATCGCGGTCGAGGAGGGCAGTGATGCGCTGGAGTGAACGCCAGCGCGAGATGCTCGCGGCGATGGGCGTGCGCCTGTTCGAGTCGTCACCGCCGGCGGCGACGCACGCCGTCGAGTTGCCCGCGGCGCTGGCCGAGGCGGTGCCTGCGCCGACACCCACTGTGCCGACCGACGCGCGCGGCGACATCGGTGCCATGGATTGGCCTGCGCTGCGGGCGGCCGTCGCAGGCTGCCGCGCCTGCGGGCTGTGCGAATCGCGCAAGCAGACGGTGTTCGGCGTTGGCAGCGAGCAGGCCCGCCTGATGATCGTCGGCGAGGCGCCGGGCGAGCAGGAGGACGTGCAGGGCGAGCCCTTCGTCGGCCAGGCCGGCAAGCTGCTCGACAACATGCTGCGCGCGATCGGCCTGACGCGCGGCGAAGGCCCGCCGGAGCGCCAGGTCTTCATCGCCAACACGCTGAAGTGCCGGCCGCCTCGCAACCGCAACCCCGACCCCACGGAGACCGCGCGCTGTGCCCCGTTCCTGTCGCGCCAGATCGAACTGGTGCGGCCGCGCCTGCTGTTGGCGATGGGCCGCTTTGCGGCGCAGTCGCTGCTGGCTACCGACGAGCCGATCGGCCGCCTGCGCGGGCGCGTGCATCGCTGGCGTGACACGCCGCTGGTCGTGACGTATCACCCGGCCTATTTGTTACGCACCTTGGCCGACAAGGCCCGGGCGTGGGACGATCTGTGCCTGGCCGCCTCGGTCCTCGAACAAACACAATGAGCAGCACCCAACCCGGCCGCCGCGAGGCCCCTGCCAGCGCCGCCGGCGTACCCACCGAGCCGAGCGTGCGCGAGCACGCGAGCCTGCTGCGACTGGTGGCCAACAGCGTGCCGGCGCTGATGGCCTTCTACGACAACGAGACCCTGCGCTGTCTGTTCGCCAACGCCGGCTACGCCAAGACCTTCGGCTTCGACGAGCAGTCGGTGCTCGGCCGCACGCTCGAGGAGATCATCGGCCCCGAGGCCAACCGCTCGATCGAGCCCTACGTCAACCAGATCCGCCAGACGCACAAGCCGCAGCGCTACGAGCGCCAGCTGCCGTCACCCACCGGCACGCGCTGGATCGAGGTGCAGCTGCTTCCGCACTTCGATGCCTCCGGCACGCTGGCCGGGGCCTTCGTGCTGATCAACGACATCACGCGCCACCGCGAGGCCGAGCGCGCGCTGCGCGAGTCCGAGGAGCGGCTGGCCAAGTTCATGGACGCCAGCGTCGAGGGCATCGTCTTCCACAAGGACGGCTTCGTCACCGACGCCAACCAGCCTGCGCTCGAGCTGATCGGCTACAGCCTGGACGAGATGCGCGGGCGCAAGACGCTCGAGTTCATCGCTCCCGAGCATGTGGCCAAGGTGGTCGAGGTGATGACCGCGCGCGCCGAGACGGCCTACGAAAGCGCGATCCTGCACCGCGACGGCACGCGCATCCCGGTCGAGTTCATCGTGCGCACCATCGTGCGCGGCGACGAGACCCTGCGCATGACGGTGGTGCGCGACCTGCGTGCGACCCAGGCCGCACGCCAGCGCATCCACCACCTGGCGCATCACGACGCGCTGACCGGCCTGTTCAACCGCACCGCCTTCATGGAGCGCCTGGACGCGCTGATGGGCAGCGGCCGCGCCGGCGACGCGCAAGGCGCGCTGCTGTTCATCGACCTCGACCACTTCAAGCGCGTCAATGACTCGCTCGGCCACCTGGCCGGCGACGTGCTGCTGCAGACCCTGGCCCAGCGCCTGACCTCGCTGCTGCGCGGCAGCGATGTGGTGGCGCGTTTCGGCGGCGACGAGTTCATGGTGCTGCTGCAAGGTGCGATGCCGCTCGCGGACGTCGAGGAGGTGGCGCGCAAGCTGCTGTCCTCGATGAGCGCGCCGGTGCTGTTGGAGGGGCGCTCGATCTCGGTGACTCCCTCGGTGGGCATCGCGCTGTACCCGCAGCATGCCGACACGCCGGCCGACTTGCTGCGCAACGCCGACGCGGCGATGTACCAGGCCAAGCGCCACGGGCGCGCCACGCACCAGCTCTACGACCCGGAGCTCAGCCGGCGCGCGATCGAGGCGCTGGAGCTCGAGTCGCAGCTCACGCGCGCGATCGAGCGCAACGAGTTCGTGCTGCACTACCAGCCGCAGGTGCGTGCGTCCGACGGCCGCCTGGCCGGCTGCGAGGCGCTGATCCGCTGGCGCCACCCGGTGCGCGGCCTGGTCGAGCCGGACCAGTTCATCCCCCTGGCCGAAGAGCAGCGCCTGATCGTGCCGATCGGTCAATGGGTGCTGCGCGAGGCGACGCAGGCGGCGCGGCGCTGGCGCGACGCCGGGCGCGCGCTGCCGGTGTCGGTGAACCTTTCGTCGCTGCAGTTTCGCGACGCGGACTTCGCCGACAACGTGGCCAGCGCGCTGGGCGAGGCCGGCATTCCGGGCAGCGCGCTTGAGGTCGAGATCACCGAACGCATGCTGATGGACGACGTCGATTCGGTGCGCGCCACCCTGTCGCACCTGAAGGCGCTGGGCGTGCGCGTGGCGATCGACGACTTCGGCACCGGCTACTCGTCGCTCGGCCACCTCAACCAGTTGCCGATCGACCGCATCAAGATCGACCGCAGCTTCGTGCACGGCCTGCCCGACAACGCCGGCAACGCCGCGATTGCGCGCGCGATCATCACGCTGGCCGCCAGCCTGGGCCGCGAGGTCATCGCCGAGGGCGTAGAGACCGAGGCCCAGCGCGGCTTCCTGGTGGCGCTGGGCTGTCACCAGCTGCAGGGCCTGTTGTTCGGGGCGCCGACCGAAGGCGCGCCATTCGCGGCTTGAGCCGCGGCCTCGTGGCCACGCCCGGCGAGCGCCGGCTCGCGCTCGCGCTGGTGTTCATCGCGCCCGCGCTGTGGAGCGTCAACTACCTGGTGGCGCGCTGGGCGCCGGGCGTGATCGCGCCGCACATGCTGGCACTGGCGCGCTGGGCCGTCGCGGTGCTGCTGCTGGGTGCTTTCTGCTGGCGCGAGATCGTCGCCAAGCGCCGCGATGTCGTCGCCGAGGGCGCTCACTTCCTGGTGCTCGGCGCGCTCGGCATGTGGGTCTGCGGCGCCTTCGTCTATGTCGGCGCGCGCCACACCTCGGCCGTCAACATCGGCCTGCTGTACGCCATGTCGCCGGTGCTGATCGCGCTGGCCTCGTCGATCTGGCTGCGCGAGCGCTTCGGCGCCTGGCAGTGGCTCGGCGTGGCGCTCGCGCTCGGCGGCGTGGTGCACATCCTGATCCGCGGCCACTGGGACGCGCTGGCGGCGGTGCGCATCAACCCGGGCGACCTCTGGATCGCGGTGGCCGTGGTCTCCTGGACCGCGTACTCGCTGCTGCTGCGCGCCTGGCCCTCGGCCTTCGGGGCGCTGGCGCGGCTGACGCTGATCGCCGGCGGCGGCGTCATCGTGCTGCTGCCCTTTACGCTGTGGGAGGCGCTGTACTGGCTGCCGTCGACGCTGTCGTGGCGGAGCGCCGGCCTGGTGCTGGCGGCGGCGCTGCTGCCCGGGGCGGCGGCCTACGCTGCCTACTCGTTCATGCAGCGCGTGCTGGGCGCCGCGCGGGTGGGCATGGTGCTCTACCTGGGCCCGATCTACAGCGCCGGCATTGCGTGGCTGGTGCTGGGCGAGCACATCGAGCCGTTCCACTTCGTCGGCGCGCTGTCGATCCTGGCCGGCATCTGGCTCAGCACCCGCCGCTGACGGGTCAGCTCAGCCAGCGCTTCAGGTGTTCGTAGACCTCGGGGCTCGACAGCAGCTCGAGGTGACCCGTGTCATGCACCACCGCCTGGCGGTGGGCGTCGAAGCCGAGGCGGCGCTCGGGTTCCCGGTGCTGCCCGAGCGCGCTGGTCACCGGCACCAGGCCGTCTCCCAGCACGCGCGTCTTCAGGCTGCCGTCGACCGACCCCAAACTGGCGGCCAGCGCATGGCAGCGCACGCCCGCCGGCAGCGGCACCTGCGCGCGTCGGTGCGTGCCGCGCCCCATGTCGTCGGGGCTGACGATGTCGCCCAGGCGCAGGTCGTTGATGCCGGCGCTGCGCACGCGGCCCAGGCGCGCCAGCGGCGCGGCATAGGGCGTCGCGGACAGCAGGCCGTCCACGACCTGCCCGACGCCCTCGAGCGGGGCGCCCTGGTGCGGCGTGCCCAGGCAGACCAGGTCGTTGACCCGGCCGGGCCAGCGCGGCCCGCCGCGCTGCGCCTGCACACCGTGGTACAGGGCGCTGCGCGCGACCAGCCCGCCCATGCTGTGACCCAGCAGCACCAGGCGTTCCACCGGTGTCGGCCAGGCATCGAGCAGGCGCTCGAGCTGCTGGGCCAGCACCCGGCCGTTGGTCGACACGGCCAGGCCGCTGTTGTAGTGCAGGTAGACGGGCGTGTAGCCGAGCTCGCGCGCCAGCGCCGCGCCATGGTCGTGCCCCTCGCGCTGCCACTGCAGGTCGTTCATGCACAGGCCGTGCAGCAGCAGCAGCACGCGCGGCCCGGCCTGGGGCAGGGTGACGCGCATCATCGAGCGGTCCAGCAGCAGCGTGCGGCCGCCGTGGCGAAACGCCATGGCGATCGCCAAGGGGTTGTGCGTGGCGGCCAGGTGGTCGCCGAGCACGCCGTTGAGGGCGGCCACGATGGCTTCGCGCTCGGCGTGGGGCAGGCCGCTGCCCGCGCCACCGGGCGCCAGGGCCGGTCCGAGCCAGCCGAACAGCGCGTCCACGCTGCCGCCGACCACGCGCGTCACGCCGCGCACCGACTTGTAGACCAGGCCCGTCAAGCCGCCCGTGCGCTCGTCGGGCTGCGCCGGACCGAGCCCCGGCAAGCGCGCGATGCGAGCGTGCATCGCCTCGACGAGGGAAGTGAGGCCGAGCACCGCGTCGGTGGTCAGCTGCGCGGCGCCGCGCAGGTCGGCGGCTTGCAGGAGCGGTTGGATCATGGGCGAGTGTGACAGCCCCACGCCGAACCTGCTGGCCCGTGTGACGGCATGATGGGCGCATGCCCGCCGCCTCCCTGCCCCCGCGGTCCGTTCTCGACCTCTCGCCCATCGTCGAAGGCGGGGACGCGGCGCAGGCCCTGGCGCGCAGCCTGGACCTCGCGCGCCACGCCGAGGCCTGGGGCTACCGGCGCTACTGGGTCGCTGAGCACCACAACATGGACGGCGTCGCCAGCTCGGCCACCGCGGTGCTGGTGGGCTACATCGCCGGCGGCACGACGACGATCCGCGTCGGTTCGGGCGGCGTGATGCTGCCCAACCATGCGCCGCTGGTGATCGCCGAGCAGTTCGGCACCCTGGCCACGCTCTACCCGGGGCGCATCGACCTCGGCCTGGGCCGTGCGCCGGGAACCGACCGCATGACGATGCGGGCGCTGCGACGCCATCTCGACGCCCGGGACGAGGAGGAGGGCTTTCCGCGTGACGTGATCGAGCTGCAGGCCTACCTGGGTGATCCGGGCGAGCCGGGGCACGAGCATCCGGTGCGCGCCATTCCCGGCCAGGGCACCCATGTGCCGGTCTGGCTGCTCGGCTCCAGCCTGTACAGCGCGCAGCTGGCGGCGCACCTCGGGCTGCCGTTCGCGTTTGCCTCGCACTTCGCGCCCGACCTGCTGCTGCAGGCGCTGCAGGTCTACCGCGCGGCCTACCGGCCGTCGCCGGAGTGGCCGAAGCCGCATGCGATGGTTGGCGTCAACGTGGTCTGCGCCGACAGCGACGACGAGGCGGCACGCCTGTTCACCTCGATCCAGCAGCGCTTTCTCGGCATGCAGCGCGGCCGCCGCGGACCCTTGCCGCGGCCGATCGACCCGGCGGCGCTGGAGGCGATGTGGACGCCGCTCGAGAAGGCCCAGGTGCAGCGCATGCTGGTGGCCTCGGCGGTCGGCTCACCGGATTCGGTGCGGCGGCAGCTGACCTCGCTGGTCGAGCAGACGCAGGCCGACGAGTTGATCGTCGCCGGCGCGATCCACGATCACGCGGCGCGGCTGCGTTCGTACGAACTGCTGGCGGCTGCGGCGTGCGGGGCTGACGGCCCGGCGCGGGCCTGAGGCGCTACTTCTTCGCCTTCTTCGGCCGCGTCCAGCCCTCGATCGACACCTGTTTGGCGCGCGCCACGGTCAGTTGGCCGGCCGGCGCGTCCTTGGTGATGGTCGAGCCGCCGCCGATCGTGGCACCCTCGCCGATCGTCACCGGCGCGATCAACACGCAGTTGCTGCCCACGTGCACGTCGGCGCCGATCACCGTGCGCAGCTTGTTGGCGCCGTCGTAGTTGGCGGTGATGCTGCCGGCGCCGTAGTTGACGCGTTCGCCGACCTCGCTGTCGCCCAGGTAGGCCAGGTGGTTGGCCTTGGCCCCGGCGCCGAGCGTGCTGTTCTTGACCTCGACGAAGTTGCCGATGTGCACCTCGACCCCGAGTTCGGCGCCCGGGCGCAGGCGCGCATAAGGCCCCACTAGCGCGCCGGCGCCGACATGCGCGCCCTCGATGTGGGTGAAGGGGTGGATCGTCGCGCCGGCATCGATGCGTGCATCGCGCAGCACGCAGTGCGCGCCGATGCGCGCGCCGTCGCCGAGCACGACGCGGCCCTCGAACACGCAACCGACGTCGATCTCGACGTCCTGGCCGCATTCGAGCGTGCCGCGCAGGTCGAAGCGGGCCGGATCGGCCAGGCGCACGCCGCGGCCTTCCATCAACTCCTCGGCCCGTCGGCGCTGGAAACGCCGCTCCAGGTCGGCCAGCTGCGCCGGGCTGTTGACGCCCAGCACCTCGGTCTCGTCGCGCGCCTGCGTGGCCACCACGGGCACGCCCTCGGCCACGGCGGCGGCGACGATGTCGGTCAGGTAGTACTCCTTCTGCGCGTTGCGGTTCGAAAGCGCCATCACCGCGCGCTTGAGCCAGGCGGTCGGCGCGGCCAGGATGCCGCTGTAGATCTCGCTGATCGCGCGCTGCTCGGGGCTCGCGTCCTTGTGCTCGACGATGCCGAGCACCTGGCCGGCGGCGTCGCGCACGATGCGGCCGTAACCGCCCGGGTCGGCCAGCTCGACGGTCAGCAGCGCCAGGCGCTGGCCGCCGCAGGCGGTCACCAGTGCGGCGGCGGTGGCCGGCTCGATCAGCGGCACGTCACCGTTGAGGACCAGGGTGGTGCCGGCGTCAGGCAGTTGCGGCACCGCCTGCTGCACGGCATGCCCGGTGCCGAGCTGGGGTTCCTGCAGCAGGCAGGTGATGCCCTGGCCCTCGACGCTGGCGCGCACCGCATCGGCGCCATGGCCGACGATCACCAGCGTGCGGTCGGCGGAAAGACCCGCCACGGCGTTCAGGACATGCTGCAACAGGCTGCGGCCGGCCAGCGCATGCAGTACCTTCGGCCGCGCCGATTTCATGCGCGTGCCTTTTCCGGCCGCCATGATCAGCACCGAAAGGGTCGAAGTCTTGTCGCTGTCGTTCATGTCGTTTCGCGAGACCGGTCCGTGGTGGCAGAAGCTGCGCACGATTATCGGCGTGGCGCTGGCCGCGCTGCTGCTGGCCGGCTGCGGCAGCTTCCTGCGCCTGGGCTATGGCCAAGGCCCGCACCTGGCCTACTGGTGGGCCGACGGCTACCTGGACCTCGACGGCGAGCAGTCGCTGCGTTTGCGCGAGGCGCTGGACGAGTGGTTCGACTGGCACCGCCGCAGCCAGCTGCCCGACTATGCGGCCCTGCTCGCGCGTGCCCAGCGCGAGGTGATGCAGCCCGCCACCCCGCAGGCGATGTGCGCCTGGCGCGACGAGGCCCAGCGGCGGCTGGACACGGCGATCGAGCGCGCCGCGCCGGCCGTGGCGCGCCTGCTGGTCACGCTCAAGCCCGAGCAGTTGCAGCACATGGAGCGCAAGCTGGCCAAGAACGGGGATGAGCTGCGCGAAGACTTCGCCCAGCCCGACCGCGAGGCGCGAGCCCAGGCCGCGTTCAAGCGCACGCTCGAACGCTACGAGACCTTCTACGGGCGCCTGGACGACACGCAGCGCACCCGCCTGGCGCAGCTGCTTGCGGCTTCGGCTTTCGACGCCGACCGCTGGCTGGCCGAGCGCGAACGGCGCAACGCCGACATGATGCGCACGCTGGCCGACGCGCGGGCCTCGGGTGACGTGGCGCGGGCCCAGGCCGCGGTGCGCGTGCTGGTCGAGCGTGCGCAGCGCTCGCCGCGCGCCGACTACCGCGCCTACCAGGAGCGCCTGGCGCTGGACAACTGCACGCTGGCCGCGACGATGCACAACCTGGCCACGCCCGAGCAGCGAGCGCACGCGCGGCGCAAGCTGCGCGGCTGGGAAGAGGACCTGCGCACCCTCGCGGCCGAGGTCAACGCCACGGCCCAGCGCTGAGCGCGCGGCGTCGGGCCTGCGTGCGGTGCCGTCAGGGCAGCGCGACGCTGACCGTGCGCGGGTTCTGTGCCCCGGTGGCCGGGAAGCCCTGCAGCGCGGCTTCGAACATCGCGCCGAGCAGGGCGGCGTCGCCCGAGGTGCCGCCCTCGGTCTGGGCATGGGCCTCGAACAGCGGCGTGCCCGAGGCGCGGTCGCGCAGCAACACGGCCACGTTGCGCTCGTAGCGGCGATACCAGTCGGTGTGCAGGCCGCCGTAGTACATCGAGCGCGACGAGCGCCAAGCGGGGGCGCGCCAGTAGCCGGCACCCCAGCGCCACCACAGCGGGTCGTCCCAGGGCGAGACCTCGACGCGGGTCAGGCGCGCGCCGATCTGCACGATCACGTCGGCCTGGGCAGCGTCGGGCGCGGCCGTGAAGCCGGCCTTCTCGAGCGCCTTGGCGGCGGCGGTCTCGAGCTCGCCCTGTCGCTGCGCATTGGCCTTCTGCGAGGGCAGGCGCTCGAAGGTGTAGCGGCCGGGCTTGCGGTCGGCCGGCCAATCGCTGAAGGTGGTGACTTCGCTGTGCACCTGGTTCAGGGCTGCGCAGCTGCCGAGCAGGGCGGCGGCCAGCAGCAAGGCGGCGGGGCGGAGGATGTTCGGGCTCATGGTGTCTCCCGGGAGGTCGTGGCGCTGGGCTCCATGAAACGCACGGGCGCGGTACTCGGCGTACCGCAGTCCTCGGCATCGTCTTCGTCAAAGGCCTTGTCGCCCAGCGGATCGGCCACGCCGGTCGGTTGGAGGCTGGCGAACGGATGCAGGCTACGGTCCATCAGGTGCGAGGGCACCACATGGCCCATCGCGCGCAGCATGTTGTCGATGCGCCCGGGGCTCTTGCGCTCCCAGTCGTGGATCATGGCCTTGGTCTGTGCGCGCTGCAGGTTGTCCTGGCTGCCGCACAGGGTGCAAGGAATGATCGGGAATTGCCGTACCGCAGCCCAACGCTCGAGGTCGGCCTCGGCCACGTAGGCCAGCGGGCGGATCACGACATGCTGGCCGTCGTCGGACACCAGCTTCGGTGGCATGCCCTTCAGGCGGCCGCCGAAGAACATGTTCATCAGCAGCGTGACCACGATGTCGTCACGGTGGTGGCCGAGCGCGATCTTGGTGGCGCCGAGCTCGCTCGCCACGCGGTACAGGATGCCGCGGCGCAGGCGCGAGCACAGGCTGCACATCGTCTGGCCTTCGGGGATCAGGCGCTTGACGATCGAGTAGGTGTCCTGGTTCTCGATGTGGAAGGGCACGCCGATCGATTCCAGGTACGCAGGCAGCACATGCGCCGGGAAGCCGGGCTGCTTCTGGTCGAGGTTCACCGCCACCAGCTCGAAGCGGATCGGCGCGCGCTGTTGCAGGCCGCGCAGGATGTCGAGCAGGGCGTAGCTGTCCTTGCCGCCGGACACGCAGACCATGACCTTGTCGCCATCCTCGATCATGTTGAAGTCGCCGATCGCTTCGCCGACCTGGCGGTGCAGGCGCTTGGAGAGCTTGTTGGCCTCGAAGGCGGCTTTGCGTTCGGCCTTGAGCAGGGCCGCTGCGTCGGTCATGTCGTTCATCGGTCGTCCTTCATGCCGAAGACTTCCACGCCCACGGCCTCGCAATCGGGGTACACGTCCGGCTTCTCGGTCGACACGCGGGCGGCTTTCACGTGCGGGTGGGCGAGCATCAGCTTGAGCACATCATCGGCCAGGGTCTCCTGCAGATGCACGTGGCCGCGCTGCACGCGTTCGGCGATCGAGCGGCGGATGAAGTCGTAGTCGAGCACTTCCTCGAGCTTGTCGGCGCGCGGCGTGGACTCGGCCAGCGGCACGAACAGGTCGACGTTGATCAGCACGCGCTGCTCGCCCTTCTTCTCGAAGTCGTGCACGCCGATGTTGATCCACACCTCGTAGTTGCGCAGGAACAGGCGCCTGCAGTCCATCAGTGCGGGGTGGATCAGTAGGCTGTGCATGGTGTCAGCGTGGCGGGGTGAGGAAGGCGACGTCGCGCGGCTGGCGCGCCAGGTGCTGGCCGCCGTCGACGAGGATCGTGGTGCCGGTGAGTGCGGGCGACTCGATCACGAAGCGCACGGCGCGCGCCACGTCCTCGGGTGTCGACGAGCGGCCGAGCGGTGTCATGCGGTGGGCGGCGTCGAAGCCGGCGGCGTCCATCGCCGCGCCCGACACCAGCGTCACGCCCGGCGCGACGCCGGCCACGCGCACGCGCGGTGCCAGCGCCATCGCCAGCATCGTCGTCGCGGCATCGAGTGCGGCCTTCGACAGCGTGTAGGAAAAGTAGTCGGGGTTCGGGTTCCAGAGCTTCTGGTCCGACAGGTTCACGACGCAGCCGACCTCGGAGCAGCCTTCGAGATGCTTGGCCAGCGCGGTGGCCAGCAGGATCGCTGGCGCGGTGTTGGCGCGCCAGTGCGCGTCCATCGCCGCGTGGCCGAAGCTCGCGGCATCGTCGTACTCGAAGTGCGAGGCGTTGTTGACCACGGCATCGAGCCGGGACATGCGCGCGACGACGGCAGGCACCAGGGCGCGGCACGCCGACTCGTCGGCGAGGTCGGCGCCGAAGCATTCGGCACGCCCGCCCAGGGCACGCAACTGCGCGGCCAGCGCTTCTGCATCGGCGCCCGAGCGGCGGTGGTGCAGTGCGAGGTCGAAGCCGGCGCGGGCCAGTTCGAGCGCGATCGCGCGGCCGATGCGCCGCGCCGCGCCGGTCACGAGCACCGTCGGTCGGGAGGGCGTGGAGGTCGGGGGCGGGGTCATTCCTACAATCGACGCATGCAGCCAGCGCGCGAGGGTGAGAGTGTATTGGCCGGGGTGATCCGGCGCGCGATCGAGGCGTCTGGCGGGTGGCTGCCCTTCGACCGTTTCATGGCCTTCGCGCTGTACGCGCCGGGCCTGGGCTACTACGCGCGCGGCGCGCCGGTGCTCGGCGCCTCGCCGGCCGACGGCAGCGACTTCACCACGGCGCCCGAGATGAGCCCGCTGTTCGGCGCTGCCGTGGCGCGCCAGGCGGCGCAGGCGCTCGACGCCACCGGCACCGACGAGCTGTGGGAGTTCGGCGCCGGCAGCGGCGCGCTGGCGCAGCAGC
>JALHQP010000103.1 GCA_022841885.1 Aquincola sp. | reverse complement strand
GCTGGAGCCGCTGGCCGAGGCCGGCCTGATCGCGCAGCTGGCCGCACGCGCTTCGCGTGGCGACGCGGCCGGCGTCGAGTCGGCCTACCTCGACGGCGCGCAACGCTGGCGCGAGGAGTTCGGTCGCCGGCCGTCGGCGCGCATCGAGGCGGCCTATGGGGCGGCGCTCGAACGCCTGCATGGCAACGCCGAGCGGCCCGAGATCCGTTTCGCGCCCACCGCGCACGGCGAGGTCGCGTACGCCAGCTGGGGCGAGGGCGAGGAGGCCATCGTCGTGATGTGGGGGCTGATGACCAACCTCGAGGTCGGTCTGGACGAGCCGCGGGTGCGGGCCGTGCTCGGCCGGCTGGCGCAGCGGCATCGCATCGTGATGATCGACCGCCGCGGCATGGGCCTGTCCGAACGCGTCGGCGTGCTGCCCACCGCCGCCAGCGCCAACGAGGACGTCTGTGCCGTGCTCGACCACCTGGGCCTGGCGCGCGCGTGGCTGTTCGGGTCCTCGGTCGGCGGCACGATGGCGATCGACGTCGCGCTGCGCCGCCCCGACCGCGTCGCCGGCCTGCTGCTGTACGGCACCTCGGCCAGCGGACGCTGGAGCCCCGAGACGCCCTGGGCCCTGCACCCGCGCGTGATGGAGGCTTGGCTCGAGCGCCTGTGCGACCCGGCGCACTACGACGAGGGGCTGCGCCGCTTTGCGCCCTCCGCCGCCGACGACCCGCAGGTGCGCGCCTGGTACGTGCGCCTGCTGCGCAACGCCGCGTCGCGCCTGGGCGTGCGCGAGCTGCTGCGTGCCTTCCATGCGCTGGACCTGGGCCCGCGCTTGGGTGCCGTGCGCCTGCCGACGCTCGTGATGCAGCGCGAGGGCGACCGCGTGGTGCCGCTGGCGGCCGGCGAGCACCTGGCGCGCGGCATCCCCCGCGCGCAGCTGGTGCGCCTGCAGGGCGAGGACCACTTCCTGTGGCACGGGGACAGCGACGCGGTTGCGCGTGCAGTCGAGAGCTTCGTCGCGCAATACGGCGGCGCGCGATGGCAGCCGGCGCGGGCCGCGTGACAGGACGAGCGACGACGGACGACCAACGGACGCTGCGCGCCGAACATCACCGCACCGACATTTCGATCAGAAGGAGCACACCATGACCGTCAAAGACACCCTGGGCCACCCGCTGTCGGGCGCCAGCGCCGCCGCGGCGGAGCTTTTCGAGCAGGCCTGCCACGAATTCCGCTGCCTGGTCGACGACCCGCTGGCCACTGCCCAGAAAGCGATCGCGCTGGCGCCTGAGTTCACGATGGCGCATGCCCTCGTCGGCTGGCTCAACCTGCTCGGCACCGAGCCGGGTGGCCTGGCCCCCGCGCGCGCGGTGCTCGAGACCACGCGCCTGCTGGCCGCCGACGAGCGCGAGGCGATGCACCTGAAGGCGATCGAGCACGTCGTCAACGGCCGCTGGCACGCGGCCGGGCTGGTGCTCGAGGACCTGTCGGTGCGCTGGCCGCACGACGCGCTGGCGCTGCAGGCCGGCCATCAGATCGACTTTTTCGTCGGCCACTCGCGCATGCTGCGCGATCGCATGGCGCGCGTCGCTTCCACCTGGCATCCCGGCATGCCGGGCTACCACGCCGTACTCGGCATGTACGCCTTCGGCCTCGAGGAGTGCGGCGACTACGCGCGCGCCGAGGCCCTGGGCCGGCGCGCCGTGGAACTGGAACCGCGCGACAGCTGGGCCTGGCATGCGGTGGCGCATGTGATGGAGATGCAGAATCGGCGCCGCGACGGCGTCGCCTGGCTCGGCGACAACGCGGACACCTGGAGCCCGGGCAGCTTCTTGGGGACCCACAACTGGTGGCACCTGGCGCTGTTCCATCTCGGCCTCGACCAGGTCGACGCGGTGCTGAAGATCGTCGACGAGCGCGTGCTCGGCCCGGCCTCGCCGCTGGCGCTCGAGATGATCGACGGCTCGGCGATGCTGTGGCGCCTGGCGCTGCGCGGCATCGACGTGGGTGATCGGTGGCAACCGCTGGCCGACCGCTGGGCGGCGTCGATGGCGCAGTGCGAGCGCAGCCAGTACGCATTCAACGACCTGCACGCGGTGCTGGCCTTCGTCGGTGCGGGACGCGAGGCCGAGGTGCGGCAGGTGCTGGCCAAGCAGGACGCGGCGCTCGCGAGTGCGGGAACGGGGGACGATAACGTCGGCTTCCTGCGCGACGTGGGCCACGACGCGACGCGCGCCATCCACGCCTTCGGGCAGGGACGCTACGACGAGGCGGTGCAACGCCTGCGTCCGCTGCGCAGCCACGCGGCGCGCTTCGGCGGCAGCCACGCGCAACGCGACCTGATCGACCAGACCCTGATCGCGGCCGCCGATCGCGCCGGGCAGGGGCTGCTGGCCGATGCGCTGCGCCGCGAGCGCGCGGAGCGCGTCCAGTAGCCTCAGCCCGCGCTGGGCCGCCCCCGAGTGGGCTGAACGCCCCTCGGGGGCCGGGAGCGCAGCGAGCTGGGGGCCTACATGACTAGCCGAGCAGGCTGAACGGGCCGCCGCGCTCCAGCGCGCGGCGGTACGCCGGCCGCTCGTGGATGCGTGCCAGCCAGGCGGCGAGCCTGGGGCAGCGCGTCTGCAGGCCGGCGCGCGTGCTCGCGGCCTCGAGCGGGAAGCTCATCATCACGTCGGCGGCACTGAATTCACTGCCGGCGAACCAGGGCCGCGACGCCAGCTCGGACTCCATGAAGTCGAGCTGGCGTTCGATGTTGGGCATCACAAAATTGCCCAACACCTTGTCGGCGATCGCGCGCGCGATCGGCTTGGCGAAGAAGGGCATGCGCGTGGACTTGATGCGACGGAACACCAGCGCCATCACCAGCGGCGGCATCGCCGAACCCTCGGCGAAATGCAGCCAGTAGGTATAGCGGCGGTGCTCGGCCGTGCCCGGCGCCGGGCGCAAGCGGCCGCCGGCCTTGTCGACCAGGTACTCGACGATGGCGCCGGTTTCGGCGATGGTGAGGTCGCCGTCGCTGATGACCGGCGACTTGCCCAGCGGATGCACCGCCAGCAGCTCGGGCGGCGCGAGCGAGGTCTTGGGGTCGCGCGCATAGCGCTGCACGACGTAGGGTTGCTCGAGCTCCTCGAGCAGCCACAGGACGCGCTGCGAGCGCGAGTTCTCGAGGTGGTGGACGGTGATCATGCGTCGGATCCTGCCAGAGCCCACCAGTGCGAAGCCAGGGCCTCGAGCGTCGTGGCGCCGGGCACGGGAAGGCGTTCCAGGTACCAGCGCAGGTTGCTGTAGCGGTGCAGCAGCGCATGGGCCATCAACCGGCACTGCAGCGCCTCGTCGAGCTCGTGCGCGGCGTAGCCGTAGGCTTGCAGCGCGCGGCGCAGGAAGCGCGCATCGCCGCAGGACACGAACAGGCCGAAGGACGCGAAGTCGTACTCGGGGGCACCGAGCATCGCGGGCTCGAAGTCGAACAGGCCGGTGGGCAGGCCGCCGTCCACCATCAGGTGCTCGCGCATCAGCTCGGTGTGCAGCAGCACCTGCCTCGGGGCGGGTGGGGGCATCCAGCGCGCGAGGAAGGGATCGACCTGCTCGACCCACTCGGGCGGCAGGCGGCGGTCGCGCTGGCGCTGCGCGGCACTCTGGCGCTGGGCCGCGACGAAGCCGTCCCAGTCCGGGCCGAGTCCGGCCAGCCGGGTGGTGCCGATCGCGTGCAGTGCAGCGACCGCTTCGCCGAGTTGTGTGGCCAGGCGGTCGCGTTCGCCCATCGACAGCCGTGGCCAGGCGGTCACCAGGCGTTCACCGTGCAGGCGCGACATCAGCAGGTAGGGCCAGCCGTCCTGGGTGTCGGCGGCGATCAGGCGCGGCGTCGGGATCGGCAGCGCGTCCTGCACCGCGGCCAGCGACCGGGCCTCGGTCTTCGCGTACTCGGCCTCGTCGGGCGGGAACAGCTTGAGTACATGGCGCGGGCCGACCGCGTAGACCGGCAGCGAGCCGCTGTCGTAGCGTTCGGTGGCCTCTTGAGCCAGGCCGTGGCGCGCGAGGATCGTGCGCACGCCCGGCGCCAGCGCGGCGTCGTCGGCCAGCAGCGCGTCCCAGCCGGCCTCGTCGGGAGCGGACGGCAGCGTGGTCATCCGGCGAGCAGCTTGTGCACCAGCTCGGGCGTGGTGGCCGCACCGTACTTGCGCATCAGACGCGCGCGGTACACGTCCACGGTGCGCGGGCTGATCCCGAGCTTCTGGCCGATGCGTTTGCTGGTCAGACCCTCGATCAGCAGCGCGGCGATCTCGCGCTCGCGCGCGGTGAGTTCGGTGCCCACCTTGCGTTTGGCCGACAGGTCCTCGAAGCTCCAGATACCTTCGGCGTGCGGGCGCTTCGGGTCCAGCGCACGGCCCGACACATGGCACCAGAACAGCTCGCCCGACAGGCGCTTCATGATGCGCTCGTCGGCGTAGTAGCCGCGCTTGTCCAGGCTGACGGTGATGCGTGCGCCGGTGCGCTCGAACTCCTCGTGCGTGGGGTACAACAGCTCGAAGCTGCGCCCGACGAACTGGGCCGTGCTTTCGCCGCCGAACATCGCCAGCAGCTCCTGGTTGCAGGCGATCATCAGGCGCTCGCGCGAGATCACCAGGCCAATCGGCGCCTGGTCGAACGCGGTGCGGAAGTCGAAATCGGGGCCGGACGCCATGGTGGTTAATTGATTCTACGTAGCGCCTACTTAAGGCGCTACGTAGTACGCTTGCGCGCCCCGCGATGGTGGGCATCGGAGACGAGCGGATGAACAAGATCTACCCGAGTGCCAAGGCGGCGCTCGAAGGCGTCGTGAAGGACGGCCAGCTGATGGCGGTCGGCGGCTTTGGCCTGTGCGGCATTCCCGAGGCGCTGATCGACGCGCTGGTGGCCTCCAAGGTCAAGGGCCTGACGGTGATTTCCAACAACGCCGGCGTCGACGGCTTCGGCCTCGGCAAGCTGCTCGAGACGCGCCAGATCAGGAAGATGATCTCGAGCTACGTCGGCGAGAACAAGGAGTTCGAGCGCCAGTACCTGGCGGGCGAACTCGAACTCGAGTTCACGCCGCAGGGCACGTTGGCCGAGAAGCTGCGCGCCGGCGGCGCCGGCATCCCGGCCTTCTTCACCGCTACTGGCGTCGGCACCATCGTGGCCGAGGGCAAGGAGCTGCGCGAGATCGATGGCCGCACCTATGTGCTGGAGCGCTCGCTCAAGCCCGAGGTGTCGCTGGTCAAGGCCCAGGTGGCCGACAAGGCGGGCAACCTGCGCTTCCGGCTCACGGCGCGCAACTTCAACCCCGCCGCGGCGATGGCCGGCAAGGTCTGCATCGCCGAGGTGGAGCAGATCGTCGAGACCGGTGAACTCGCGCCCGACGATGTCCACCTGCCGGGCATCTACGTGCACCGCCTCGTGCACAACCCGGCCCCCGAAAAGCGCATCGAAAAGCGCACGATCAGAACCGCCTGAGGAGCACGCATATGCCCTGGACCCAAGAGCAGATGGCCGCCAAGGCGGCCGAGGAATTGAAGGACGGCTACTACGTGAACCTCGGCATCGGCATCCCGACGCTGGTGGCCAACTACGTGCCGAAGGACATCGAGGTCTGGCTGCAGAGCGAGAACGGCATGATGGGCATCGGCCCGTTCCCGACCGAGGACGAGGTCGACGCCGACCTGATCAACGCCGGCAAGCAGACCGTGACCACGATTCCCGGCTCGAGCATCTTCGGCAGCCACGAGAGCTTTGCCATGATCCGCGGCGGCAAGATCAACCTGTCGATCCTGGGCGCGATGCAGGTCAGCGAGAAGGGCGACCTTGCCAACTGGATGATCCCCGGCAAGATGGTCAAGGGCATGGGCGGCGCGATGGACCTGGTGGCCGGCGTGCCGCGTTGCATCGTCGTGATGGAGCACGTGGCCAAGAAGAAGGACGGCACGACCGACCTCAAGATCCTGCCCCAATGCACCCTGCCGCTGACCGGCGTGGGCGTGATCCACCGCATCATCACCGACCTGGCGGTGATGGACGTGACGCCGCAGGGCCTGAAGCTGGTGGAGCTGGCGCCGGGCGTGACGCGCGAAGAAGTGCAGGGAAAAACCGGCGTTCAGTTGCACTAGGCGGCGCAGCCGCCTTCAACACCCATCCTGGAGCCCCTTCTCGGAGGGGCCTCGGGGGAGCGCTACGGTCGCGCGAAGCGAAGCTCGGTCTACCAGAGCGAGCTTCGCATCTGCATGCGCCACAGCCCACCGTCGGCGCGGTAGACGGCGATCGACGCGTAGCGCTGCTCGCCGCTGGTGTCGAACTTCATCTGGGTGTTGATGCGGGTGCGCGGTTCCTGCGTCTTCAGGTGCTGGACCAGCTTGGCCGAGTCGACCGAGCCGCTGCGCGAGGCCGCGTCGGCCAGCGCATAGACCGCGTCGTAGGCGTAGTGCGCGCCCCACACCGGGCGATCCTTATGGCGGCGCTCGAAGTCGGCGACCAGCTTGGCGCCGGTGGGAAACTCCTCGGGGTCGATCGCGGTGGCGGTGGCGTACAGCGCGGCGACCGGGATCGGCGCGGCCGCGACGTTCTTGTTGCGCACGACGTTCGACCCCACCACCGATACATTGGTGTGGCCGACTTCCTGCAGGCCCTTGAACAGGCCGTGTGGCTCGCGCGAGAACAGCACCACGACGTCGGCTTCGGCGGCCTTGAGCTTGCCGGCGATCTCCGCGGTGACCTCGGCCTTGGCGTCGACCGCCTGCGCGAACTGCACTTTGCCGCCGGCCTTGGCGAGCGCATCGGTGAACACGGTGTTCAGGCCCTTGCCGTAGTCGCCGCTCTCGTAGATCACGGCCACATGCTTGCCGCGCAGGGTCTCGTGCACCAGCGAGGCGGCGGCGCGTGCCTGCAAGTCGTCGTTGGCCAGCAGGCGGAAGGTGTTGCCCTTGCCAAGGCCGTGCAGGCTGGCGGCGGTGGCGGTGAACAGGTGCGGCTTGCCGCTGTTGGCCACGGCCGGGATCATCTTCACTGCCTGCGGCGTGTTCAGCGGGCCGATGATCGCCACCGCACCGCCCTCCACGAGCTGCTGGGCGCCGCTGACCGACAGGTCCACCTCGCCCTTGTCGTCGAAGCCGGCGATCTCGATCTTCACGGTCTTGCCGTCGATCTTGAACGGGCCCAGGTTGAGTTCGTCGGCGGCGAGCTGGGCGCCGCGCAGCAGGTCCTGCCCGCGCAGTGCGAACGGGCCGCTCTGTGCGACCACGACGCCGATCTTCATCGTGTCCGGCACCGACGAGCCGCAACCGGCCAAGCCGGCCGCCAGCGAGGCTGCGAGAAGGGGAAGGGCCAGGGCGGCCGAGCGGCGACGGATCATGGGCAGTACTCCGAAGGGGGTCCGCGGGCGTGGGGCCACGCCCAGCGGGACGCAGTCTAGGGACGCAGCAGCGCGCTTCGATGTGGTGATTGCGGATGCCCTCGGCGCGCGTGAACCAATGCACGCTGCAATGCGTGGCCGGCGTAGGATCGTCGGAACAAGGGATTGCCGAGCCCCATGCAATGAAGTTCGAGGCTGTGCCGCGCCTGCACCAGTTCACGCTCGGCGTGGCGCTGCCGTGCATGCTGTGGCTCGGTGCCTGCACGCCCACCACGCCGGTGGCACCCGCACACGACGGCATCGGCTACAGCGTGCCGCCGATGCCCGAAGGCTCCTCGGGCACCACCGACAAGCCGGGCTGGGCCGCGCAGCGCTTCATGGTGGCGGCTGCGAACCCGCTGGCCACCGACGCGGGCTACCAGGTGCTCAAGCGCGGTGGCAACGCCCTCGACGCCGCGATTGCGGTGCAGATGGTGCTGGCGCTGGTGGAGCCGCAGTCCAGCGGCATCGGCGGCGGTGCCTTCCTGCTGCACTGGGACGGCCAAGCCGTCGCCGCGTGGGACGGGCGCGAGACGGCGCCTGCCGCGGTTGACGAAAAGCTGTTCTTGCAAACCGACGGCCGGCCGATGCCCTTTCGCGAGGGCGTCGTCGGTGGCCGTTCGGTCGGCGTGCCCGGCGCGGTGCGCATGCTCGAGGCGGCTCACCGCGAGCACGGCCGCCTGCCCTGGGCGGCGCTGTTCGAGCCCGCGATCACGTTGGCCGAGCAGGGCTTTCGTCTGAGCCCGCGCCTGCACGCCCAGCTCACATCCGAGTCGGCGCTGAAGGGCGACGCCCAGGCGCGGGCCTACTTCTACCGCGCGAGCGGCGAACCGCATGCGGTGGGCACGCTGATGAAGAACCCGGCGCTGGCCGAGGTGCTGCGCGGCATCGCCGCGCGTGGCAGCGCCGGGCTGTTGACGGGGCCGGTGGCGGCCGACGTCGTGAAACGCGTGCGCGGCCATCCGGGCAACCCCGGGCGGCTGACCGAAGCCGACCTCGCGCGCTACACGCCGAAGCGGCGCGAGCCGATCTGCACCGACTGGAAGACCGTCTATCGCGTCTGCGGCTTCCCGCCGCCGTCGTCGGGCCACCTCGCGGTGATGCAGATCATCGGCCTGCTGGAGCGCACGGCGCCGGCGGCGCAGCCGCTGGTGGAGCGCAGGCTGCCGAGCGCCGACTGGCTGCACCAGTACAGCGAGGCGGCGCGTCTGGCCTTTGCCGACCGCGCGCAGTACGTCGCCGACCCCGACTTCGTAGCCCCGCCGGCGGGGCGCTGGACGAGCCTGCTCGATGACGCCTACCTGACGGACCGCGCGTCGCTGATCGGCGAGCAGAGCATGAAGACGGCCAGGCCAGGCGTGCCGCGTGGCGCGTCGACGGCGCACGCCGCCCAGCCCGAGCAGACGGAGTCGGGCACCAGCCACATCTCGATCGTCGACGCGCAGGGCCGCGCGGTGGCGATGACGACGACGATCGAGGACGTGTTCGGCGCGCGCCTGATGAGCGACGGTGGCACCGGCAAGGCCGGCGGCTTCCTGCTCAACAACCAGCTGACGGACTTCTCGTTCGCGCCGGCCGACGCCGACGGCAAGCCGATCGCCAACCGGGTGCAACCCGGCAAGCGCCCGCGCTCTTCGATGAGCCCGATGCTGGTGTTCGACAAGCGCGACGGCCGGCTGCTGATGAGCCTGGGTTCGCCGGGGGGCGCGGCCATCATTCACTACGCCGCCAAGACCCTGGTCGGCACGCTCGACTGGGGCCTGGATGCACAGCGCGCGATCGACCTGCCGAACTTCGGCAGCTTCAATGGGCCGACGGTGCTCGAACGCGGGCGCTTCCCGGCTGCCACGCTCGAGGCGCTGCGCGCGCGCGGGCACACGGTGAACGAGATCGACATGACCAGCGGGCTGCAGGCGATTCAGCGGCGCGGCAGCGCCTGGTACGGCGGTGCGGACCCGCGGCGCGAGGGCGTCGTGATGGGGGACTAGGCGCTGCGCAGCGCCTTCGCCACCTCGGGCACGAGGCCCGGTCCCTTGTAGATCAGCCCGGTATAGATCTGCACCAGGTCGGCCCCGGCCTTGATCTTCGACTTCGCGTCGGCGCCGCTCATCACACCGCCCACGCCGATGATCGGATAGGCGCTGCCGAGCTCGGCGCGCAGCAGGCGGATCACGCGGTTGCTCAACGCCAGCAAGGGCGCACCCGATAGGCCCCCCGTTTCCTGGCCGTTGGGCAGCTGGTGCACGTGGTGGCGCGCGACTGTGGTGTTGGTGGCGATCACGCCGTCGATGCCGTGGCGCTTGAGCGTGGCGGCGATCACCTTGACCTGATCCTCTTCGAGGTCGGGCGCGATCTTGACGAAGATGGGCTTGGGGCCGTAGTCGCGCGCCAGTTCGGCACGCCGCTCCATCAAGATCTGCAGCAGCCATTGCAGCTGATCGTCGCTCTGCAGCGAGCGCAGGTTCTGCGTGTTGGGGCTGGAGATGTTGATCGTCACGTAGTCGGCGTGCGGGTACACGCCGCGCAGCCCGGCGAGGTAGTCGTCGGCTGCGCGGTCGATCGGGGTGGCCGCGTTCTTGCCGATGTTCAGGCCCAGCACACCGCCGCCGGCGCGAAAGCTCGACGCCTTCTGCACGTTGGCGAGGAAGGCGTCGAGCCCGTCGTTGTTGAAGCCCAAGCGGTTGATCAGCGCGCCGGCCTCGCGCACGCGAAACAGGCGCGGCTTCGGGTTGCCGGGTTGCGGCAGCGGCGTCACGGTGCCGACCTCGATGAATCCGAAGCCCATCGCGCCCAGGCCGTCGATGCAGCGCCCGTTCTTGTCCAGCCCGGCGGCCAGGCCGACACGGTTGGGAAAGGCGAGGCCTGCCATCAGCACCGCGTCGTCGATCCGCGGCTGCTCCCAGAAGGCCTGGGCGGGCGTGTTCTGCAGGTGGGCGATGGCGCCCAGCGTCAGGTCATGGGCACGTTCGGCGTCGAGGCCGAACAGGAAGGGACGGGTCAGCGCGTAGGGGACGAGGGCCATAATCGCGCGCGATTGTCGCAAACCAACTTTCTCTGTCGCTGACGCCATGCCGACCGCCGACGAACTCAAGACCCTGGTGGGGCGCGCGGCGCTCGAATTCGTGGTGCCCGGCAGCGTGGTCGGCGTCGGCACGGGCTCGACGGTCAACAAGTTCATCGACGCGCTGGCGACGATGAAGGGGCGGATTGCGGGCGCGGTGTCGAGTTCGGCGCAGAGCACCGAGCGCATGCGCTCGCTGGGCATCCGCGTCTTCGATGCCAACGAAGTGACGTCGCTGCCGGTCTACATCGACGGCGCCGACGAGATCGACGGCCGCGGCTGCATGATCAAGGGCGGCGGTGCCGCATTGACGCGCGAGAAGATCGTCGCCGACCTGGCCGAGCGCTTCGTCTGCATCGCCGACGAGAGCAAGCAGGTGGCGGTGCTCGGCCGCTTTGCGCTGCCGGTGGAGGTGATCGAGATGGCGCGCGAGCGCATCGTGCGCCGCTTCGCAGCGATCGGCGGCCGCGCAGTGCCCCGTGCGGGTGTGGTCACCGACAACGGCCATCCGATCCTCGACGTTCAGGGCCTCGCGATCACCGACCCGCCGGCGCTCGAAACCGAGATCAACCAGTGGCCCGGCGTAGTGGCCTGCGGCATCTTCGCGCGCCACCGCGCCCGCGTGTGCCTGCTCGGCACCGCCGCGGGGGTGCGGCGGATCGACTACGACTGAGCCTGCGCGCCGGTCAGCGCAACGCGAAGCGCGCCGGGTCGAGCGCGTCGACCAGATCGGCCTCGAGCGGCCAGGGCGCGCCGGTGGCCTGCGCGGCGATCAGCTCGCCGCCGAGCGCGGCCGTCGTGAGCCCACGCGAGCCGAGTGCGCAGTGCAGGAACAGGCCCGGCTGGCGCGCGACCAGGCGCGGTGCGTCGCGGCGCGCCGGCAGTGCCGCGGCGAGTTCGGGCGCGGCGCCGAGCAGGGGCATCCGGTTCAGCGTGCCGACGCGCCAGCCGACGCGGCCGTGCAGCATGGCGCCGTCGCTCGCGAGGGGCGTGCCGCCGAGCAAGGCCTGTGCGCCATCGAGGTTGCTGCGGTGGTCGACGTCTCGCAGTTGCGGGTCCTCGTCACCGTCATGCTGCGTGGCGCCGAACAGCAGCCGGCCGTCGGGCAGTGGCAGCAGGTAGCGGCCGCTGGCGATCGGCAGGCGCGGGGGGACGATCGCGAGGTCGCGCGCATCGAGCCAGCTGAGCTGGCCGCGCTGGCGCTGCACCCACGCCGGGGGCAGGCCGGCCAGCCGCAAGGCGTCGTCGGCGTTGGCCAGGACGACCAGCGGCGCCTCGGCGAGCATGCTTCCGTCCGCGTCGAGCAGCTGCCAGTTGGCAGCGTTGCGGCGCAAGGCGTGCACGACCGCCGCACCGCGCCAGGTGACGCCGGGCGTGGCCAGCGCGTGCTGCACCAGGCCCGCCGGATCAGCCCAGCCGCCCTCGGCGAAATACCAGGCCGGCGCGCCCAAGGGCAGGCCGGCGCGGGCGGACGCCGCGCCGGCTTCGAGCGCAGTCACGTACTCGGGCGGCAGGCCTTGTGCGTGCAGCAGCGCCTGCATCGCGCCCGCGTCCTGCGAAGCGTTCAGGCGCAGCAGGCCGTCGGCCGAGCCGGCCACGCCAGCGGCGACCGCCTCGCGCACCCATTGCGCCGCGGCGAAGCTCGCTGCACGGTGCCAGCGCATGTGCGGCCCGTCGTCACGGCCCACGGCGCCATGGAAGAGGCCGGCCGGGTTGCCCGAGGCCTGCATCGCCGGCCGGTCGTGGCGGTCGAGCACGGTGCACGGCACCCTTTGGCGCGCGAGCGCGAGCGCGGTGGCCGCGCCA
>JALHQP010000102.1 GCA_022841885.1 Aquincola sp. | reverse complement strand
TGGCGTCCCCTAGGGGATTCGAACCCCTGTTACAACCGTGAAAGGGTCGTGTCCTAGGCCTCTAGACGAAGGGGACAAACAGATCCTTCATCGACTCGAACCGCGCGCCTGCCCTTGTTGGTGGAGGTAAGCGGGATCGAACCGCTGACCTCTTGCATGCCATGCAAGCGCTCTCCCAGCTGAGCTATACCCCCGGTTCCGTTGAACCCAAGAGCGGCTACGCCGTTCAAGCGAGACCGAGATTATAGCCAGGGTTTTCAGACCCGCGCGAGACGCTCCAGCACCCGGTCTCTCGAGAAGAGGGCGAGTACCGCGTCAATCGACGGCGTCTGCGCGCGGCCGCACACCAGCACCCGCAGCGCGGGCGCCAGTTGCGGCATCTTCAGGCCATGTGCAGTCAGCGCGGCTTTCATCGCGGCCGCGATCGCCTCCTTGGTCCACTCGAGCGTCGTGAACTGTTCGCGCAGCGCGCGGATCGCCGGCTTGGCGGCTTCGACCACATGCGCGGCGATGTCGGCAGCGCTCGGCGACACCGGCGCGAAGTACATCTGCAGCCAGTCGGCGAGCTCGACCGTCGTGTTGCAACGGTCCTTGAACAGCGCGCACGCACGCGCGAGGTGGTCGAGGTCCATCACGACGACGCCGCGCGTCGCGAGCTGCTGCTGCACCAGCTTCGCCAGCCGCGTGTCGTCGGCCAGCTTCAGGTAGTGCGCGTTGACCCAGGCGAGCTTGGCCGGATCCCACTGCGCGGGGCTCTTCGCGAGGTGGCTGCCGTCGAACCACTGCACCATCTGCTCGCGCGTGAACAATTCATCATCGCCATGGCTCCAGCCTAGTCGCGCGAGGTAGTTGCACATCGCCTCGGGCAGGTAGCCCGCCTCCTCGTACGCCGTCACGCTGACCGCGCCACGCCGCTTCGACAGCTTCAGGCCGTCCTCGCCGAGGATGATCGGGTGGTGACCGAAGCGTGGCAACGGCGCACCGAGTGCACCGAAGATGTTGATCTGCCACGGCGTGTTGTTGATGTGCTCGTCGCCGCGGAAGACATGGCTGATCTTCATGTCCCAGTCGTCGACGACGACCGCGAAGTTGTAGGTCGGCACACCATCGGGCCGCACGATGATCAGGTCGTCGATCTCGGTGTTCGAGATCGAGATCGGGCCCTTGACCAGGTCGTTCCAGCTCACGTCGCCGTCGCTCGGGTTCTTGAAACGGATCACTGGCGGCAGACCCTCGGGCACCGTCGGCAGCGTCTTGCCCGGCTCGGGGCGCCAGCGCCCGTCGTAGCGCGTCTTCTCGCCGCGCGCGCGTTGTGCCTCGCGCATCGCGTCGAGTTCCTCCGGCGTGCAGTAGCAGCGATAGGCGTGGCCCGAGGCGATCAGTTGTTCGGCCACCGCCCGGTAGCGCGCCAGGCGCTCCATCTGGTAGATCGGGCCCTCGTCGTAGCCGAGGCCAAGCCACTGCATCGCCTTCAGGATCTGATTGACCGAGTCCTGTGTCGAGCGGGCAACGTCCGTGTCCTCGATGCGCAAGACGAACTGGCCGCCGTGATGGCGCGCGTAGGCCCAGGAATACAGCGCCGTGCGCGCGGTGCCCAGGTGCAGGAAGCCCGTCGGCGACGGGGCGATGCGGGTACGGACGGTCATGAGAGGCTGCCGAGGCCGCGCTGCAGGTCGTCGGTGATGTCGTCGACATGCTCCAGCCCGACAGCCAGCCGGACCAGGCCCTGGCCGATGCCGGAAGCCTGCCGCTGGGCCTCGGTGAGGCGGCCGTGCGAGGTGGTGGCGGGATGCGTGATGATGGACTTGGTGTCGCCCAGGTTGGTCGCGATGCTGAGCACACGCGTGCTGTCGATGACGTGGAAGGCTGCGGCGCGCGCCCGCTCGGGCGAGCCGGCCTTCACGTCGAACGACAACACCGCGCCGCCCTGCCCGGACTGCTGGGCCATCGCCAACTCGTGCTGCGGGTGAGAGGCCAGTGCGGGGTAGTAGACGCGCGAGACGGCCGGGTGGCGCTCGAGCCAGTGCGCCACCTGCAATGCCGCGTCGCTCTGCGCCTTCATGCGCAGCCTCAGCGTCTCCAGTCCCTTGAGCACCACCCAGGCGTTGAATGGCGCCAGCGTCATGCCTGCAGTGCGCAGGGTCGGTCCGAAGACGTCGACGATCAGCCGGTTCGGGCCGCACAGCGCGCCCGCCATCACGCGGCCCTGGCCGTCGAGGTATTTGGTGCCGGCATGCATCACCAGGTCGGCGCCCAGCGCCAGCGGGCGCTGCAGCACCGGCGAGCAGAAGGTGTTGTCCACCGTCAGCAAGGCCCCCGCGTCGTGCGCCAGGTCGGCCAGTGCCCGGATGTCGCAGACGTCGGTCAGCGGGTTGGTGGGCGTCTCGGCGAACAACAGCCGCGTGCTGGGCCGCAGCGCGGCGCGCCATTCGGCAATCTCCGTCTGCGAAACGAAGCTGGTCTCGACGCCGAACTTGCTGAACTCCTTGGCGAACAGGCTCACCGTCGAGCCGAACACCGAACGCGAACACACGACATGGTCGCCCGCCTTCAGCAGGCCCATGATCATCAGCAGGATCGCGCTCATGCCGGTCGCCGTGGCCACGCAGCCCTCGGCACCTTCCATCGCCGCCAGCCGCTGCTCCAGGCTGCGCACCGTGGGATTGCTCGTGCGCGCGTAGGTGAAGTCCTCCATGCGCTCGAAGCGCCGCGCAGAGGTCTGGGCATCGGGCTGCACGTAGGTGCTGGTGAGAAACAGACCCTCGGAGTTCTCGCCGTGCTGGCTCGGCGCGAGCGCGGTGCGCACGGCCAGCGTTTCCGGGCGCAGCCCGTCAGGCAGGCGCGCGCGCGCAATGCGCGCCGCTTCGCTGTCGCCGCCTTCGTTCACGCGCCCTCCTCCGCGCTCTGCAGCGCGAGGCGACCGCGTCCGCTGCCATCGTCTTCCTCGAACTGCAGGCGGCGCTGGGCCTCCATGGTCGCGAAGTCGGTGTCGCTGACGTCGCCGGTGATGTAGTGGCCGTCGAAGCAGCTCGCCTCGAAGCTGGCGACCTTGGGGTTGAGCGCGGCGACGACGCGCTTCATCGCATCGACGTCCTGGTAGATCAGCGCGTCGGCACCGATGAACTCGCGGATCTCCTCGACGCTGCGGTCGGCGGCGATCAGCTCCTCGCGCGTCGGCATGTCGATGCCGTAGACGTTCGGGAAGCGCACCGGCGGTGCGGCCGAGGCCATGTAGACCTTGCGTGCGCCGGCCTCACGCGCCATCTGCACGATCTCCTTGCTGGTATTGCCGCGCACGATCGAGTCGTCCACCAGCAGCACGTTGCGGCCGCGGAACTCCTGCACCATCGCATTGAGTTTCTGGCGCACGCTGCGCTGGCGCACTGCCTGGCCAGGCATGATGAAGGTGCGGCCGACGTAGCGGTTCTTCACGAAGCCTTCGCGGTAGGGCTTGCCGATCTTCTGCGCCAGCTGCATCGCGCTCGGCCGGCTCGACTCGGGAATCGGGATCACGACGTCGATCGCGCTCGGCGGCATGGTCGAGATGACCCTCTGCGCCAACGTCTCGCCCATGTTCAGGCGTGCCTGGTAGACCGAGATGCCGTCCATCACCGAGTCCGGCCGCGCAAGGTAGACGAACTCGAACATGCACGGGTTCAACGTCGGATGAAGCGCGCATTGGCGCGCGTGCAGACGGCCCTCGAGATCGATGAACAAGGCCTCGCCCGGCGCCACGTCGCGCACCAGTTTGTGTCCGGTGCCTTCGAGCGCGACACTCTCGCTGGCCACCATCACCTCACCGTCGGCCGAGGTGCCGTATACGAGCGGCCGGATGCCATAGGGATCACGGAAGGCGAGCAGCCCGTGGCCGGCGATCAGCGCGATCACGGCGTACGAACCCTTGACGCGCCGGTGCACGGCCGCCACGGCCTTGAACACCTCGTCGGGCGTCAACGGCAGGTCGCGCGCGGCCAGCTCGAGCTCGTGCGCGACGATGTTGATCAGCACCTCGGTGTCGCTGGCGGTGTTGATGTGGCGGCGGTCGATCTCGAACAGCTCGTCCTTGAGCGTGTGCGCATTGGTCAGGTTGCCGTTGTGTACCAGCACGATGCCGAACGGCGCGTTGACGTAGAACGGCTGCGCCTCTTCTTCGTTGTAGGCGTTGCCCGCGGTCGGGTAGCGCACCTGGCCCAGGCCCACCGTGCCCGGCAGGCCGCGCATGTTGCGGGTGCGGAACACGTCGCGCACCATGCCGCGCGCCTTGTGCATGAAGCACTTGGTGCCCTGCATCGTGACGATGCCGGCGGCGTCCTGCCCGCGGTGCTGCAGCAGCAGCAGCGCGTCGTAGATCAGCTGGTTGACGGGCGTTCTGGAGATGACGCCGACGATGCCGCACACGGTGGAGGATCCTTACTTCAGGTTGGCAGATGCTGCGCGATCGCGTCGGGCAACACCGGCTTCAGGCCGGTCAACAGGGTCGTGAGCCAGGCAGCCCCCTGCGAGTGCTGCCAGGCCGGCGCGCGCTGCGCCGGTGTGAGCGAAACGATCGTGGTCACCGCGAGCAGCAGCACGGCGCCGCGCAGCAGACCGAAGCCGCCGCCGAGCACGCGGTCCACCACCTGCAGTGGCGTCGCATGGATCACCAGACGCAGCAATCGCGCAGTCAGCGCCCACGCGATCAGCGCCGCGATGAACGTGGCGGCAAAGGCCGCCGCGTGATTCAGCCCGCTGCCCACGGCGCCGATGGGCAGCAGCGGCGCGACCGTCGGTGCGAACAGCTGCGCCACGACGTAGGCCGCCACCCAGCCCAGCAGCGACAGCACCTCGAACACCAGGCCGCGCCAGAGTCCCACGGCAACCGACAGCACGAGCACGGCCAGCAAGGCCCAGTCGACCCAGCCGAAGGTGCCCAGCGCGTCGCTCATAGGGTCAGCACCGCACCGGGCAGACCAGCGGCCTTCAGCCTGGCCGCCGCCTTCTCGGCGTCTTCGCGCGAGCCATAGGGGCCGAGACGCACGCGCGTGCGCGGGCCGTTGCTGGTTTCGACCACTTGCGTGTAGCTCGCAAGGCCGAGCTTCTCGAGCTTGGCGCGCGCCTCGCGAACCGCCGACGCTTCGGCAAAGGCACCGACCTGCACCACGAAACGTCCTGTGACTTCGGCCGCGGGTTTGGACGGCTCGGCAGCGGGCTTGTCTGCAGGAGCAGCCGGCGGCAGCACGGCCACTGGCTTGGCCGCAGTTGCCTTGGGCGCCGCGTCGGGCTGGGTCGGCACCAGGCGCGGCTCGGCTGCCGAGGCCGGCACCGACGAGGCCGCTGCCTTGGCCGCAGGTGGCGCGACCGGCGCTGTGTTGGCAACGACCTTGGGCGACGGCAACGCCAGCGGCGGCACGCCATCGCGCGAGGGGATTTCGATCGGGATGTCGACCGGAATCGGCCGCGGCTGGGTTTCGAACAGCAGCGGGAAGGCCACCACGCCGACGCCCAGCAGCACCACCGCGCCGATGAGTCGGCGCCGCGCTCGTGAGCGCGCAGCCTCGACCGGCTCGGCCGCGGCTGCGGCCCCTGCCGCGCCCTGGCGCTTGAAGATGTCGAGCAGTCCCATGCGTGGCGAGTCTCGTGGATGCGGCGGGTGGCCTGCCGCTCGAGGAACGCGACCTACGCCGTGTGCATGGCACCCAGCCTGGGCAGGCCCTCCTTGAGCACGCCACCCACCGTGAGGAAGGAGCCGAAGACCAAAATTCTATCAGTGGGGTCTGCGGCACCCAGGGCTGCGGACAATGCGGCCGATGGGGTCGGATGGGTCGTCACCAGCCGCATCGCCGGCAACGCGGCCCGTACATGCTCGGCCAGGGCCAACGCGGTGGCGGCGCGCGGCAGCGGCAGGTCGGTGCAGTACCAGGCATCGACCAGCGGTGCGAGGCGCAGGACGACACCGACGAGGTCCTTGTCGTGCATCGCGCCGAACACCGCGTGCGTGCGCGTGTAGAAGCCCATGGCGTCGAGGTTCAGCGCCAGGGCCGCCACCGAGTGCGGGTTGTGCGCCACGTCGAGCACCAGGGTCGGCTGGCCCGGCACGATCTGGAAGCGGCCCGCAAGCTCGACCGTGGCCAGGCCCTGTCGCACCGCCTGCGCCGGCACGGGCAACTGCTCGTGCAGCGCCTGCAACGCGGCCAGCACGCCGGCGGCGTTGATCAGCTGGTTGGCACCGCGCAGCGCCGGATACGCCAGCCCATGCCAGCGCTTGCCGCGCCCGGCCCAGGCCCATTGCTGGCGGTCGCCGCTGTGGTTGAAGTCGCGACCGGCGAGCCACAGGTCGGCGCCGACCGCCTGCGCGTGCGCTGCGATCGTCGCCGGCGGCATCGGGTCGCTGACGATGACCGGCTTGCCCGGCCGCATGACGTGCGCCTTCTCGCGCCCGATGCTCTCGCGGTCGGGGCCAAGGTACTCGGTGTGGTCGATGTCGATGCTGGTGATGACCGCGCAGTCGGTGTCGATCGCGTTGACCGCGTCCAGGCGCCCGCCGAGGCCGACCTCGAGGATCACGACATCGAGCGGGGCCGCCGCCAGGCAGCGCAGGATGGCCAGGGTGGTGAACTCGAAGTAGGTCAGCGTGGTGTGGCCGCGCGCCGCCTCCACCGCCTCGAAGTGCGGCAGCAGCGCCTGTGCATCAACCGGCCGGCCGCCGATGCGGCAGCGTTCCTCGAAGTGCACCAGGTGCGGCTTGATGTACAGGCCCACGCGGTAGCCCGCCGCGAGCAGGATCGACTCGAGCATCGCGCAGGTCGAGCCCTTGCCGTTGGTGCCGGCCACGGTGATGACAGGGCACTCGAAGCGCAGGCCGAGCGCGTCGCGCACGGACAGCGTGCGCGCCAGCGTCATGTCGATGGTCTTCGGGTGCAGGCGCTCGCAGTGCGCGAGCCAGTCGTCGAGCGTGCGGGAACTCACGCCACCGCGTCGGCCGCCTGGCGCTGCAGCATCGCCAGCATGCGCGCGACGGTGCCGCGCAGCTGACGCCGGTCGACGATCATGTCCACGGCACCCTTGGTCTGAAGGAACTCGGCGCGCTGGAAGCCCTCGGGCAGCTTCTCGCGCACGGTGTTCTCGATCACGCGCGGGCCGGCAAAGCCGATCAGCGCCTTGGGCTCGGCAATCACCACGTCGCCCATGAAGGCGAAGCCGGCCGACACGCCGCCCATGGTCGGGTCGGTCAGCACGCTGATGTAGGGCAGCTTCGCCTTGGCCAGGCGCGTCAGCGAGGCATTGGTCTTGGCCATCTGCATCAGGCTCAGCAAACCCTCCTGCATGCGCGCACCGCCGGTGGCGGTGAAGCAGACGAAGGGGACCTTCTGCTCGATGGCTGCATGCACGCCGCGCACGAAGCGCTCGCCCACCACCGAGCCCATCGAGCCGCCCATGAAGTCGAACTCGAAACAGGCGGCGACCAGCGGAATCGTGTGCACCGCACCACCGACGACGATCAGCGCGTCGGTTTCGCCGGTGGCTTCCATCGCATCGCGCAGGCGGTCGGGGTACTTCTTGCTGTCCTTGAATTTCAGCGCATCGACCGGCATCACCTCCTGGCCGATCTCGTAGCGGCCTTCCGGATCGAGGAAGGCGTCCAGGCGCGCGCGCGCACCGATGCGATGGTGAAAGCTGCACTTGGGGCAGACGTTCAGGTTCTGGTCGAGGTCGGTCTTGTAGAGGACCGTCTCGCACGAGGGGCACTTGATCCACAGTCCTTCCGGCACCGTGCGGCGTTCGCTCGGGTCGGTCGGCTGGATCTTGGGCGGAAGGAGTTTTTCGAGCCAGCTCATGCGAGAGGTCCCTTCGACAGTTCCGGGTCCGACAGCGTCAGCCCTGGTCCAGGGCGGCGCGGATCTCGGCGATGAACGCCGCGGCCGCGGGGGCGAGAGTATCGCTCGTTTGGGCTTCCAGCAGTTGCACCAGGCGGGAGCCGATCACCACCGCGTCGGCGACCCGGCCGACCGCCTGCGCCGTCGCGGCGTCGCGGATCCCGAAGCCCACGCCCACCGGCACCTTCACATGGGCGCGGATGCGCGGCAGCATCGCCGCCACCGCCGCGGTGTCCAGGTGGCCCGCCCCGGTCACGCCCTTGAGCGACACGTAATAGACGTAGCCGCTCGCGATGCGGCCGACCTCCGCCATGCGCTGATCGGTCGAGGTGGGGGCCAGCAGGAAGATCGGGTCCATCGACGCCGTCTTGAGCTGGGCCGCGAAAGCCTTGGCTTCCTCGGGCGGGTAGTCGACGACGAGCACGCCGTCCACGCCGGCGGCCTTCGCTTCGGCGATGAAACGCTCGATGCCGTAGCGTTCGATCGGGTTGGCGTAGCCCATCAGCACGACCGGGGTGGCGTCGTTCTTCGCGCGAAAGCCACGCACGTAGGCCAGCACCTGCGCCATGCCGATGCCCTTGGCGAGCGCGCGCTCGGAGGCCTTCTGGATCACCGGTCCGTCGGCCATCGGGTCGGAGAACGGCACGCCAAGCTCGATCACGTCGGCGCCCGCGGCGGCCATCGCCAGCATCACGTCGACAGTGGCCTCGGGCATCGGGTCGCCGGCGCAGATGTACGGGATCAGCGCCTTGCGCTTGTCGCGCTTGAGCGCCTCGAAGGTGGCGGCAATGCGGCTCATCGCTTCACCCCCTGGCCCTTGCACGAGGGGCGGCAGTAGAACTCGGCGCCGGAGAGATCCGCCACCGTGCCGATGTCCTTGTCGCCGCGGCCGCTCAGGTTGACGAGCAGGTGCTGGTCCGGCCGCATCGTCGCGGCGAGCTTCATCGCGTAAGCCACCGCATGGCTCGACTCGAGCGCGGGGATGATGCCCTCTGTGCGACACAGGCGATGGAAGGCGGCGAGCGCCTCGTCGTCCGTGATGCCGACATATTCGGCGCGGCCGATGTCCTTCAGGTACGCATGCTCGGGGCCGACGCCGGGGTAGTCGAGGCCGGCGGAGATCGAATGCGTCTCGGTGATCTGGCCGTTGGCGTCCTGCAGCAGGTAGGTCCGGTTGCCGTGCAGCACGCCGGGCGAACCGGCGGACAGCGACGCCGCATGCTTGCCGCTTGCGATGCCCTGCCCGGCCGCCTCGACGCCGATCAGGCGCACGCCCTCGTGCTCGATGTACGGGTAGAACAGGCCCATCGCGTTGCTGCCGCCACCGACACAGGCGATCACCGCATCGGGCTGCCGGCCCGCAGGGCCGCCCAGTTCCGCGATCAGTTCAGGCATCTGCCAAAGGCACTCGTCGCCGATCACGCGCTGGAAATCGCGCACCATCATCGGATAGGGATGTGGGCCGGCGACCGTGCCGATGATGTAGAAGGTGTTCTCGACGTTGGTGACCCAGTCGCGCAGGGCCTCGTTGAGCGCGTCCTTCAGCGTCTTCGAGCCCGACTCCACCGGCACCACCGTGGCACCCAGCAGGTGCATGCGATAGACGTTGGGCGACTGGCGCTTGACGTCCTCGCTACCCATGTAGACCACGCACTCCATGCCGTAACGCGCGGCGACGGTCGCCGTGGCCACGCCGTGCTGGCCCGCGCCGGTTTCGGCGATGACACGCGGCTTGCCCATGCGCCTGGCCAGCAGCGCCTGGCCGATCGTATTGTTGACCTTGTGCGCGCCGGTGTGGTTTAAGTCCTCGCGCTTGAGGTAGATCTGCGCGCCGCCGTTCTCGCGCGACAGGCGCGCCGCGTGGTAGACCGGGCTCGGCCGGCCGACGAAGTGCTTGAGTTCGCGCTGGAACTCGGCCACGAACTCGGGGTCCTCGCGGTAGTGTTCGTAGGCGGCCTTCAGCTCGTCGAGCGCATGGATCAGCGTCTCGGCGACGAAGGTGCCGCCATAAGGCCCGAAGTGCCCGCGGGCGTCGGGCTGTTGGTAGTTCAGCATGAGAAGGTCCTAGGTGGCGAGGTCGGCGAGCCGGGCATCGGCTTCGCGGACCGCTTCACAGAACCGGCGCATCAGCGCGGCATCCTTGATGCCTTTGCTCGCCTCGACGCCGGAGCTCACGTCAACGGCATACGGCCGGACGGCGAGCACCCCATCGATCACGCTTGCAGGACTCAACCCACCAGACAAAACGAGCGGAGAGCGAACGCCGGGAGGAATGAGCGACCAATCGAACCTCTTGCCACCGCCGCCGTAACCCTCGACATGGGCGTCGAGCAGCAGAGCGGCTGCGCTTTCAAAGCGACGCGCCCAGTCTAGCAAATCGACTCCCGGGGCCATGCGCACCGCGCGCAGGTAGGGTCGGCGCGCGACCTCACAGTCGGCCGGCGTCTCGTCGCCATGGAATTGAAGCAGCGCCTGCGGCAACGCTGCCGTGGCAGCGCGCACCTCGGACGGCGCCGCGTTGACGAGCAACAGCACGGGACTCACGAACGGCGGCAGGCCTGCGGCCAGGGCCACGGCGCGTTCCAACGTCACGCGGCGCGGGCTCTTCGCGTAGAGCACGAAGCCCACCGCATCGGCCCCCGCCTCCACCGCCGCGGCCACGTCGGCCTCGCGCGTGAGGCCGCAGATCTTCACGCGCGTGCGCAGGCTCATCGCGCGCGCTCAGGGCAGCCAGTCGAATGCCGGCGTGGTTTCGGGCAGGCCATGGACGGCATCGTAGTACGGCCCGAGGAAGTACAGCCCGTCGGGAGAAAACGTGGGCGCCGCGGCGTCACGACTGCGGGCCGCCAGCACCTCGCCCATCCAGCCCGGTGCTTGCAGCCCCTGTCCCACCGCCACCAGGCAGCCCATCAGGTTGCGCACCATGTGGTGCAGGAAGGCCGTGCCGTCGAAGTCGAAACGCCAGTAGGCACCGCGGCGCTCGATGCCGACGCGTTGCAGGCGCTTGACCGGCGAGGCGGCCTGGCATTCGGCGCTGCGGAAAGACGAGAAGTCGTGCTCGCCGATCAGGTGCTGCGCTGCCTCGCGCATGGCGTCGACGTCGAGCGGGCGGAACACCCAGCCCACGAGGCCGGCCTCGAGCGCCGGCCGCACCGGGGACTCGAGCAGCACGTAGGCATAACGCCGCCCCCGCGCGCTGTTGCGGGCGTGGAACTGCGGCGCGACGGGGCGGCACCACTGCACCGCGACGTCGTCGGGCAGGAAGCGGTTGCACCCGCGCACCCAGGAGAAGGCCTCGCGCTCCACCGGGGCATCGAGGTGCACGACCTGGTTCAGCGCATGCACACCAGCGTCGGTGCGACCAGCGCAGACCGTCGTGACCGGCTGCGCGGCAAAGGCCGACAGCGCGGCCTCGAGCCGGTCCTGCACCGTGCGGCCGCCAGGCTGGCTCTGCCAGCCCTGGTAGGCGCCGCCGCGGTAGGCGACACCGAGCGCCAGCCGCGCCCGGTCAGACAAGTGCGTCGAGAAGACTTTGCGCGCGCGACTTCAACGAACCGCTGGCCTTGGCGACCACCTCTTCGAGCAGGTCGCGTGCGCCTTCGGTGTCGCCGATCTGACGGAACTCCTCGGCCAGCTCGAGCTTGCGCGCGAGCGGGTCCGACGCGTCGATCGGCGCGCCGGCATCGGCGGCGCCGGCACCACCGAAATCGAGCGCCGGCTCGGCGGCCTTGGCCGCACCGTTGCCCAGGTCGAGCGAGATGTCGTCGAGGCTGAAATCCATCGCCCCCGCGCCGGTCGCGGTGGCCGCCGGCGCGCTGGCCGGCAGTTCGGGCAGCGTGAAGTCGTCGATCGGCGGCGCCGGGGGTGCGGCCACGTCGCCTTGCAGCGGCTGCGTCGAGTCGAGCGCCGGCGGTACCGGCGGCGAGTCGAATGCGATGTCCAGATCCAGGTCGACCGGCCCGCCCGTAATGGGGCCTTCGGCCAGCTCGGACGCCGTGAAGCCCGTGGACTGCGGCGGCATCACCGACTGCGGCATGGTGCTGGCACCGAGCTGATCGATCATCGTGGCCGCGCTCGCGGAGGCCGCGGCGCTCGGTCGCCCGCCCGGCTGGTACAGCGGGTTGTCGGAGTCGATCGACAGACCAAGTTCCTGTGCCTTGGTCCATTCGTCGCCGGCGCCGCCGGTCAGGCCGAACAGCTGCGTCGCGAGCAGTTCGAAGCCCTTGGTATCGCGGCGCTTGGCGTAGACCTCGAGCAGCTTGGAGCGGATCGCGAGGCGCTCGGGGTTGCCGCGCATCGCTTCCTTGAGGATCTCCTCGGCCTGCAGATCGCGGCCGTAGGCGAGGTAGACGTCGGCCTCGGCCACCGGGTCCACGTCGCCGATCGCGTCGAGCTGCGACAGCGAGTAGCTCATCGACGACGACGCACCGGAGGCGTCGCGCGTGTCGATGCGCTGACCGCCGCTGGCGCCGAAGAACGAGTCGGGCTGCAGCCGGCTTTCGAGGAATGAGGTCTCGCCGCTCTCGTTGCGCGAGCGGCTGCGCCAGCGGTACCAGCCCATGCCGGCGAGCAGCGCGACCACGAGGCCGGCGCCCGGCAGCATGTAGGGGTTGTCGAGCAGGCCGGTCAGGAAGCCGGGCTCCTCTTGCACGGGTACGGACGGCGGCTTGGCCGCCATGGTCGGGCGCGGCGCCGATGCCG
>JALHQP010000101.1 GCA_022841885.1 Aquincola sp. | reverse complement strand
GCCGCGCGCGCCCCGGCCACAGCCCCGGCGCTGCCGCGCCCGGCCTGGCTGCTGCCCGAGCCGGTGCGCCTGCACGAAGCCCCCGGCAGCGGCCAGCCGCTGTACCACGGCGCGCCCCTCGAACTGCAGGGCCGGCCCGAGCGCATCGAGGCCGGCTGGTTCGACGGCGCGCTCGTCAGCCGCGACTACCAGGTGGCGCACGCACGCGACCGGCGTGCGCTGTGGGTCTATCGCGAGCGCCAGGGCGAGCAGTCGCGCTGGTACCTGCACGGCCTGTTCGGATGACCACGCCCAGCCGCCGGGCCGCCCCAAGGCGGGCGTGCGCCCCCGCGGGGGGCAGCGAACGCAGTGAGCGTGGGGGCTGACATTCCATGCCACAGCCCGCGCACCCTAAGGCTCCGCGGCCAAGCCCACCGCTCGCACCGCCGCGCGCCGGCGATGACCCGCTACCGGCCTACGCCGAGCTGCATTGCCGCTCCAACTTCAGCTTTCTCAGCGGTGCCTCGCATCCGCAGGAGCTCGTGGCGCGCGCGGCGCAGCTCGGCTACCGCGCGCTCGCGATCACCGACGAATGCTCGGTCGCCGGCGTGGTGCGCGCGCACGAGGAAGCCAAGCGCCAGGCCGAGGCCGACAATGCGCTCGCGCTGATCATCGGCAGCGAGTTCACGCTGCAGGGTGAGGGCGACGAACCCGGTTGCCGCCTGGTGCTGATCGCGCACGACCGCGACGGCTACGGCAACCTGTGCGAGCTGATCACGCGCGCGCGGCTGCGCAGCGAGAAGGGCAGCTACCACGCGACGCTGCGCGACGTCGATGCCGGCGTGCTCGCCGGCATGCCGCACTGCAGCGCGCTGCTGATCCCGCGCCGCGACGATCCACACGAGACCCTGCTCGCACAAGCGCGCTGGCTCGCCGCCACCTTCGGCGAGCACGCGGCCATCGCCGTCGAGCTGCTGATGCATGCCGACGACTCGCTGTTGATCGAGCGCCTCGACGACGTGGCCACCGCCATCAACCTGCCGCTGGCCGCCGCCGGCGACGTGCTGATGCACCTGCGCTCGCGCAAGGCGGTGCAGGACACGCTGACCGCGATCCGTCTCAAGACGCCGGTGGCCGAGTGCGGCTACGCGCTGGCACGCAATGCCGAGCAGCATTTGCGCTCGCGCCTGCGCCTCGCGCAGCTGTGCCGGCCCGAATGGCTGCGCCACAGCGTCGAGATCGCGGCGCGCTGCCACTTCAGCCTCGACGAACTGGCCTACGAATACCCGGCCGAGCTGGTGCCCGAAGGCCACACGCCGATCAGCTGGCTGCGCGTGCTCACCGAACGCGGCGCGCGCCAGGAGCGCTACCCGCAGGGCGTGCCGCCGGCGGTGCAGCAGCAGATCGAGCGCGAGCTGGTGCTGATCCACGAGCTGCGCTACGAAGCCTTCTTCCTCACCGTGCACGACGTGGTGCGCTTCGCGCGCCGCAAGGGCATCCTGTGCCAGGGCCGCGGCTCGGCCGCCAACTCGGCGGTGTGCTACTGCCTGGGCATCACCGAGGTGGACCCGACGCAGACCACGCTGCTGTTCGAGCGCTTCATCAGCCGCGAGCGCCACGAGCCGCCGGACATCGACGTCGACTTCGAGCACGAGCGGCGCGAAGAGGTCATGCAGTACATCTACGCCAAGTACGGCGTCGAGCGCACCGCGCTGGCCGCCGCGCTGTCCACCTACCGCAGCCGCGGCGCAGTGCGCGACGTCGGCAAGGCGCTCGGCCTGGACGACAACCCGGGCGGCCCCATCGACACGCTCGCGCGCTCGGTGCACTGGTTCGACGACGCCGAGCGCCTGCAGCGCGGCTTGGTCGAAGCGGGGCTCGACCCGCGCGCTGCCGTCGTGCAGCAGTGGATGGACCTGGTGCGCACGCTGCAGGGCTTCCCGCGCCACCTGTCGCAGCATGTCGGCGGCTTCGTCATCTCGCGCGGCAAGCTCTCGCGCCTGGTGCCGATCGAGAACGCCGCGATGGCCGACCGCCGCGTCATCCAGTGGGACAAGGACGACCTCGAATCGCTGCGCCTGCTGAAGGTGGACGTGCTCGCGCTCGGCATGCTCTCGTGCATCCGGCGCGCGCTCGCCTTCATGGCGCTATGGCAAGGACGTGAATGGCGCATGCAGGACATTCCGCGCGAGGACCGCGCCACCTACGACATGTGCTGCCGCGCCGACACCGTGGGCGTGTTCCAGATCGAGAGCCGCGCGCAGATGAGCATGCTGCCGCGCCTGAAACCGAGCACCTTCTACGACCTGGTGGTGGAGGTGGCCATCGTGCGCCCCGGGCCGATCCAGGGCGGCATGGTGCATCCCTACCTGAAGCAGCGCGAGGCCAAGGCGGCGGGCCGGCCCTGGGTGCCGCCGCAGCCGGCGCTGGCCGCCGCGCTCGAGCGCACGCTCGGCGTGCCGCTGTTCCAGGAGCAGGTGATGCAGATCTGCGTCATCGCCGCCGGCTTCACGCCCGGCGAGGCCGACGGCCTGCGCCGCGCCATGGCCGCGTGGCGGCGCGACGGCCATGTGCACAAGTTCGAGCAGCGCATCAAGGACGGCATGGCCGCGCGCGGCTACGAGGCCGCGTTCGCCGACAGCATCTTCAAGCAGATCTGCGGCTTCGGCGAATACGGCTTCCCCGAGAGCCACGCCTACAGCTTTGCGCTGCTGGCCTACATCAGCGCGTGGATGAAGTGCCACGAGCCGGCGATCTTCGTCGCCGCGCTGCTGAACTCGCAGCCGATGGGCTTTTATGCGCCGTCGCAACTGGTGCAGGACGCGCGGCGCCACGGCGTCGAGGTGCGCGCCGCCGACGTGAGCGCGAGCGACTGGGACTGCACCTTGGAGCGACGGGCCGACGGCGGCACGCAGCCCGCCGTGCGCCTGGGCCTGCGCCTGGTGAGCGGCTTCGCGAAGGCCAGCGCCGAGCGATTGATGGCCGCGCGCCGCATCCAGGCCTTCGCCAACGTCGACGACCTCGCGCGCCGCGCGCAGCTCGACGCGCGCGACCTGCAGACCCTGGCGCATGCCGACGCGCTGGCCTCGCTCGCCGGCCACCGCCGCCGCCAGCTCTGGGCCGCGGCCGGGCAGGGCCGGCCCGAGAAGGCGCTGCTGGCCGACGCGCCCATCGCCGAGACCGCGCACGAACAGCCCGACCTGTTCGAGGCGCCCGAGGGCGAGGCCATCGCGCTCGACTACGCGAGCACCGGCCTCACGCTGCGCCGCCACCCGCTGGCGCTGCTGCGCGACAAGCTCGCGCGCCGCGGCTGGCGCAGCGCCGAGCAGCTGGCCGGGCTGAAGAACGGCGCCAGCGCCTGGGCCTGCGGCATCGTCACGATGCGCCAGCAGCCCGAAACGGCCAAGGGCGTCATCTTCGTCACGCTGGAGGACGAGACCGGCAGCGTCAACGTGATCGTCTGGCGCCACGTGCGCGAGCGCCAGCGCCCCGCGCTGTTGCGCTCGCGCCTGCTCGCGGTGGCGGGGCAGTGGCAGGCCCAGGACGGCGTCAACCACCTCGTCGCGCGGCGGCTGGTGGACGTGACGCCGTGGCTGGGGGCGCTGGCGACGAGTTCGAGGGACTTTCACTGACCGCCTCAGGCATGCCGAGCATGCGGCCCTGGGCCTCCAGCGTCGGTACGTTGGCCTTGAACGCATGGGCGGCCGACACTTGCGCCGCCACGCCCTCGGCCGTCTGCTTGCCGCCGTCGTTCGGTCCCCCGAAGTCGCCGTTCAGTTCGCCCGCCTGTCCATCGGTCGCACCCCGGGGCAAGTCCAGCGCCGCCGTCTGGCAGGATCGCGCCGCGCGTGGCCACCCCGGGTCGACGCCGACTCGACCCGTGGAGTGTCCATTGAGCATCGTTCGCCCCCTCGTCGCCCAAGCCGGGCCCCTGTGGCTGCTCGTTGCCGGCCCCCTGGCGCTCTTGGCCGCGCCCACCAGCGCCCAGGACGCCCCCGGGCTCGGCCAGGGCGACCCGCCCGCGGCGCAGCCCACCAGCTCGCAGCGCATCGAGATCACCGCACGGCAGAGCACCACCGAGCTGCGGCGCACCTCGCGCGTGGCCAAGCAGATCTACGGCCGCGAGGAGCTCGACAAGTACGGCGACACCAATGCACTGGACGTGATGCGCCGCCTGCCCGGCGTCAACGTGGGTGCCGGCGGCCCGCGCATGCGAGGGCTGGGCGCCGGCTACACGCAGATCCTGATCAACGGCGACCCCATGCCACCGGGCTTCGCCCTCGACCAGCTGAGCCCCGCGCAGATCGAGCGCATCGAGGTGTTGCGCGCGCCCACGGCCGACCAAAGCGCGCAGGCCATTGCCGGCACCATCAACATCATCCTCAAGGAGCCGCCCCGGCGTTCGCAGCGCGACCTGCGGCTCGGGTTGTCCAACGGCACCGACCGCCCGATGGGCAACCTGAACCTGACGCTGGGCGAGTCCAAGGGTGCCCTGGCCGGGTCGCTGCCAGTGTCGCTGTTCGAGTGGCGGCGCGAGAACCGCAATTCGATCGAGCGCCAGATGCCCGGCACCGATGGTGCCCCTGCGCGCGCTCGGCAGACCGGCGACCAGCTGGTCTGGGGCTGGGGCTACAACCTCGCGCCGCGCATGAACTGGAAGATCAACGACGAGCAGACGCTGTCGCTCGCCACCTTCCTGCAGAAAGGCTACTGGAACAACCGCACCGCGTTCGAGACGCAGGTGCTGGCCGGCAACCCCGTGCTCGACGACGACCAGGCGCAGTTCGGCACCTGGCAGAACCGCCGCCTCAACCTCAACTGGGTCAACCGCTTTCACCCAGACCAGAGCATCGAGGTCCGCAGCGGGCTGCAGCAGTCGCGTTGGACCTTCGACGCCACGAACCTGCGCCAGGGCGCCGAGTACCAGCGCGCCATCGGCGGTGGCGACGACGACGGTGTCACGTTGGCCGGCAAGTACAGCCTGCTGCTGGGCGAGGCCCACGGCCTGACCGCCGGCTGGGACCTGGAGTCGCGCGAGCGCACCGAGCGCCGCACCGTCACGCAGCAGGGGCAGCCGGTGCTGCCCGACTTCGAAGGCCAACCCTTCGACGCCCGAGTGCGCCGCCAGGCCTTCTACGCCCAGGACGAATGGGAGATCTCGCCGCAATGGCAGCTCTACCTGGGCCTGCGCCACGAACGGATCCGCACCGACAGCCGCGGCACCACGGACACGGCGAACAACAGCAGCAGCGTGCTCTCGCCGCTGCTGCACCTGACCTACAAGTTCGACCCCAAGGGCCGCGACATGGTGCGCGCCAGCCTCACGCGCAGCTACCGCGCGCCGGGCATCGGCACGCTGCTGGCGCGGCCGTCGCTCGCCAGCCAGTACACGGACACCGATGCGCCCAACACCGAACTGGCCCCCGACCGCGTGGGCAACCCGGCGCTCGAGCCCGAACTGGCCACCGGCCTGGACATCGCCTTCGAGAAGTACCTGCCCGGCGGCGGCATGTGGAGCGTGGGCCTGTTCCACCGCCGCATCACCGACCTGATCCGCAACGTGACGACGCTGCGGACCGTGCCCTGGGCCACCGTGCCGCGCTGGGTGTCGCAGCCGCAGAACTTCTCGTCGGCCACCACCAGCGGCATCGAACTCGAAGCCAAGGGCCGCGCCGCCGAGTTGATGCCGGCGCTGGTGGACAAGGCCAGCGCGCTGAACCTGCGTGCGTCGGTGAACCTGTACCGCTCGAAGGTCGACGCCCTACCGGGCCCCGACAACCGGCTCGACGGCCAGCAACCGTGGACCGCCACCTTCGGCTTCGACCAACGCATCGCCGGCCTGCCGCTCACCGTGGGCGGCAGTCTGAGCCTGAACCCTACCTACGACACGCAACTCACGCTCGACCAGACGCAGCGCCGATCGCGCACCCACACGGTGGACCTCTACGGGCTGTGGGTCTTCCGCCAGGGCCTGTCGATGCGCCTGGCCGTGGCCGAAGGCGCACAACCGTTCGGCCCGCCCAACGGCTACGTCACCACGCTGCTGACCAACGGCGACTTCACGCGCAACGAGCGCAAGACCGGGCCCCAGGTCAACCTGTCGCTCGACTTCCGCCTCTGAGCCTGACCGGCGGGCGCCCCTGGGCCTGCGGCATGGTCACGATGCGCGAGCGCCGGCGCCCCGCGCTGTTGCGCTCGCGCCTGCTCGCGGTGGTGGGGCAGTGGCAAGCCCAGGACGGCGTGAATCGAATCACCGGCTCTCGAAGCGTCGATCCCACCCGTGACAACCCGCGGCCGGGTAAGTCCCGCCCTGGAATACCGGGGCTGCCACTGCCACCAGATTGGATAACCTCCACTGCCGCTTTCTCCAGGCGATGTCAGCTGCGCCGATCGCTGGCGACGCGCACAGGTCCTGCCGGATGTCGGCTCTGTCCCTTGCGGGGACGCGGTCAAACACTTCACAACCCGGAGAGTCTGAACATGCCCTACCGTCAGTCTTTGGCTGCCATATTGGCGGCCCTCGCCTGCGCCCCGACGCTGGCGCAGCCATCCGACGCCGCGACCGTCAAGGCGGCGGCAACGGCCAACCACGTCGCCGCACGCTACTCGCCGGAGCGCCTGGCCGCGATCCGCAGCGCGCTGACGTCCCGCGTGGCCGTCTACGACGCCGCCGAGAACGGCATGCGCGCGCCGACCGCCGCCGAAGCTGCGGCGCTCGCGCCGGCCGCGTCGAACGCAGCGCAGCGCTACGTGACGCTGCGCAACGGCGGCCTGGCCCTGCGCCAGGACGGTTCCAACGTCGACTACCTGATCGTCGACATCGCCGCCGACGGCAAGAAGACCACGCGCCACGGCAGCGCCGACAGCGTCGGCGCAGCGCCCGCTGCCAAGAAGGGGGAGCATCGTCATGCGCACTAAGTTCTTCGTACGCCTGGCCGCGCTGCTGCTCGCGCCCATCACCGCCTTCGCGGCCCAGATCTTCGTGGTGCCGGGCGACCCGCCGGGCCAGGGTTTCAACGACCCGACGCCGGCCGTGCCGGTGGGTGGCAACCCGGGCACCACGGTGGGCCAGCAGGCGCTCAACGTGTTCCAGCGTGCCGCCGACATCTGGGGCTCGAAGCTGCAGAGCACGCAGCCGATCACGGTGATCGCGTTCTTCACGCCGCTGAACTGCACGGCCACGTCGGGCGTGCTCGGCGCGGCCGGCGCCTACTGGTCGATTGCCAACGTGGCCGGGGTCAACGGCGGCAAGAACCTGCCGGCGAACACCTGGCACGCGATCGCGCTGGCCGAGAAGATCACCCGCGTCAACATCGACCCCGACCCGGCCGAGCCGTTCGAGATCTTCGCGCTGTTCAACAACCGCCTCGGCCAGCCCGGTTGCCTGACCGGCAGCGGCTGGTACTACGGCCTGGACAACGCCGAGCCCGGCAGCAGCATCGACCTGCTGGCCGTGGTGCTGCACGAGTTCGGCCACGGCCTTGGCTTCTCCGTCGGCCCGACCAGCGGCAACACCGGAGCACGCTCCGCCGGCTTCCCGTCGGTGTGGGAGCAGTTCATGCTCGACGTCTCGACCGGCAAGCGCTGGATCGACATGACCAATGCCGAGCGTGCCGCGTCGGCCCGCAACGACGGCAACCTGGTATGGGCGGGCCAGAAGGCCAGCAACGTGGTGCCCAGCGTGCTCGACTTCCGCATCGAGATGGACGTGGTGCGCCCGACCGGCATCCCCAGCACCGAGGTGGTGGCGGCGTCGTTCGGTCCGACGTTCGGCAACGCGCCGGGTCAGCGCGTCGGAGGCAACCTGGCCATCGCGCTGGATGGTGGCGTCTCGTCGATCGACGGCTGCACGGCGATCACCAATCCGGCCGCCGTGGCCGGTCGCATCGCGCTGATCGATCGCGGCACCTGTGGTTTCACCGTCAAGGTGAAGAACGCGCAGGACGCCGGTGCGGCCGCGGTGCTGATCGCCAACAACGTGCCCACCGGCCTGCCGGGCATGGGCGGCACGGACCCGGCGATCGTGATCCCGTCCTTCGGCATCTCGCAAGCCACTGGCGCGGCGCTGCGCGCAGCCGGCAGCGGCGTCTACGTGGAGCTGTCGCGCAACCCGAACAACCGGGCCGGCACCACGGCGGGGCTGCCGCGGCTGTACGCGCCGAACCCGTTCCAGAGCGGTTCGTCGGTGTCGCACTGGGATACCAGCGCCACGCGCAACCTGCTCATGGAGCCGGCGATCAACGGCAACCTGACCAAGAGCGTCAAGAACCCCGAGGACCTGACGCGCGCGCTGTTCATGGACATCGGCTGGTAAGCCGAGCGTCCGCTCGAAGTGCAAGGGCGGCCTACGAGCCGCCCTTGTCATTTGTGGCCGCGGCGATACTGAGCGCATTCCATGCGCCTCGACACCCTCCGCCACCGCCTCCGTACCCTCGGCGCCAACCCCGCGCACGAAGAACACGTCCTGCGCCGCTGGGTCCAGGCCAAGCCGCAGACCGCCGGCCGGCGCCGCATCGAGAACTACCTGCCGCAGGCCCTGCGCGACGCGCTGCCCGCACTGACCGACGAACTTGCCAACCTCGCGCGCCTGCAGTCCGAGCACTCCGGCGCCGACGGCTCGTCGCGCCTGCTGATCGCGCTGGCCGACGCTCAGACGGTGGAGGCCGTGCTGCTGCCTCCCGGCGGCCGTGCGAAGAAGAGCCATGGCCTGTGCGTGTCCACCCAGGTCGGCTGCGCGGTCGGCTGCGTGTTCTGCAAGACCGGCGAGGGCGGCCTCGCGCGCCAGCTCGGCAGCGCCGAGATCGTGGCGCAGGTGGCGCTGGCGCGCGCGCGGCGCGCGGTGGACAAGGTGGTGTTCATGGGCATGGGCGAGCCCGCGCACAACCTGGACAACGTGCTCGACGCGATCGAGCTGCTCGGCACCGCCGGCGGCATCGGCCACAAGAACCTGGTGTTCTCCACCGTCGGCGATGCGCGCGTGTTCGAGCGCTTGCCATTGCAGACCGTGAAGCCGGCGCTCGCGCTGTCGCTGCACTCCACCGACGACGCGCGCCGCAACGCGCTGCTGCCGCGCGCGCCGCGCATCGCGGTGGCCGAGCTGCTGGAGCATGCGGAAGCCTATGCGCGCGCCACCGGCTACCCGACGCAGCTGCAGTGGACGCTGCTGGCCGGCGTCAACGACGGCGACGACGAGGTCGAGGGCCTGGTGCGCCTGCTGCGCGGCAAGTACGCGATCCTGAACATGATCCCGTACAACCATGTCGACGGTTTCGGCTACCGGCGCCCGTCGCCCGAGCGCTGCACCGAACTGTTCCGCACGCTCAACCAGCGCGGCGTGCTGACGCGCCTGCGCCAGTCGGCGGGGCAGGACGTGGACGCCGGCTGCGGGCAGCTGCGCTCGCGGGTCATCGAACTGCGCCCCGCCCACGCCGCCTGACGCACGGCGTCAGACCGTGCAGGGCAGCGCCGCCACCGCGTCGCCCACCGCGATCGGCCCGCTTTCGATCACGCGCGCCGTCATGCCGCCATGGCCGCGCATCGCGGCATAGCCGCCGGGTCCGATGGTCTCTTCCATGCGCGAGCAGGGCTGGCACGGGCCCACGATCTCCAGCACCGCACTGTCGCCGAGCTTCAGGCGCGCGTTCTTCAGCGCCAGCAGGTTGATGCCCGACACCACGAGGTTGCGCCGCAGGCCCACCGGGTCCACCTGCGCCACGCGCGCGAGCTTCGCGATCACGTCCAGGTGCTCGGCCTGGATCAGCGTCACCTGGCGCGTCGACAGCTCGGCCTCGCCGCGCTGGCCCAGGCGGTCGTCGGCCAGGCCGATGCCGGCCAGCGCCTGCGTGCGCTCGACGCGTCGCGCCGGGTCGCGCGGCGAACCGCGCACGACGATGGCGTCGATGCGCCCGACCACGTCCGGCGGGGCGTTGAGGTCGTGGATCGTCTTCACCGGCGTGCGGCGGCGTTCAGCGCGGCGCGCCTTCGACCAGCGCGATGCGCCGTTGCAGCGCGGCCAGTGCGGCCGTGTCTCCCGACTTCTCGGCGCGCAGCGCCTGCACCCTCAGCCACGCCAGCAGCGGCCGGCGCCAGCCCTGCGCCGACGCGGTGTCGGCTGCCTGCTCGACGTGCGCCGGGCTCGCCTGGCCGGCCTGGAACAGCACGGCCAGCGCGATCAGGCGCGACAGCGGGTCCTCGATGCCTTGCGTGACGGCGGGCGTAGCGCCGCCTGCAGCGCGCGCACTCGCAGTGCCTTGTTGCGCCACCGGCAGCAGCGCGATCGCTTCGCGCGTCAGCGTGCGTCCCGCCAGGTAGTCCGCATACGCACGCTCGGGCGCTGCCGCATCGGCACGCAGCGCCTCGAAGCGCGGGCAGGGGCCGAGGTCGAGGCTGGCCGCGCGCAGCGCGCAGTCCATCAGCTCCACACGCGCCGCCAGCTCCGCGCGGCCGGTGGCGGCCACTGCGGCGCGCGCGCGTGCCAGTTCGGCCTCGTGCGTCTTGCTCTCGCCGCGCAGGTAGGCGGAGGCCGCACGGTCCATCGCGCTCTTCGCGTCGCTCTGCCACGCTGGCGCCGGTGGGCCGCCTGCGCACGCCGCGAGCAGGCTGGCGAAGGCGAGAGCGATCAACGCACGCGGGCTCATTTCAGCTTCAACTCGCTCTCTTTCGCGTCCTTCGCGAACGGCCACTTGCGGTTCACATCGTCCACCATCGACTCCACCTTGCGCACCGTGGCGTCCACCTCGCGCCGCAGCGCGCCGAGGTCGGTGGTGCCTTCGCGCACGTTGCCGGCCACGGCCTGCGCCTCGGCGAGCAAGGTGTCCACCTTCTTCAGCGTGCCGCGCGCATCGGCCAGCACCGCCTGCAGCTGCACCACGGCCGCGCGCGTCTCGGGCAGCAGGCCGTCGGGGCCGAGCACCTGCGCGTCGGCTTTCGCCGCCATGCCGTCCAGGCGCGCCAGCAGCGCATTCAGCCGGTCCACCGTGCCCGCGATCTTCTTCGGGTCGAGGTCCTTGCCGAGCAGCGCGCCGGCCGCGCCCTGCGGGCCGTTGAGCTTCTCGGTCAGCGTCTGCAGGTTGGCCAGCGTGGTCGCCAGCGCCGAGTCCTGCGCCGTCAGGCGGTTCAGGTTGGCGATCAGCTCCTGCGCCGACGCCAGCAGCACCGGCAGCTGCGCCGCGGTGTCGCCCACCAGCACCTTGCGCTCGGCCCCATCGGGCAGCGGCGGGTCGGTGAGCACGCCGCTGTAGGCCCGCAGGCTCGCACCGCCCACCAGGCTGCGCACCAGCGTGAACATGCTCGTCTCGCGCAGCCAATGCGCGTCCTTTTTCGGCACGTCGACCAGGATGCGTGCCGTGCCCTCGGGCGAGAGCTCGACGCGCTGCACGCGGCCGATCGGGAAGCCCGAGAAGGTGAGGTCCATGCCGACGCGCACGCCGTCGGAGTCGTCCACCAGCAGCACCAGGCGCTGCGTCGCCTCGAACACGCCGCGCGCGTACATCAGGTACAGCGCCGCGCCAGCCACCAGCGCGGCCAGCAGCAGCAGCAGCGCCGCGGCCTTCAGTTCCAGGTGGCGCACTGGCGGCGGTGTCGAAGGGGCGGGGTCCATGCGCTGCGGTTCTCAATAGTAGTTGCCGACCAGGGCGCAGCCTTCGATCAGCAGGATCAGGAAGAACATGCGCACCAGCCCGCGCAGCTCGGCGCTCGTGCCCGGGCGCGCTCGCGGCGGGTCGATCAGCACCGACGCCACCGGCAGCAGCGCCACCGCCAGCGCCATCGCCAGCACCTTGAGGCCGAACACCAGCGCGACGCCGGTGCTGAACACATGGCCGACGGTGCGTGTGTAGGCTGGAAAGCCCGCGCTGGTGAAGCCGTAGATCGACAGGTAGGCCAGCACCAGGGTCACGCCGCAGCTCACCGCGGCCAGCAGCAGCGCGCAGACCACGCCGGCGCTCACGCGCGGCAGCAGCTCCATGTGCATCGGCTCGGCGTCGACGGGCGACGTGGCCTGCAAGCGCCCCTGGGCGCGCAGCGCGGCCACCTCGGCCGCCTGCGGGATGGTGCAGCGCAGCGCCGCGAACAGCGCCGCGGTCAGCGGGATCAGCTCGAGCACCAGCACGCGCACCACCATCTCGAGCGCGTACTGGGTCAGCCCGTAGCTCAGCGACGTGACGATCACGATGCGGATCACCACCAGACTGAGCAGCGTGGTCAGCACGGTGAACCACACGAGCGACGGCGCGCTGCCGAAGTACACGTGGCGCAGCAGCACCTGCCGGTACGCCGGCGTATAGCTCGACGGCGACAGCGCCAGCGCGAGCAGTTCGCCGCCGAGCTGCACGATGCGCCACCAGTTGTGCAGCCACAGCGCCAGCGCGCGTACGCCGTCGACGAGCAGGGCCTGAAGCGACGACGCCGAGGTCATGCGGCCATCATAGGCCGCAGCCTTCAGCCGGGATGGCGTGCCTGCCGCTCCTGGCGCGCGAGCGCGAGCGCGGCGTCGAGATCGGCCTCGCTGATGCGCTTGAGCACGCAGAAGTTGGACTTGCTCAGCGGCGAACTCTCGAAGCTCTTGAGCAGCAGCGCACGCTCGCGCTGCGCCGGATCGGCGGGCAAGGCCACGGCAGCCGGCGCCGGCTCGGGCCGGCGCTCCGGCCGCGCC
>JALHQP010000100.1 GCA_022841885.1 Aquincola sp. | reverse complement strand
CCGCTGCCGCGCCGGTCGCTACCAGGGTCGAGGCCCAGCGCGCCGCCGCGCGCGCCGAGCCGAAGGCAGCCTCCGGCGCCGACACCACGCTGCGCGTCTCGATCGAGAAGGTCGACCAGTTGATCAACCTGGTGGGCGAGCTCGTCATCACGCAGGCGATGCTGGCACAGAACGGCAAGACCGCCGACACCGCCCTCACGCAGCAGATGGCCTCGGGCCTGGCGGACCTGGAACGCAACACGCGCGACCTGCAGGAAGCGGTGATGTCGATCCGCATGATTCCGATGTCGCTGGTGTTCAACCGCTTCCCGCGCATGCTGCGCGACCTGGCGGGCAAGCTCGGCAAGAAGGTCGAGCTGGTGCAGGTGGGCGAAGCGACCGAGCTCGACAAGGGCCTGGTCGAGAAGATCACCGACCCGCTGACGCACCTGGTGCGCAACAGCTGCGACCACGGCATCGAGCTGCCGGCCGAACGCGTGGCCAAGGGCAAGCCCGAGCACGGGACGATCACGCTGGCCGCCAGCCACCAGGGCGGCAGCATCGTGATCGAAGTGCGCAACGACGGCAAGGGCCTGAACCGCGCCAAGTTGCTGGCCAAGGCGCGCGAGAAGGGCATCGATGCGCCCGACTCGATGAGCGACGCCGAGGTCTGGGCCCTGATCTTCGCGCCCGGCTTCTCCACCGCCGAGGTCGTGACCGACGTGTCGGGCCGCGGTGTCGGCATGGACGTCGTCAAGAAGAACATCACCGCGCTCGGCGGCACGGTCGAGATCGACTCGGCCGAAGGCTACGGCATGAGCGTCAAGGTGCGCCTGCCGCTCACGCTGGCGATCATGGACGGCATGTCCATCGGCGTCGGCGACGAAGGCTACATCCTGCCGCTGGCCTCGGTGGTCGAATCGTTCCAGGTCAAGCCGGACATGGTCAAGACCATCGGCAACAGCGCGCGTGTGGTGCGAGTGCGCGAGGAGTACCTGCCGGTGGTCGAACTCGAGCGCGTGTTCGACGTGCCTCGCTTCGACTTCGAGCATGTGGCCGACATCATGGTCGTGGTCGAGGCCGAGGGCGAGCGCATCGCGCTGCTGGTCGACGCGCTGCTCGGCCAGCAGCAGGTGGTGGTCAAGAACCTCGAGGCCAACTACCGCAAGGTCGAGCATGTCTCGGGCGCCACGATCCTGGGCGACGGCCGCGTCGCGCTGATCCTCGACATGGGCTCGCTGGTGCGCGCCGCACGCAAGTAAACGAAAGACGTCCTGATGAACACCCTGGTTGAACTGCTGCGCGGCCTCACGATCCGCACGCGCATGATTGGTGCCATCGGCATCGTACTGGCCCTGCTCGCCGCGGTGGGCGTGGGTGGCCTGTATGCGCAACAGCGCCTGGTCGATGCGAACACCGAGTTGGCCGAGCACGTGGTGGTCGAGCTCAGCACGCTGGGCGAGCTACGCTCAGCGATGGGCAACCTGCGCCGTTTCGAGAAAGACATGCTGCTGTCCTACGAGAACACCGAGGCCGCCGCCAAGTACCACCAGCAATGGAGCGCGGCTTACGCCCGCGCGCTGAAGCTGGTCGACTCGATGCTGCAGGGCGAGGAGGACGCCGACAACGCGATCCTGCGCCAGCTGCGCGCCGATCTGGAAGCCTACGCCAAGGGCGCCGAAGGCGTGTTCCGCCAGGTGCTCGCCAGCGGCTATGACAACGCCGCCGCCGCCAACAAGCTGCTCGACGCGCGCGCCAAGGCGCAGATCCGCGGCGCCGAGGCACACCTCGAGAAGCTGAGCACGCTGATCAACGCCGAAGCCACCGAGGTCAAGGCCCACAGCGACGCCGCCGCCTCGATGGCGCGTTTCGTGCTGCTGGCCGCGCTCGGGCTGGCGCTGGTGGTGGTGGTGCCGCTGACACTGGTGAACATGCTGTCGATCTGCCGCCCGCTGACGGACGCGCAGCGCGCCGCCGGCGCGATCGCCGAAGGCGACCTGTCGCAACGCATCGAGACCACGGGCCGCGACGAGACCGCCGACCTGTTGCGCGCGCTGGCCGCGATGCAGCAGCGCCTGCACGCGCTGGTCGGCCAGGTGCGTGGCGCCGCCGAGACGATCCAGGTCGCCAGCGTCGAGGTCGCCTCGGGCAACGCCGACCTGTCGTCGCGCACCGAACAGGCGGCGTCGAGCCTGCAGCAGACGGCGAGCTCGATGGAACAGCTCACCGGCACCGTGCGCCAGAGCGCCGACAGCGCCAGTACCGCGAATCAGCTCGCCTCGTCGGCCGCCAGCGTGGCCCAGCGCGGCGGCGAGGTCGTGACCCAGGTCGTCACGACGATGGACCAGATCCAGACCAGCTCGAAGAAGATCGCCGACATCATCGGCACCATCGACGGCATCGCGTTCCAGACCAACATCCTGGCCCTGAACGCCGCCGTCGAAGCCGCGCGCGCCGGCGAGCAGGGCCGCGGCTTCGCGGTCGTCGCTGGCGAGGTGCGTTCGCTGGCGCAACGCAGCGCCGAAGCGGCCCGGGAGATCAAGGCCCTGATCGGCGCCAGCGTCGAGCGCGTCGAGTCGGGCTCGCAACTGGTGCAGAACGCAGGCAGCACGATGAACGAGATCGTGGCCAGCGTGCAGCGCGTCACCGACATCATCGGCGAGATCAGCGCCGCGGCCACCGAGCAGAGCCAGGGCATTGGCCAGGTCAACGTGGCCGTGACCCAGCTCGACCAGATGACGCAGCAAAACGCCGCGCTGGTGGAGCAGTCCGCCGCCGCCGCCGAAAGCCTGAAGGATCAAGCCACCAAGCTGGCCGGCCTGGTGTCGACCTTCCGGCTGCAGGCCGCCTGATCTCTTTCCCCTTCTTTCCAAGGAGTTCCCGTGCGACTGAATCAATGGAGGACCGGACCCCGCCTGACGCTGGGCTTCGGTCTCGTGCTCGTGCTGCTGGCGCTGATCGTCGGCATCGCCTACCAGCGCCTGACGTCGAGCGAGCAGTCGCTGCAGCAGCTGCTGGAGCTGGAGCGTCGCGCCGGCCTGGCCGAACAATGGCGGGGGCTCACCGAACTGAATGCCAACCGCACGGTGGCGATCGCCCAGTCGGGCAACAACTCGGCCGTCGCGGGCCACTTCGAGCCGATGATCAAGGCCACCTCGGCCCAGATCTCGAAGAACCAGGAAGACCTGGCCAAGTCGATCGACAGCGAGAAGGGCAAGGCCCTGCTGGCCAAGATCGGCGACGAGCGCAAGGCCTACATCGCGACGCGCGACGAGGTGTTCGGCCTGCTCAAGGCCGGCAACACCGAAGGCGGCGCCAAGCTGCTGAAAGACAAGATGCTGCCGTCGGTGACGTCCTACCTCGACGCGATCGAGCACCTGGTCAAGTTCCAGGAAGAACGTGTCACCACCGGCACCCAGGCCCTGACGAGCGAAGTGCAGCGCGCCAAAGTGCTGCTGCTCGGCCTGCTGGCCGCGAGCCTGGCCGTGGCCGGTCTCGCCGGCTGGCTGATCACGCGCTCGGTGACGCAACCGCTGCGCCAGGCCGTGGCCGAGACCGAACAGATCGCCGGTGGCGACCTCTCCGTCTCGGTGACGGTCGAAGGCCGCGACGAGATCGCCGACCTCAAGCGCGCGCTGTCGGCAATGCAGCAACGCCTGCAGGAGCTGGTGCGCGGCATCCGCCAGTCGGCCGACAGCATCCAGACCGCGAGTACCGAAGTGGCGGTCGGCAACGCCGACCTGTCCAGCCGCACCGAACAGGCCGCGTCGAACCTGCAGGAGACCGCCTCGTCGATGGAACAGCTGACCGGCACGGTCAAGCACACCGCCGACTCGGCGCGCACCGCCAACCAGCTGGCGGCCAGCGCCGCCAGCGTGGCCCAGCGTGGCGGCAGCGTGGTGTCGCAGGTGGTCGCGACGATGGAAGAGATCAACCAGAGCAGTCGCAAGATCGCCGACATCATCGGCACCATCGACGGCATCGCGTTCCAGACCAACATCTTGGCGCTGAACGCCGCAGTCGAAGCGGCGCGCGCCGGCGAGCAGGGCCGCGGGTTCGCGGTCGTGGCCTCGGAAGTGCGCAGCCTGGCGCAGCGCAGCGCGCAGGCCGCCAAGGAGATCAAGGGCCTGATCGGCAGCAGCGTCGAGAAGGTCGACGCCGGTTCGCGCCTGGTGGGCGATGCCGGCACGACGATGCAGGAGATCATGGCCAGCGTGCAGCGCGTCAGCGACACGATCGGCGAGATCACCGCGGCCTCGTCGGAGCAAAGCGAAGGCATCGGCCAGGTCAACATCGCGGTGACCCAGCTCGACCAGATGACGCAGCAGAACGCCGCGCTGGTGGAGCAGTCCGCCGCCGCCGCCGAAAGCCTGAAGGGCCAGGCCGGCACGCTGACCAGCCTGGTGGCCACCTTCAAGGTCGACGCCAAGGCGGCGGCTACGCCCGCGGCCCTGCAGATCGCCGCAGCGGCACCCGCCAAGCGCCCGGCGTCGATGCCGACCCTGACCAAGGCCGTGGCCAGGCCGGCCGCAACCGCCCGACCCGCCCCCGCCAGGCCGACGGCTGCGGCCCCCGTGGCCACAGCCAAGGCGCCCGAAGGCGACTGGGAAACCTTCTGATCGCGCGACCCTTCAGTTCGCGCCCCACCGACCGATAACCGACACAGCCGTCAAGGCATCTCTCCCGAGCGAGGACCCCATGGACATGATCAACGACGCCGCCCAGGTCGCCCAACACGAAGTCAACCGTGCCGTGCAGGCCGCCCACCAGGGCAGCGTGGCCGGCGGCGAGTTCCTCACCTTCCGCCTCGGCGCGGAGGAGTACGGCATCGACATCCTGCGCGTGCAGGAGATCCGCAGCTACGAGCAGCCCACGCGCATCGCCAATGCGCCGGTGTTCATCAAGGGCGTGGTCAACCTGCGCGGCACCATCGTGCCGATCGTCGACCTGCGCGTGAAGCTGGGCTGCGAGAAGACCGACATCGACTCGTTCACGGTCGTGATCGTGCTCAACGTACGCGGCCGCGTCGTCGGCGCGGTCGTCGACTCGGTGTCGGACGTGATGCAACTCGGCGGCGACCAGGTCAAGCCGGCGCCGGAGATGGCCTCGTCCAGCGTCGACACCTCCTACATCACCGGCATCGGCAACATCGCCGGCGCCGACGGCTCCAAGGACCGCATGCTGATCCTGGTCGACATCGAAGCGTTGATGTCCAGCGCCGAGATGGGCCTGATGGAGCAGCAGCAGGCCGCCTGAGCCCGGCCCGCCACGCAAAGCACAAAGCCCGGCCAATGGCCGGGCTTTGTGCTTGTGGAAACGGAAGGAGCGTCAGGCCCGCAGGGCAGCGCTCGTGCCCTGCTGCGACAGCAGCGCGTCGGCGGCCAGGTCGCGCGAGGCCAGGCGGTCGATGCTGCCCAGCACGGCCAGCGTCACGGTGGCGGCCAGGGCGATGGCGATGCCGCGCTGGATCAGGGTGTCGATGCGGTTCATGTTGGGCTCCTTGCAGTCATGTGCTCTTGCGATGGAGCGAACTCTAGGCAGCCCGGTGCCGCTGCGCGAGCGGTCTGAGACCGGAGGACGCCAAAGGCGGACGAACTGCAGCGACGGCGGACGAAACGCAGGCCGCCGCCCGGCCTACTCGCTGGTCGCGCGCCGCAGCGTCTCGACCACCGGGCGCCGCAGCACCTCGCGCAGCCCCCACCAGCCCGCCGCCAGCGCCAGCAACGCCCCCGCGGCCGCACCGGCCAGCGGCACCCAGGGCGAAGCGGTCCACTGGAACTCGAAGGCGAAGCGCGCCAGGGCCCAGCCGACGACGATGGCTGCGATCGACGCCAGCAGCCCCGCCAAGGCACCGACACCCGCCAGCTCGGCCCGCTGCACCTGCGACAGCAGCACGCGCCCGGCCCCCAGGGCCCGCATGATCGCGAACTCCTTGGCGCGCGCCTCGCGCGTGGCGCTGACCGCGGCGAACAGCACCACCAGCCCGGCCGCGAGCGTGAACGCGAACAGGAACTCGACCGCACGGATCACCTGCCCGAGCACGCGCTGAACCTGGTCGATCTGCGCCGACACGTCGACATTGGTGATGTTCGGGAAGTCGCGCGACAGCGCGTTGTCGAAGCCGTTGAGCGTCGGCGGGGCGCGAAAGGCGGTGATCACGGTCGACGGCACGTCCGGCATCGACGACAGCGGGAAGATGACGAAGAAGTTGACGCGCATCGAGCCCCAGTCCACCTTGCGCAGGCTGGTGATCTTGCCCTCGCGAACCTGGCCCGCGATGTCGAAGCCGATGCGGTCGCCGAGCTTGAGGCCCAGTTCCTTCGCCAGGCCCTCCTCGACGCTCAGCGCGTCGGCCTCCTCGGCGGTCCAGCGCCCCGCCGCCACGCTGTTGTGTCCGGGCATCTGTGCCGAGTGGCTGAGGTTGAACTCACGCTCGACCAGGCGCTTGGCGCGGTCGGCCACGTAGTCGTCGGGCTGCACCGGCTTGCCGTTCACCGTGACCAGCCGGCCGCGGATCATCGGGTACCAGTCGTAGCGCTGGACGCCGGCGCGCGCGAGTGCGGCGCGGAAAGGCTCGGCCTGCTCGGGCTGGATGTTGATGACGAAGCGGTTCGGCGCGTCCGGCGGCGTGGCCGCACGCCAGCTCGAGATCAGGTCGGTGCGCAGCAGGACCAGCAGCACGAGTGCCAGCAGGCCGACCGACAGCGCCGACACCTGCAGCACGGCAAAGGCAGGCCGGGCGGCGAGCTGGCGTGTAGCCAGCACGAGCCAGCGCGGCGCGCTGGCTCCCAAGGTCCACCAGCGTGGTGCCCCGGCTTCGGGCACCGCGCGCTTGAGCAGCGCGACCGCGCCCCAGGCCAGCAGCGCGAAGAGCGCGATCGCCGCCGCGAAGCCCCCCACCGCGATCAGGCCCAGCTTCAGGTCCGACGCCACCGCCAGCAGCAGCAGCGCGAAGCCCAGCGTGCCCGCGGCCAGCACCGCGAGCGAGGTGGCCTTGAGCGCACCGACATCGCGCCGCATCACGCGCAGCGGCGGCACCTTGGCCAGCTGCAGCACCGGCGGCAGGCCGAAACCGAGCAGCAGCGTCAGGCCGACGCCGAGGCCGAAGAGCGCCGGCCAGGCACCCACGGCCGGCAGGTCCACCTGCACCAACCCGGCCAGCAGCAAGATGAAGACGTTGTGCACCGCGAGGCCCACCAACACACCGGCCAGGCTGGCGCCCAGGCCGAGCACGGCGAACTCGATCGTGTAGGCCCAGGCGATCGAGCGCTGCGGCTGGCCGAGCACGCGCAGCATCGCGCAGTCGTCGAGGTGGCGCTCGGCGAAGTCGCGCGAAGCGATCGCCACCGCCACCGCCGCGAGCAGCGCCGCGAGCAGCGCGACCAGGTTAAGGAACTTGCTCGCGCGGTCAAGCGTCTGGCGCATCTCGGGCCGGCCCGACTCCATCGACTCGACGCGCACGCCGCGCAGGTGCTGCTGCGCCAGCTGTTCCTCGGCCCAGCGCACATAGGCCGACACCTCGGCGTCGCGCCCGGCCGGCGAGGCCACCGCGAGGCGCCAGGTGACGCGGCTGGCAGGCTGGATCAGACCCGTGGCCGCGAGGTCGGCATGGCCGAGCATCACGCGCGGTGCGAAGCTCATGAAGCCGGCGCCGCGGTCGGGCTCGACCGCGACGATGCGCGCGATCTTCAGCGCCGCGTCGCCGAGCAGCAGCGTGTCGCCCATCTTCAGCTGCAGCGCGTCGAGCAGCTGGGCGTCGACCCACACGCTGCCGGGCTCGGGCGCGCCGGCGGCGTCGAACGCGCCGCCGCCGGGCTCGCGCGACAGCTTCAGGCGCCCGCGCAACGGGTAGGCCTCGCTGACCGCCTTCACCGCCACCAGGCGCGAGGCGCCGCCCTTGTCGTCGGGCGCGCGGCCCATGCTCGGGAAGGACGAGGTGGTGGCCACCGACAGACCGCGCCGCCGCGCCTCGTCGACGAAGGCCTGCGGCGTCGGCTTGTCGCTGGCGACGATCGCATCGCCGCCGAGCAGCTGGCGCGCGTCGCGGCCGAGGCCGCGCTCGAGCCGGTCGGCGAAGAAGCCCACCGCGGTCAGCGCAGCCACCGCCAGCGTGACGGCCACCAGCAGCAGGCGCAACTCGCCGGCGCGGAAGTCGCGCAGCGTCTGGCGCGCGGCCAGTGCCCAGGCACCGGGCGGGCGCAGGTCGTCGTCATCGCTCATGGTCGCGCATTAGATCAGGACATGCCGCGCGCTCGCGCACGCGCGCGCGAGCGCGCTCGTTCGCGTGACCCTTCACCCGGGGCGGCCCCAGGGCAGTCCGCTTGCGGCAGGCGGCGCGCGGGTGTACAAGTTCCACACCGTGGTGTCGCAACAGGGCCGTTCACAGGCCTCAAGAGGAGACGACCATGCGCAGGCGCATCTACTGGCTTCTGCCCGACCTGGCGAGTGCCCGGCGGACGATGGACGATCTGCTGCTGGCGCGGATCGACGAGTCGCATATCCACTTCGCGGCGCGCGAAGGCACGGACATGACCGGCTTGCACCCGGCCAACATCCTGCAGACCTCGGATGTCGTGCGCGCGGCCCAGCTCGGCCTGGTGGTCGGTGCCGCGGCGGGTGCCGTGGCCGGCGTGGTCGCGGTGCTGTTCTTCTCGATGTCCGGTGATGCGCCGCACTGGGGCGTGGCTGCCGTCCTCGCGATCGTCGGGGCCCCCATCGGCGCCTGGGCCGCCAGCATGATCGGCGTGTCGGTGCCCAGCAAGCGCCTGGCGCGCTTTGAAGGCGCGATCGAGTCCGGCCAGTTGCTGCTGATGGTCGACGTACCGCGTTCGCGTGTGGCCGAGATCGAGACCCTGCTGACCACGGCGCATCCCGAAGGCCATTTCGAAGGCGAAGAACCCAACATCCCTGCGTTCCCCTGATCGCCCGGGCCTTGGGCCCGGGTGACCCGTCAACCCGATCGACGGAGGCAACATGGACCTGCACCTGAACCTCGCCGATTGGCGACGGCACACACCCGACTGGACGGCGGCGGCGGTGGCGGGCTTTGCTGCCGGCGCGGTGCTGATGGTGATCGAGCTCGCCTGGGTGGCGATGTTCGATGCCGAGGGCCCCTGGCGCAGTTCGCACCTGGTCGCGGCGATCGCGCTGGGCGCGCAAACCGCGTTCACGTCCGAGTTCGACCTATGGGTCGTCAGCGTGGCGCTGCTGACGCACTATGCGCTGGGCGTGGCCTTCGGCCTCGTGCTGGCCGCCGTGGTGGCGGTGCTGCACCGCGAGGACAGCGTGGGCTCGATCGAGGCACTGGGCATCGGCTTCGGTGCGCTGCTGTACTTCGTCAACTTCCACGGCATGACCGCGTGGATGCCCTGGTTCATCGAGATGCGTGGTTGGGCCACCTTCCTGGCCCACCTGGCATTCGGCCTGGCTGCCGCGGTGCTGTACTGGAAACTGCGTCGTCCTGGGCCTGCGGCCTGACGAGGCCGACCGGCGCCCGTCATGGCCATCGCTGTCGTCTTCGTCGTCCTGGTCGTCGCGTCGGTCCTGTTTCACCTGTTCACGCCGTGGTGGCTGCCGCCACTGGCGTCGAACTGGAAGACGATGGACGACACGCTGCAGATCACGGTGGTCATCACCGGGCTGTTCTTCGTCGTCATCACGCTGTTCGTGGCCTACACGCTGTGGCGCTTCCGCCACCGCGAGGGCCACAAGGCGGCCTACCAGCCGAACGACCACCGCCTCGAGCGGCGCCTGATCATCATCACCTCGGTGGGCATTGCCGCGCTGCTGGCGCCGGGCCTGTGGGTCTACGCCGACTACGTGCGCCCGCCGCGCGAGGCCATGACCGTCGAGGTGCTGGGCCAGCAGTGGCGCTGGCGCTTCCGTTTCCCCGGTGCCGACGGCAAGCTCGGCGGCAGCGACGCGCGCTTCGTCAGCGCCGCCAACCCCTTCGGTCTCGACCCCAGCGACGCCGCCGGCGCCGACGACACGCTGGTGGACGACAACGAACTGCGGCTGCCGCTGGGCAAGCCGGTCAACATGATCCTGCGGTCACACGACGTGCTGCACGACTTCTACGTGCCGCAGTTCCGCTCGCGCATGAACATCGTGCCGGGCCAGGTCAGCAGCTTCTGGTTCACGCCGATGAAGGCCGGGCGCTACGAGGCCATGTGCGCGCAGCTGTGCGGTGTCGGCCACCCGGACATGCGCGGCTTCGTGCGCGTCGTCGAGCCGGCGGACTTCGATGCGTGGCGCGCTGGCCTGCCCAGCTTCGCTGCCCAGCGCACGGCCGCGGCCAGCGATCCGCTGGCGCGCGGGCGCGAGCTGGCCCAGTCCAAGGCCTGCGCCGGCTGCCACACGGTCGACGGCAGCGCGGGCGTGGGGCCGACCTGGAAAGGCCTGTTCGGTAAACAGGAGAAACTGGAAGGCGGCGGCACGGTCCAAGTCGACGAGGCCTTCCTGCGCGAGTTCATCCGCAACCCGCAGTCGCGCGACATTGCCGGCTTCCCCAACGTGATGCCCCCGGTGCCGCTGACCGACGAGGAGCTGAATGCACTCGTGGACTACATCAAGGCCCAGCGCTGACATGAAACCCCCACGCTCGCTTTCGCTCGCTGCCCCCCGACGGGGCGCTCAGCGGCTTCGGGCGGCCGTGCGCTGCTGAGGATCGACCATGTCCTACGCCGACGAACACCATCACGAGCACGACGCCCACGAGCCGCAGGGCTTCATCCAGCGTTACGTGTGGAGCCAGGACCACAAGGTCATCGCGGTCCAGTACGCGTCGATCGCCATCCTCGTCGGCCTGGTCGGCCTGGTGCTGTCCAACCTGATGCGGCTGCAGATCGGCTACCCGGGCCAGTTCGAGTTCATCAACGCCGAGCGCTACTACCAGTTCGTCACCATGCACGGGATGATCATGGTGATCTACCTGCTGACGGCGCTGTTCCTCGGCGGCTTCGGCAACTACCTGATCCCGCTGATGTGCGGCTCGCGCGACATGGTGTTCCCGTACATGAACATGCTCAGCGTGTGGGTGTACTTCCTGTCGGTGCTGATCCTGATCGCCAGCTTCTTCGTACCCGGCGGCCCGACCGGCGGCGGCTGGACGCTGTACCCGCCAGCCATCATCCTGCCCGGCACGCCCGGCCACGACGGCGGCATCATCCTGATGCTGGTGTCGCTGGTGGTGTTCATCGTCGCCACCACGATGGGCGGCCTGAACTACGTGACCACCGTACTGCAGGCGCGCTGCCGCGGCATGACGTTGATGCGCATGCCGCTGTCGGTGTGGGGCATCTTCGTGGCCACCATCCTCGCGCTGCTCGCCTTCCCGGCCCTGTTCGTGTCGGGCGTGATGATGCTGCTCGACGAAACCGTGGGCACCAGTTTCTTCATGCCCGCGCTGGTGTCGATGGGCCAGGTCACCGACTACAAGGGTGGCAGCCCGCTGCTGTTCCAGCACCTGTTCTGGTTCTTCGGCCACCCCGAGGTCTACATCGTCGCGCTGCCGGCCTTCGGCCTGGTTTCGGACCTGATCAGCGTGCACGCGCGCAAGGCCATCTTCGGCTACCGCACGATGGTCTGGGCCATCGTGATCATCGGCGGCCTGTCGTTCATCGTCTGGGCGCACCACATGTTCGTGGCCGGCATGAACCCCTGGTTCGGCTTCTTCTTCGCCACCAGCACGCTGATCATCGCGGTGCCCACCGCGATCAAGGTCTACAACTGGGCGCTCACGCTGTGGCGCGGCGACATCCACCTGACGGTGCCGATGCTGTTCGCGCTGGCCTTCCTGATGACCTTCGTGCTCGGCGGGCTGACCGGCCTGTTCCTCGGCAACGTCAGCGTCGACATCCCGCTGTCGGGCACCTACTTCGTCGTCGCCCACTTCCACATGGTGATGGGGGTGGCGCCGCTGCTGGTGGTGTTCGGTGCCATCTACCACTGGTACCCGAAGATCACCGGCCGAATGCTCAACGACGCGATCGGCCAGTGGCACTTCTGGATCACGTTCCTGGGCACCTACGCGATCTATTTCCCGATGCACTACCTGGGCGTGCTCGGCATGCCGCGGCGCTACCACCACTACGCCGACTACCAGTTCATTCCGCAGTCGGCGCATGTGCTCAACGAGCTGATCACGATCGCGGCGCTGATCGTCGGCGTGGCGCAGCTGCTGTTCGTGTTCAACCTGCTGTGGAGCCTGAAGCACGGGCGCGTGGCCGGGCCGAACCCCTGGCGCGCGGCCTCGCTCGAGTGGTTCACGCCCGACACGCCGCCGCGCCACGGCAACTGGGGCGCCACCCTGCCCGTCGTGCACCGCTGGGCCTATGCCTACAGCGTGCCTGGCGCGAAGGAGGACTTCATCGCCCAGAACGCGCCGCTCGCCGAAGGTGGCCTGGAGCCCGAGGGTGCGCCGCCGCCCGAACCGAAGGAGGCCCCGGCATGAGCGTATCGGCCGCCACCTGGCCGCTGCCCGAGCAGCGCCCGGCCACGCTGTCGATCGGCCTGTGGGTCTTCATCGGCGTCGCCAGCGCGCTGTTCGCGCTCTTCCTGGCCGCCTACGCGATGCGCATGGACCAGGCGAGCGACTGGACACGCCTGTCCATGCCCTGGCAGCTCTGGCTGTCGACCGCGCTGTTGGTGGCCGGCAGCGCGCTGCTCGAGGGCGCAGCGCGGCGCGGCGAC